>NZ_JBQFPK010000002.1:0-486354 GCF_056534465.1 Ruegeria sp. D3
GCTGGACAAGCTCCTGCCCATGATCGACTGATCCAAAACACATAAAACACAAAAAGGCGCCCAAACGGGCGCCTTTCCGCGTTTCGCGGTAGGTTGAACAGCAGGAGGTGCCCTATGGAGACTGTAAACGGAATTGGCGGTGTGTTTTTTCGTGCCGATAACCCCAAAGCTTTGGCCGCATGGTACGAAAAGCATCTTGGCGTAAACCAGCTTAACCCTCTGCCGTGGAAACAGCGTGAAGGCTATACTGTCTTTGCGCCATTTGCTCAGGAAACCGAGTATTTTGGCAGGGTTGAGCAACAGTGGATGATCAACTTTAGGGTCGATGATCTGGCCGCAATGACGGCCCAGTTGGAGGGCGCGGGAATCGCAGTTGAGACCAACCCGGAATGGAACAGTGAGGTGGGGCTTTTTGCCCGGATCCACGATCCTGAAGGTAATCCCATCGAGCTGTGGCAACCAAATCAATGAGATAGGTCAAGTGTATACCATTGCATTCACGTAAGTATATGAAATAAAAAGATAATTGATGTTGGAAAATTGTGTCGTATAGTGCGTCGGATGAGACGGAGCCCTAAATGACACCGATTGACGACCATCCACTGCGATACGCATTGGCCAATGAGCTGCACGCCCGACCATTTCCTGTGGCGAACAGTCCGTGCACGGTCGCGTTTCTAGCGATCAAGAAATCGGAAGTCGCTGTCGGGCGGGATCGCCAAGAGGATATGGCGCATCTTGTGAATTTGCTGGACCGCCACGGTGCACAGCACCCGCAGCCCGCTGCTACGCATTTTGCCGGGCAAATCGGCCGTCA
This sequence comes from Ruegeria sp. D3, assembly GCF_056534465.1. NCBI lineage: Bacteria > Pseudomonadati > Pseudomonadota > Alphaproteobacteria > Rhodobacterales > Roseobacteraceae > Ruegeria > Ruegeria sp. D3. The sequence goes on from NZ_JBQFPK010000002.1 coordinate 818, forward strand.
TTGGCTGAAGTGGGAGCAGCACACGGAATTTGTCACCTATACTGCGATCACGCAGAATGTCAGTGACCGCCCGTTTAACCCCGCTGATTTTGAAGTATTCCCGCAGGACTGGCTGGCCGCCAGCCCCGGTCAGCGTGTGACGTCGGCGATGATCCGTGTGATTGACCGTGCGGATGATGGTGCGGTGAAATCTGCTTTGGCGGATTGGTTCGAGCCCGAGAGCCTTGCGGTATCTCGTATGCTGGACAATACCGCCATTTGCGCCAGCGATTTTCGCATCGATCCAGCCGGGCATATGAGATTCGCGTTGTTTATCTCGAAAGGTACAGGCCAACGCAGGATAGGGCGCATCATTCAGCGTATGTGTGAGATCGAGACCTACAAGGCAATGTCGATGTTGGGATTTGCCCGGGTCAAGGAATTGACGCCCCGCATTGGCGAACTGGACGGGAAACTGACACGGTTGATGCGGCAAATGACAGACAACTCAGCCCATCCAGATGAGTTGTTGCCCGATCTGCTGCACACCTCGACCCAGCTTGAAACTCTTTCGGCACAATGTTCGTTTCGGTTTGGTGCGACTGGAGCATATGAAGCCATTGTAAACCAGCGGATCGAGGTTTTGCGCGAGGAACGGTTCGAGGGCCGCCAGAGCTTTGCCGATTTCATGATGCGTCGCTACGATCCCGCAATGCGTACGGTGAAGTCCACGGAACGTCGTTTGCAAGCTCTGTCCGATCGGGCCATTCGTGCAGGAGAGTTGTTGCGAACCCGTGTGGATGTCGAACGAAGCGCGCAGAATCAGGCGTTGCTGGAAAGCATGGACCGCCGCGCCGATCTGGCCCTGCGGTTACAACACACGGTCGAGGGCTTGTCGGTTGTTGCCATCAGTTATTATGCCGTGTCTCTGGCCAGCTATCTATTGTACCCATTGACCAAGGCCGGGATCAGCAAGGGGATGCTGACAGCTGCAGTGACCGTTCCAGTTGTTCTGGCAGTCTGGGTGGCTGTGCGAAGGATCCGCAAGCGGTTGGAATAGTCGCCGATTGCCAATCCGTCTCACGCCTGTAGTACTGGCGGGGTTGAACTGCGGAAAGGGGATTGCGTGATTGGCATCGTAACCGCTTGGCGGGCCGTTGCCGCCATGTTCATTCTGAACGGTGCTTTGTTTGGCATCTGGGCCTCTCGTATTCCTGCCGTGCGGGACCGGCTGGACCTCACGCATGAGGCATTGGGGCTTGGCCTGTTATTCATGGCTGCGGGGGCGGTGTGTTCCTTTCCCGTGACAGGCCGACTGACCGACAGGTTCGGTGCGGTGGCAATTACGAGGGTGATTGCCGTTTTGTATACGCTGTCGCTGATCCTGTTGGCCTTTGCGAATGGCTTCTGGTCACTGGCGGCATTTCTGTTTGTCTTCGGCGCATTTCATGGGTCGATGGATGTTGCCATGAACGCCTGGGCCGCCGAGGTCGAGCAAGCCTACGACAAACCTGTGATGTCTTCGTTTCACGCGATGTGGAGTCTGGGCGCAGGTCTTGGTGCGCTCAGTGGCTACGGAGCGGTTCAACTTGAGTTGACGGTTATGCAACACTTTCTATTGGCGGGGGGTGTTGTTGTGGGGTTGGCTTTGGCGTTGTCCATGGTGCGTTGGACGTCACGTCGTACCGAAAGCTCAAGTGGTAAGGTCTTTGCGCTGCCATCCGGGGCATTGGTTCTGGTCGGCTTTACGGCGTTGTGTGGCGCATTGGGCGAAGGAGCAGTGGCGGATTGGAGCGCGATATTCCTACGGGATGTGACAGGCGCTACCGAAAGTGTTGCAGCCTTGGGATACGCCGTGTTCTCGGTGACGATGGTCGCCTTTCGTCTGGCCGGAGGGGTCGTCATTTCACGTTTTGGTCCAGTCGCTACAGCTCGATTTGGCGGGATATGCGCGGCACTAGGGGTGCTAGGAGTTGTGACCGCCTCCGAGGCTACAATAGCGCTGTCTGGATTCGCCTTGATGGGGATTGGATATGCGGTGATCATGCCATTGGCTTTCAGTCGGGCGGCCAACGACCCTGACGTGCCGCCCGGGCAAGCCATCGCAAGTGTGGCAACGCTGGGCTATGGCGGGTTGCTCATTGGCCCTCCGCTTATTGGGTTTTTGGCAGAGATGCTTACATTGCGTCTGGCGTTTACTGCTCTGCTACCATTGGCGGTGCTGATCGTCTTGTTGTCAGGGGCCTTGCGTCCCGCCAGCACAAAAAATAACTGAACCGGGAGAAACACATGCCGATCAAAAACCGCTTCGCCGAATTGCAAAGTGAAATCACCGAATGGCGGCGGGATATCCACAAGCATCCTGAGATCCTGTTCGAAACTCATCGGACCAGTGCATTGGTCGCTGAAAAACTGGCCGAATTCGGGTGCGATGAGGTTGTGACCGGGATCGGCCGGACCGGTGTTGTCGGTGTGATCAGGGGCAAAGCGGATACCAAGGGCAAGGTCATCGGGTTGCGCGCTGACATGGACGCTTTGCCGATCCTTGAGGCAACCGGGCTTGACTATGCCTCGAAGACCGAGGGCGCAATGCATGCCTGTGGTCATGATGGACATACGGCGATGCTGTTGGGCGCGGCCAAATACCTGTCTGAAACGCGCAATTTCGATGGTACTGTCGTGGTGATCTTCCAGCCCGCTGAAGAAGGCGGCGGCGGCGGTCGCGAGATGTGCGAAGACGGGATGATGGACCGTTGGGGCATTCAAGAGGTCTATGGGATGCACAACTGGCCCGGTCGCCCTGTGGGCAGCTTCTCCATTCGCCCGGGCGCGTTTTTTGCTGCGACGGATCAGTTCGATATCGTTTTTGAAGGCAAGGGTGGCCACGCAGCCAAACCGCATGAGACCGTGGACACGACTGTTATGGCCGCGCAGGCGGTCTTGGCGCTGCAGACGATTGCGGCGCGCAATGCAGATCCGGTTGATCAGGTGGTGGTGTCGGTTACCTCGTTTGAAACTTCTTCGACCGCCTTCAACGTGATCCCGCAAACGGTCAAACTGCGCGGTACAGTGCGCACGATGAGTGCTGACATGCGCGATCTGGCGGAAAAACGGATTGGCGAGATTTGTAACGGGGTCGCTGCGACCTTTGGCGGGGCTGTAGACGTGACCTATTACCGGGGATATCCGGTGATGGTAAACAGTGATGAGCAGACGGATTTTGCTGCCGAGGTCGCACGGTCGGTTTCTGGCGACTGCGATGACGCACCCTTAATTATGGGCGGAGAAGACTTCGCCTTCATGCTCGAAGAGCGTCCGGGGGCGTATATTTTGGTGGGCAACGGCGACACTGCTGCGGTGCACCACCCGGAATACAACTTCAATGACGAGGCGATCCCAGCCGGATGCAGCTGGTGGGCAGAAATCGTTGAACAGAGGATGCCAGCGGCTTGACCGTTTGCGGCAGCGAGGGGCCAGCCCCTCGCGCTCCCCGAGATATTTTTAGCCAGATGAAGAGGGATCCTGCACGCCCAGTTCAAGTTGATCGCAGAGAGTGTCAACGATAGCGCTCAGCGCATTTTTCTGGGTGTTGACGCAAGATTGCGCGGCCTTGCGGGCGGTGGTCAGTGCAGTCGGATCGGACAGCCATTCGGTGACGGCTGCGGTCAAGTCGGGTGCGGACTGGACCTGTATCGCACCGCCGGTTTCGATCAGGGGGGCGAAGGTTTCCGCGAAGTTGAAATAGCCAGGGCCTGTGATCACGGCAGCGCCCGCCTGTGCGGGTTCGAACGGGTTGTGGCCTCCGATCTCGCGCAGCGAGCCGCCCAGAAAGACGATGGGGCAGAGCGCGTACCATGAGCCGGTTTCGCCCAGCGTGTCGGCCACATAGACCTGAGTTTCGGGGATGATCTGGTCATTAGCGGACCGAAAGGCGGCTTTTTGTCCGGCCTGGTCGATTAGCTCAGCAACGTCGCCGCGGCGTTCGGGATGGCGGGGAATCAGCAGCAGAAGCAGATCGGGCCAGTGTTTCAACAATTCGGCATGGGCGGCCAGAACGGTCTCTTCTTCGCCGGCATGGGTGGAGCTGGCAATCCAGACGGGGCGGTCAGCGATCTGGGTTTTCATATCGCCCAGGGTTGCTTGATCTACCGGCAGCGGGTCGGACATCGCTTTGAGGTTGGTTCCGGGTTGCACGCGTGTTTCCGGCGCGCCCATCTGGATAAGGTTTTGCGCAGTCCGATCATTCTGGGTCAGGAAAAGGCGGAAGTGATTCAGAATGAATCGCGCTGTTTTAGGCCGCTTTTTCCAACCTGCTACTGATTTGTCTGAAAGACGCGCATTCAGCAGGGCCAGTGGGGTTTCGCGTTTTCCAGCCTCGATTATCAGTTGTGGCCAGATCTCGCTTTCGACAAAGATGCCCGCATCGGGGCGCCAATGGTTAAGAAAACGCTTCACTGGGCCGCCGGCGTCAAGCGGGGGGTATTGGTGACGCGTGCGGGGCGGCATCCGCTTTTCAATCAACGAAGCCGAAGTTGGCGTGCCCGAAGTGATCAGAAACTCGGCGCTTGGCAGTCGTTCGCCCAAGCGTTTTATGAGGCTGATGACCGACAAAGTCTCACCCACACTTGCGGCGTGGAACCAAATGAGTTGCCCCTTTGACCGTCGCTGGCTGGCATGGCCGAGGCGTTCATGCTGACGAAGTGTTGGAACGTCAGCAGCAAGCAGCTTTTTGCGAACTGCCCGCCAGACAAACGGTGCCGCAACTGCGGTCAGGCTGCAATACAGGTGGTAGAGCAGTGTCGGTCGGTCAACAGGGGCAGGCACGTCAGCCGCCGGTATGGCTCATGTGGCGGCTCATCTTGCCGTCCACCGCCTGGCGGGAGTAGTCGAAGTCGTGCCCTTTGGGTTTGAGGTTGATCGCTGCGCGGATCGCCTCTTCAAGTGGTTGCTCGGTGTCCGGATGGTCACGCAAAGCGCCGCGCAAGTCCGCCATATCTTCTTGTCCAAGGCACATAAACAGCTCGCCGGTACAGGTCAGGCGCACGCGGTTGCAGCTTTCGCAGAAGTTATGCGACATGGGCGTGATAAAGCCGATTTTCTGATCCGTTTCTTCCAGCCGCACATAGCGAGCGGGTCCGCCGGTGCGTTCGGCAAGATCAGTCACGGTATAGTGGTTTTCGTATTCCTTGCGCACGTCTTTCAGGGACCAGTACTGATCCAGACGGTCTTCGTTGCCGATATCGCCCATCGGCATGACCTCAATCCATGTCAGGTCCATATCGCGCTCGGCGCACCATTTTGTAATGGTCGGCAGTTCTTCCTCGTTGAAGCCCTTCAGGGCCACAGCGTTGATCTTGATCCGCAGCCCGGCCTTTTGCGCGGCATCAATGCCGTTCAGCACCTGTTTGAGGCGTCCCCAGCGAGTGATCTGCGCGAACTTGTCTTCGTCCAGCGTATCCAACGAGATATTCACCCGGCGCACGCCCGCAGCATAGAGGTCTTCCGAAAAGCGATGCAGCTGCGAGCCATTTGTGGTCAGGGTCAGCTCCTTCAGCGCTCCGCTATCCAGATGGCGGGTCATGGCGTTGAAAAACGTCATGATGTTGCGACGTACAAGCGGCTCACCCCCGGTGATGCGCAATTTTTCTACCCCCATGTTCACGAAGGTCGAACACATGCGATCCAATTCTTCGAGCGTGAGCAAGTCTTTTTTGGGTAGGAATTTCATGTCTTCGGACATGCAGTATACACAGCGGAAATCACAGCGATCCGTGACGGAAACGCGGAGGTAAGTGATGGCACGAGCGAACGGGTCGATAAGTGGAGCTGTCATGCTTCTTAACTAAAGCGGCGCAAGGCCTGCGGCAAGGGCGAACTGCGCTTTGCGCTGGTGCAGATGCGCGCAGGACGATAGGGTTCAGGGATGATATATGCACTTTTGGTTTTCTGTGTTTTCCTGGCAGGATGCGAGACGGTTCGGTCGACGTCCGATCGTTTGTTGAAGCGTGGCGATGCCACTGCCCAGCCTGAACCCGTTTCGGCAGATGAAACCCAGGTCGAAGATGCAGCAGCCGACGACGAGCCTTTGCCCGCGACTGCCGCTGGGTGGCTTGGGGCGAAAACGACCATTGCCAGTTTAGGCGACCCGACTACGCCGGGCCGGTGGTTGCGCACACCTCTGGTCGATACCGAGTTTACCGGACGGGTGGTCGTTCCACGCACCGGGGCACAAGCCTACATCACTCTGGTTCCCTCACCGGGACCGGAAGGTGGGGGCAGCCAGTTGTCTCTGGATGCCATGCGAGCCTTGTTGCTGCCGTTTGACGAATTGGTCGAGTTGGAAGTCTATTCCAACTGACCCGTGAGGTATTTCCCCGCTTCGCGACGGGCAAAGGGCTTCATTGCTTCTCCGTGCGCGTCCAGAAAGGCAACGACCCTGGGTGCGTCGTGTTTCGACAGATCACGCAACCACCATGCGATTGCCTTTTGTATGAACCACTCCCGATCCGGGATATAGCCTGCGGCCCATTTCAGAATGCGGTCGCGGCGGTGCAGATCATCGACTTTGGGGTGGTTTTGCTTGGTCCATGGCAAAGTGGCCACCAAAACCGCGCGGCGCGTCCACATATGCTCGGAGGTCGTCCATGCCTCGACCTGATCCAGCCGGGATGGCTCTGCGGAAAGGCGTTTTTGCATCGCCATGCAAGCATGATCTGCGATCTCCCATGCGTCGAAGTCGGGCAACCAGCTTTGCAGCAAGTCCCAAACTGCGTCGTCTGGTCGGATGCGCGATTGTGTAAGCAATTTCGCGGCAGCAATGCGGGCTTCGTGAATATTCGTCTGCCAAAGTGCATCTGCCAGAGCGACGCGATCCGACACATCCAGTTCTTGTCGCCAGCTTTTGGTCAGATCATTCAGAACCGGATTGGGCACGCCTAGATATGGACGGTCCGCCTTGTGATAGGCGGCGGCCTGCTGCGCGCGTTCGGTATCTGCGTGCGCCTTGATCTGGTCCAGATATGCGGCGGCTTGCATCATTCGACGGTGACGGATTTCGCCAGATTGCGCGGCTGGTCCACATCCGTCCCTTTTGCCACGGCTGTGTGATAGGCCAGCAGTTGCGCCGGAACCGAATAGAGGATGGGCGCAAGGCTCGGGTGGATATGCGGCATTCGAATGGTGCTTTGCACCCCGTCCTTGGCCTCGGCGATGCCGTCATCGTCGGAAACGAGGATGACTTTACCTTTGCGCGCCATGACCTCCTGCATGTTCGACACCGTCTTGTCGAAAACCGCATCGCGCGGGGCCATCACCACCACGGGCATATGCTTGTCGATCAAGGCGATGGGCCCATGTTTCAGCTCACCTGATGCATAACCTTCGGCGTGTATATAGCTGATTTCTTTCAGTTTCAGCGCGCCTTCCATTGCCAATGGGAACATTAGGCCGCGGCCCAGAAACAGAACGTCGCGCGCCTCGGACAGGCGTTGGGCAGCGGCGCGAATGGCTTCGTTTTGCTCCAGCGCGGTGTTCAGCACAGATGGTAGGCCGCGCAAGGCGGCGGCGTGATCAGCCAGTTCCTCGGGAGTCAGAGTGCCGCGATCAGCGGCCGCTTTCAGCGCCAGCATCAGCAACACGCTCAGCTGGCAGGTGAAGGCTTTGGTCGAGGCGACGCCGATCTCAACCCCCGCATGGATCGGCAGAGCAATATCGCTTTCCCGCGCGATGGAGCTTTCGGGAACATTGACCACCGAGACGATCTTGTCGGCCTTGCCCTCGCAATAGCGCAACGCGGCCAGCGTGTCGGCGGTTTCGCCCGACTGGCTGACGAACAGCGCTGCTGTGCGACCGGGAATGGGCGGTTCGCGATAACGGAACTCGCTGGCGATATCGACCTCGACAGGGATTTGCGCCAGTTGTTCAAACCAGTATTTCGCGGTCAGGCAGGCATAGAAAGCGGTGCCGCAGGCGACCATGGTCAGACGGTCCAGCTTGGTGAAATCCAAATTGCCGGGCAGGGTGATCTCGTCCCCGCCGGTGCGCAGATAGGATCGGATCGCCTCGGCCACGACAACGGGTTGTTCGGCGATTTCTTTGGCCATGAAATGCTTGTGCCCGCCCTTGTCGGCGCGGGATTGTTCGATCTTGATCTGGCGGAGCTCACGATTGACCAACTCACCGGCTTCGTTGCGGATCTCCAGCGAGGTGCGGGTCAGCACGGCGCGGTCACCCTCTTCAAGATAGGTGATACGGTCGGTTAGCGGGGCCAATGCGATGGCGTCCGAACCTACGTACATCTCGCCATCCCCGTGGCCGACGGCCAGCGGAGAGCCCTTGCGCGCCGCCACGATCAAATCGTCCTGACCGTCAAAAAGGAACGCCAGCGCAAAAGCACCCTCAAGCCGGTCGATGGTCTTGTTCGCCGCTTCAACAGGGGACAAGCCGGATTTCAGGTAGTGTTCGGCCATCAGAGCCACGGTTTCGGTGTCGGTTTCGGTGACGAAATCGACGCCATGTTCTGCCAGTTCGGCCCGTAATTCGCGGTAGTTTTCCACGATTCCGTTATGAACCACGGCCACGGGGCCCGCCTGATGCGGGTGCGCATTCGTGACCGAGGGCACGCCATGGGTGGCCCAGCGGGTATGGCCGATACCCGATTTACCGGGCAAGGGGTCATGTACCAGCAAATCGCTGAGGTTCACCAACTTGCCCACAGCTCGTCTGCGTCCCAACGCGCCGTTGTTCACGGTCGCAATCCCGGCGCTGTCATATCCGCGATATTCAAGGCGCTTCAGCGCCTCGACCAGAATGGGGGCAACCTCGTGTTCGCCCAATACGCCTACGATACCACACATGGGTCAGGCTCCTTTATCGTGGCGAGCCTTCTTCGCCTTGAGCATGTCAAAAAGTTTGCGCGCATAGCCAGGTTTGTTGTCCTGCTTGGCGCGCGCCACGGCGAGAGCGTCGGGCTCGACGTCCCGCGTGACCACAGTACCGGTTGCCGTCATGGCGCCGTCGCCGACGGTCACGGGGGCAACCAGCATGGTGTTTGATCCGATGAAGACATTCTCGCCAATCGTCGTCTTGTGCTTCATCACCCCGTCATAGTTGCAGGTGATCGTACCCGCGCCAATATTCGACGCAGCGCCCACCGAGGCATCCCCGATATAGCTAAGGTGATTGACCTTGGCACCTTCGGCGATCTCGGCATTCTTGATTTCGACGAAATTTCCGATGCGCGTGTTCTCGGCCAACTCTGTCCCAGGGCGCAGACGGGCGTATGGACCAACGACGGCACCACGGCTTACGTGGCAGCCTTCCAGAAGCGAAAACGCTCGGATCGTCGCGCCACTTTCGACGGTTACGCCGGGGCCGAAGACCACGTTGGGCTCGATCACCGTGTCCCGCCCAATGATCGTATCGGCGGCCAGATAGACGGTGTCGGGGGCCATCAGCGTGACGCCCAGATCCAGAAGCTCAGCGCGGGCACGAGCTTGGAAGACAGCATCGGCGGCCGCCAGATCCGTACGTGAATTCACGCCTAGCGTCTGAGCCTCGTCACAGGCAACGGCGGTGACTTTCAGATCCCGGTTGCGAGCGATCTCGACCACGTCGGTCAGGTAGTATTCCTCGGACGCGTTGTCATTGCCCACGGCTTCTATCAACGAGAACAAGGTTTGCGCGTCACAAGCCAAAAGTCCAGAATTACAGAGGCTTATCGCGCGTTCCTCATCCGAGGCGTCCTTGTATTCAACGATCCGTTCCAGCGTATCGCCCTGCATGACAAGGCGGCCGTAGCGAGCGGGATCGGCGGCCTCGAAACCCAGAATGACCAGGTCATTCTGTGCGCGTGCCTCGATCATCCGTTCCAGCGTGTCGGGCTGCAGAAACGGCGTGTCACCGTACAGGACCACCACGTCGCCTTCGAACCCCTCCAGCGCGGGGCGGGCCTGGGCGACGGCATGGGCGGTGCCCAACTGCTCTTCCTGCTCGGCAATCTGCGCGGTCTCATCCTCGGCTGTGGCGACTTTGGCGACGGCCTCGGACCCATGGCCGGTGACGATCACGGTGCGTTCGGGCGACAGCACGGCCCCGGCACGCATGGCATGGACCAGCATCGGGGTTTGCGCGATGGGATGCAGAACTTTGGGGATATCCGAATTCATCCGGGTGCCTTTTCCGGCGGCAAGGATGACAAGGGCGGTGCTCATGAATTCGTTTTCTCTTTGTGTTTTGTTGGCGACCGTTTTATCCGCTGAGGGCAAAGGCGCAAGCGGTTCGGGCATCAAACTAGATTGCCGTTTGCAACACGACGTGGCGAAAACCCGCCGAGGCAGGAGGCTTTATGCGTACCGTAATCTTCGATCTGGATGGAACTTTGGCGGATACATCCGGCGATCTGCTAGAGGCCGCGAACCATTGTTTTCGTCATATGGGCCATGGCGACGTGCTGATCCACGGGCAGGACGCGGGCGTCGCGCTGCGGGGTGGCCGGATGATGTTGACCCACGGGTTGAAGCGCGTTGGAGCATTCGAAGAGCAGACCATTTCGGACTATTACCCGATGTTGCTGGAGGCCTATGCGCAGGCCATCGACACCCATACCACCTTCTATCCCGGCGCGTTGGACGCGGTCGAGGCGCTGAAAGCGGCCGGTTACGGCGTGGGCATCTGCACCAACAAGCCCGAGGCGCTGGCGCATCAGTTGCTGTCACAGATGGGAGTGCGGGATCAGTTCGCCGCTCTGGTCGGGGCGGATACGTTGCCTGTGCGCAAACCCGACCCCGAACCGTTGCGTGAGGCAGCGCGGCGGGCAGGTGGCCATCCAGACCTGTGTGTTCTGATCGGCGACTCCGATACCGACCGGAATACGGCAAAGGCGGCGGGCGTGCCTTCGGTTCTGGTTACATTCGGCCCTTCTGGTGACGATATGGCCGCGCTGGAGCCCGAGGCGTTGCTGCATCATTTCGATGATCTGCCCCGCGTGGTCGAGGGGTTGATCGGTGCGGCGGCTTAGTCTCTTGACCCAAGCGGGCGTGAGGACCAGAACAGAGCCATGACCGAGATATTCACTGGCAGCTTCACCCAGCAGGAATCCATCCCCGAAGAGGCGGTCGAGGCCGCGCTCGCTGTACTGCGCCATGGGCGGTTGCACCGATATAACGTGGTGCCCGGAGAACTGGGTGAAACCGCGCTGCTGGAGCAGGAATTCGCGGCGCAGATGGGGGCGAAATACTGTCTGGCGGTATCCTCGGGCGGATATGCGCTGGCCACCGCCCTGCGCGCAGTCGGCGTGCAGCCGGGCGATCCGGTGCTGACCAATGCTTTCACGCTGGCGCCGGTGCCGGGGTCAATCGCCTCAGTCGGGGCGCGTCCGGTGTTCGTGGGCGTGACCGAAGGGTTGGTGATTGATCTGGACGATCTTGAAGCCAAGCTGGATCAGGCGCGAGTGCTGATGCTCAGCCATATGCGCGGGCATCTGTGTGACATGGACCGGCTAATGCAGATGTGCGACGCCGCAGGAGTGATCGTGATCGAGGACTGCGCCCATACGATGGGGGCAGCGTGGCGCGGGCAATTGTCTGGGCGGCAGGGGGCCATCGGATGCTATTCCTGCCAGACCTACAAGCATGTGAACTCGGGTGAGGGCGGCTTGCTGGTCACCGATGATGAGGAACTGGCGGCCAAGGCCACGATGCTGTCGGGATCCTATATGCTCTATGAACGTCATCTGGCCGCGCCGGGGCCGGAAGTGTTCGAGCGGATCAAATATACCACTCCCAACGTTTCCGGGCGGATGGATAACCTGCGGGCGGCGATCCTGCGGCCTCAGCTACGTGATCTGGACGGGCAAGTTTCGCGCTGGAACGAACGCTATGCCGAGATCGAGGCCGGACTGCGCGACACACCGGGCCTGACGATTGTCGAACGGCCCGAAGGTGAGACCTATGTCGGCTCGTCCATTCAGTTCCTGCTGCTGGACTGGTCGCCCGAGCGTATTGCCGAGGTGATCCGCCGCTGCGCCGCGCGCGGGGTCGAATTGAAGTGGTTCGGCGGAGCCGAGCCCACCGGGTTTACCTCGCGCTACGACAGTTGGCGCTATGCGGACAGCGCGCCATTGCCCGCCAGCGACCGGGTTTTGGCCGGGATCATGGATATGCGGGTGCCGCTGACGTTCTCGCTGGAGGATTGCCGCCTGATCGCGCGGATCATCCGGGCCGAGGTCGGTGCGGTCTATCAGTCTTAATCCAATCGAGTGCGCCTGCAGCGCACGCTCTATGTAAACACAGCGCCGCCCTGACGGGTCGGCGCTGTGTTTGTGTGTGGCCGTCGTTGACGCTGAAAGGATTCGCTGATAGTTATTTGAACAACCGTTCATTAATGCGAGGGGAGGAAATCGCAGATGTTCACGGCCACCATGCAGTTTGACCTGGGCGAGGATGTAAACGCCCTTCGGGAATCGGTGCATCGCTGGGCTCAGGAGCGGGTCAAGCCGATGGCCGCCGAGATTGACGCCACGAATGCCTTCCCAAATGCGCTATGGCGAGAGATGGGTGATCTGGGGCTGCTGGGAATTACGGTGCCCGAGGAATATGGCGGGGTGGGGATGTCCTATCTGGCGCATACCGTCGCCGTTGAAGAGGTAGCGCGGGCGTCGGCCTCTGTTTCGTTGTCCTACGGGGCGCATTCGAATCTGTGCGTCAATCAGATCAAGCTGAACGGAACCGATGAACAAAAGGCGAAATACCTGCCGCGTCTGGTTTCCGGCGAGCATGTGGGGGCGCTTGCCATGTCCGAGGCGGGTGCCGGATCGGATGTGGTGTCGATGAAGCTGCGCGCGGAAAAGCGCAACGATCACTACCGGCTGAATGGCAGCAAATACTGGATCACCAACGGGCCGGATGCAGACACTCTGGTCGTCTATGCAAAGACGGACCCCGAGGCTGGATCGAAAGGGATTACCGCCTTTCTGATCGAGAAGGAAATGACGGGGTTCTCGACGTCTCCCCATTTCGACAAGCTGGGGATGCGCGGGTCGAACACAGCGGAACTGATCTTTGAAGACGTCGAGGTGCCCTTTGAGAACGTGTTGGGCGAAGAGGGCAAGGGTGTTGCCGTTTTGATGTCCGGTCTGGACTATGAACGCGTGGTTCTAGCCGGGATCGGGATCGGGATCATCGCGGCCTGTCTGGATGAAATCATGCCGTACCTGGCCGAGCGCAAACAGTTCGGCAAACCCATCGGCAGCTTTCAGTTGATGCAGGGCAAAATCGCCGACATGTACACCGCGATGAACTCTGCGCGGGCCTATGTGTACGAGGTTGCCAAGGCCTGTGACCGGGGTGACGTGACTCGTCAGGATGCTGCGGCGTGCTGTCTTTACGCGTCAGAGCAGGCGATGACGCAGGCGCATCAGGCGGTGCAGGCGATGGGAGGGGCTGGGTTCCTGTCGGATTCAGCGGTCAGCCGGATATTCCGTGACGCGAAGCTGATGGAGATTGGAGCGGGAACCAGCGAAATCCGTCGGATGCTGATCGGGCGGGAAATGATGAACGAAATGCTCTGATAGAAAAACGCCCCGCAATCCTGGTGATTGCAGGGCGTTGGAATTGAAGGATCAGAAGCGATGAACGTAGGATACGCCAACCAGCCAGGGATCGATTTCGGCTTCGCCAATGTCGACGCCATCCAATTTGACGTCCGAGTCGATGTCGAACCAGCGCACGTTCAGGCGCACCGCGCCTTTCTCGGTGATGTGATAGTCGATACCGGCCTGCAGCGAGACGCCGAACGAGTTGTCGATGTCCAGGTCGCCATTGCCCAGCGGCGTCTTCTCGTCAAAGAAGATGGTATAGTTCAGACCCGCACCAACATAGGGTTTCCACGCGCTGCCGGTGTCGAAGTGGTAGTTCAGCGACAGGGTGGGCGGCAGGTGTTTGGTGCTGGCCAGATCGGTGCCGCCAAGCGCGATGTTGTGGTTGAACGGCGTTGCGGCGAGCAATTCGATGCCCAGATTGTCACGGATAAAATACTCGACAGTGAAGATGGCGCTGACGTCAGAATCGATGTCGGCATCCAACCCTGCCAGTGTGCCGTTGTCGGATTTCGGGTTCAGATACCCGGCGCCGATACCAACGGTCCAGTCGCCCTGGTTCTGGGCAAATGCGGGGGCGGCCAGCGCGACAAGCGCAGTGGAGAGGGTCAAAGCGGCGAGTTTTTTGGTCATTTTACAGCCTTTGAATTTGTTGATGAGGCGTTCTTGCCCGCCTTTCGGGGCGCAAACTCTGATCTGTGTCAAATTTCTGTGACCCGCGAAAATTCGCGACGTCGGGTAACTTCGTTGAAAACAAAGGATGATGAATATGCGTCCCGCTGAGCGCATACCTGGGTTGCTGACAGAAGGGGGGTGGGACGTGCCTCAGCGCCTCAACATGGCGTTGCAATGCTTGTCGCAACCCGACGACCAAACAGCTATCATCGACCTCACCGCCGCAGAAGGCCAAGTTGTCAGTTTTGGGACGCTGCGACAAATGACGGATGGTGTGGCCCGGGTTCTTGCGCGGCAGGTACAGCCCGGCGATCGCATAGGGGTTCTGCTAAGCCAATCTCCTTGGTGCGCAGCGGCACATCTAGCGATTTGGAAGCTGGGCGCGATATCCGTGCCTTTGTTCAAACTGTTCCAGCAGGACGCGTTGGCCTCGCGCATTGGCGACTCGGGCGTGCAGATCGTGCTGACGGATGAGGAGGGTGCGGCGCTGCTGGCCGATCTGGCGCGGCCCATTCTGGTGGATCAGATTGCGCCATCAAACGACCCATTGTCCTTTGCTGATACCGGCCCCGAAGACCCTGCCGTGCTGATCTATACCTCGGGCACCACTGGCAGCCCCAAGGGCGCGCTGCACGGGCATCGGGTACTGACGGGTCATCTACCGGGCGTCTCGATCAGTCACAACCACTTGCGCGACGGTGACTGCCTGTGGACCCCCGCTGACTGGGCTTGGATCGGGGGATTGTTTGATGTGCTGATGCCCGGTCTGGCGCTAGGTATCCCCGTGGTCGCCGCGCGGCTTGAGAAATTCACCCCCGAGGCCTGCGCCGATGTGGTCGCGCGCGGCGGCGTGCGCAACGTGTTCTTTCCGCCCACCGCGCTGCGGATGCTGAAAGCGGCGGATCAGGCCATCCCCGGCCTGCGCTCGGTCGCCTCGGGCGGTGAGCCTCTGGGGGCCGAAATGCTGGCCTGGGGGCAGCAGGCGTTCGGTTTGACGATCAACGAATTCTACGGCCAGACCGAATGCAACATGGTCGTGTCCTCTTGCGCCGAGGATTTCCCGGTGCGCCCCGGTTGTATTGGTAAACCGGTGCCGGGGCATGAGGTAGCGGTGATCGACGAGGATGGTCATCCGACCGATGACGAGGGCGACGTGGCCATCCGGCGTGGCTCGGCTTCGATGCTGTTGGAATATTGGAAACGACCCGAGGAGACCGCGCGGAAATTCCGCGGCGACTGGCTGATCACCGGCGACCGTGGCGTGTGGGAGGGCGAGTACCTGCGCTTCGTGGGGCGCGATGACGACGTGATCACCTCAGCCGGATACCGGATCGGCCCAGCTGAGATCGAGGATTGCCTGCTGACCCACCCGGCGGTGGCAACCGTGGGCGTGGTCGGCAAACCCGACAAGCTGCGGACCGAGATCGTCAAAGCCTATGTGGTGTTGAAGCCGGGGGCCGAAGCGTCGGGCACAGAGCTGCAGGAGTGGGTCAAGGCTCGTCTGGCGCAGTATTCCTATCCGCGCGAGGTGGCGTTTCTGGAGGAATTGCCGATGACAGTGACGGGAAAGGTTATTCGGAAGGAATTGAAGGCGCGGGCGGCGGCGGAGGTATCATGACCCTTTTTTCTAGAATTTCCAATTTTCTCTGTCCGAAATGCAATGAATTGCAACCCGCATTTGCGTTGCTAACGGCAGTTCGCAGTGGAGCATTAAACATCGTGATGAACGAAAGCTGCCAATGTTCAAATTGCCGCTCGAAAAATCGACTGCGGTGGCGAAAGAGCGTTTCTGGCATTCTTATCGGAATATTCGTCCCCCTATTACTCGGTCTCTCTATGATTTTTTCTTTGGCACTTCTGCTTGTGCTCATTGTCGGATCTGGCGGTGACATTGGGGCGGTTTTAGGGGCGTTGAGCTTTTTGGTGTTTGGCTCATTTTTGCTCGTTCTGGTGCGTGCCCGTTTGTTCCGTAAAGTGTTCTTGGTGGAGGACCTATGAAACTCACATCCAAAGCTATGCCCGCTTCTGAGGGGTTTAAGACAAACCGCGCGGCCCATCTCGACGCTTTGGCGCAAATCTCTGCCGCAGCCGAAGCCGCGCGTATGGGAGGCGGTGAGAAATCCCGCGCGCGGCATGTGTCTCGCGGCAAGATGCTCCCCCGACGCAGGGTGGCGAACTTGCTAGACGCAGGGTCTCCGTTTCTGGAAATCGGCGCAACGGCGGCGCATGGGATGTATGGCGACGCCGCGCCCTGTGCTGGGGTGATCGCGGGCATTGGCCGTGTGCAGGGGCGTGAGGTCATGGTGGTGTGCAACGATGCCACCGTGAAGGGCGGCACATACTATCCGATGTCGGTCAAAAAGCACCTGCGGGCACAGGAGATTGCCGAGGAAAACCATCTGCCCTGCATCTATCTGGTCGACAGTGGAGGCGCGAACCTACCCAATCAGGATGAGGTGTTCCCAGATCGCGACCACTTTGGCCGCATCTTCTACAATCAGGCGCGGATGAGCGCCAAGGGCATTGCTCAGATCGCTGTGGTGATGGGGTCGTGCACGGCGGGCGGGGCTTATGTGCCCGCGATGTCGGATGTGACGATCATCGTCAAGGAACAGGGGACGATCTTTCTGGCCGGGCCGCCTTTGGTCAAGGCCGCGACGGGCGAGGTGGTCAGCGCCGAGGATCTGGGCGGCGGCGATGTGCACACGCGTCTGTCCGGCGTGGCGGATTATCTGGCCGAGGATGATGCGCACGCACTGGCTTTGGCGCGCCGCGCCGTAGGGTCGCTGAACCTGCGCAAACCGCAGACGGTGGATTGGGCCAACCCTGAGGACCCGGCCTATGACCCCGAGGAAATCCTCGGCGTTGTCCCTGCCGATCTGCGCACGCCCTATGACATCCGCGAGGTGATTGCGCGGCTGGTCGATGGCTCTCGGTTCGATGAGTTTAAGCCGCGCTTCGGGGAAACGCTGGTAACCGGCTTTGCTCATGTCAAAGGCTGCCCAGTGGGGATCATCGCCAACAACGGCGTGCTGTTTTCCGAGGCCGCGCAGAAGGGCGCGCATTTTGTCGAGCTGTGTTCTCAGCGTGGCATCCCGCTGGTGTTCCTGCAGAACATCACCGGGTTCATGGTTGGCCGCAAATACGAAAACGAGGGCATCGCGCGGCACGGGGCCAAGATGGTGACGGCGGTGGCGACGACCTCGGTGCCGAAGGTCACGATGCTGGTGGGTGGCTCGTTCGGCGCGGGGAACTATGGCATGGCAGGACGGGCATATCAGCCCCGGTTCCTTTGGACATGGCCGAATTCGCGGATCTCGGTGATGGGCGGCGAGCAGGCCGCAGGCGTTCTGGCCACAGTCAAACGCGACGGGATCGAGCGGCAGGGCGGCACCTGGTCGGCCGAGGAAGAGGCCGAATTCAAACGCCCGACCTTGGACATGTTCGAGGAGCAATCGCATCCACTCTATGCCTCGGCGCGGCTTTGGGATGACGGCATCATCGACCCGCGAAAATCACGCGATGTGTTGGCCTTGTCGCTGAGTGCGGCGTTGAATGCTCCGATCGAGGAGACACGCTTTGGCGTGTTCAGGATGTAAAATGGTCGATCTGGAAAAACTGAAATCACGCTACCCCGGTGCGCAGACCTTTAAGTTTGGAGACAACGCAACGCTGAGCGCCGAGTTGTTGGCGTTGGTGCGCGCGGGAAAGAAAACCGCGACCTGCGGCGCGTTGCGAGACTATCCTGAGGGCAGCGCGGACACTCCGGTTGTGGGGCGGCGCGATATCGCTCTGGACTGGGATGATCGCCCAGCTTTGGTCATCGAAACGGTCGAAGTTTCGATCTGCCGCTATTGCGATGTGACCGAGGAGTTTGCGTTGGCCGAAGGCGAGAATGAGACGCTTGAGGGGTGGCGCGAAGATCACCGCCGGTACTTTGAACGAAATGGCGGGTTCGAGCCCGAGATGGAGCTGCTCTGCGAGCGGTTCCGGTTGGTCGAAGATCTGACGGTTGAGGGGTAAGTCATGTTCACCAAAATACTGATTGCCAACCGGGGTGAGATTGCTTGTCGGGTGATCGAGACCGCTCAGAAGATGGGTGTGGCCTGCGTTGCGGTCTATTCTGATGTGGACGCCTCGGCCAAGCATGTGCAGATGGCGGACGAGGCCGTGCATATCGGCGGTGCGGCCCCGGCGGAGAGTTATCTGAAGGGCGACACGATCATTCAAGCCGCGCTCGACACCAGCGCGCAGGCGATCCATCCGGGCTACGGGTTTCTGTCCGAGAACCCCGATTTCGTCGATGCGGTCGAGGCGGCAGGCCTTATCTTCATCGGGCCTTCGGCGGATGCGATCCGCAAGATGGGCCTCAAGGATGCTGCCAAAGTCTTGATGGAACAGGCGGGCGTGCCTGTGGTGCCGGGCTATCATGGCGACAATAAGGACCCCGAGCATTTGGCCGGTGCCGCGGACACAATCGGCTACCCAGTTCTCATCAAAGCTGTTGCAGGTGGCGGCGGAAAGGGTATGCGGCTGGTTGAACGTGCCGAGGATTTCGCAGACGCGCTGCACAGTGCGCGAGGCGAGGCGCGCACGGCCTTTGGCAACGACGCCGTGCTGGTCGAAAAATTCGTAGCCAAACCGCGCCATATCGAGGTGCAGGTTTTCGGCGACGGCACCCATGCGGTTCATCTGTTCGAACGCGATTGCTCGTTGCAGCGGCGGCACCAGAAGGTGATCGAAGAGGCTCCGGCACCCGGTATGACGGCTGAAATGCGCGAAGCGATGGGGCAGGCCGGTGTACGCGCCGCCGAGGCGATTGGCTATAAGGGCGCGGGTACGGTTGAATTCATCGTTGATGCCTCGGACGGGCTGCGGCCGGATCGGTTCTGGTTCATGGAGATGAATACCCGCTTGCAAGTGGAGCATCCTGTGACCGAGGCGATTACCGGGGTTGATCTGGTCGAATGGCAGTTGCGGGTGGCCGCGGGCGAGACGCTGCCGAAACAGCAGAGTGACCTCTCTATCTCGGGTCACGCGTTCGAAGCGCGGCTGTATGCCGAGGACGTGCCCAAAGGCTTCCTGCCTGCCACGGGGACGTTGACGCATCTGCACTTCCCTGCGCACTGCCGCGCCGATAGCGGTGTGCGGGCAGGGGATACGATCAGCCCGTGGTATGACCCGATGATAGCCAAGGTCATCGTCCACGGCCCTACGCGCGACATTGCGCTGGAACAGTTACACCGTGCGCTGCGTCAGACCGAGGTCGCGGGCACTGTAACCAACCTTGCCTTTCTGGGCGCGCTGACCCGGCATCAGGGGTACGCGTCTGGTGACGTGGATACCGGTCTGATCGGGCGTGATCTGGATGGGTTGGTTCAGACCTCGGCAACCTCAACGCGTGCTGCAGTTGCGGCGGCCATGACCGCTGCGGGTTTGGTGGACACATCCGAGGAGACTGGGTTCTCGCTTTGGGCGCCTCTGCATCGTGCTGTTCAACTTATGGCGGATGATGTGATTGATCTGGATGTGCAGGTTGAAGGTTCGAACCGGCAGGTCTGGCACATCGGCAACGAGACGATTCTGGCCGAACGTACCGCGGGCGACTGGACTATCGGCGGTACAGCTATGCCGCGCGTTTCGGTCGCTGGTTCCAAGATCACGGTATTCGAGGGTTATGGCCAGGTGTTCGAGATGATCGACCCGCTGGACCGTGATACCAGCGCCATTGGCAATACCAATGTAATCGAGGCCCCGATGCCCGGTCTGGTCAAGGCGGTCTTTGCGCAGGCTGGGCAGGCTGTGGCCGAGGGCGACCGGTTGGCCGTCCTTGAAGCGATGAAGATGGAGCATTCTCTGCTGGCCGCCCGCGACGGCACTGTGGCCGAAGTACTGGTCGAGGCGGGCGCTCAGGTCGAGGCCGGGGCCGCACTGGTCCGGCTAGAGGAGGAATGATCTGTTCCTGCCGCCTCAGCCGTGGCACAGTCGGATCAACAGCTTAGCGGAGGAGTAAGATGGGCGATCGGGTCGGGATATTCGAAGTGGGGCCGCGCGACGGGCTGCAGAACGAGCAGCGGGAAATCCCGGTTGCGGAAAAAGTCGCTCTGGTCGATTGCCTGAGCCGCGCCGGGTTCAACCGGATCGAGGTGGCCAGCTTTGTCTCGCCCAAATGGGTGCCGCAGATGGCAGGCAGTGCCGAGGTGCTGGCCGGGATCAGCCGGGCCGATGGTATCCGCTATGCTGCGCTGACACCAAATATGCGCGGGTACGAGGACGCGCTGGCCGCCAAAGCCGATGAGATTGCGGTGTTTGCCTCGGCGTCCGAGGGGTTCTCGAAGGCAAATATCAACGCGACGATTGCGGAATCCATTGAACGCTTCACACCCATCCTGGAGGCCGCGCGCCATATCGACCTGCCGGTGCGGGGCTATGTGTCCTGCGTGACCGACTGCCCCTATGACGGTCCGACCTCGCCCGAAAAGGTGGCCGAGGTGGCCGACACATTGTTCGCGCTGGGCTGCTATGAGATCTCGCTGGGCGACACGATCGGGCAGGGGACGCCTGACACAATCGCTCATATGCTTTTGGCCGTGCGCGAACGGGTGCCCGTGACGCGTTTGTCAGGGCATTTTCATGACACCACGGGACGTGCCATCGACAATATCGACGCAGCTCTGGCGCTTGGTGTGCGGACATTCGATTCGGCGGTCGGCGGTCTGGGAGGGTGCCCTTATGCGCCGGGGGCGGCAGGGAATGTCGCCACTGAATCTGTAGTCGCCCATCTTGATCGGCTAGGGTATCAGACGGGCATTGATGTCGCGATCGTGGAAGAGGCCGCCCAGATGGCGCGCGCTAAGCGAGCGGAATAAACGATGTTCGATACGATTTCGGTCACGAATGATACGCGCGGTGTTGCCACTCTGACGCTGAACCGCCCCGGCAAGCATAATGCCATGTCGGCGCAGATGATCTCCGAACTGACGCAAGCGGCAGGGCAGTTGGGGGCGGACGACTCGGTGCGGGTTGTGGTCCTGACTGGCGCGGGCAAGAGCTTTTGTGCCGGTGGTGATCTGGGCTGGATGCAGGATCAGATGGCAGCCGACCCCGAAACGCGGTTCACCGAGGCGCGCAAGCTGGCCGAGATGCTGCAGGCGCTGAATACACTGCCGAAACCTCTGATCGGGGCGCTGCAGGGCAATGCGTTCGGGGGCGGTGTTGGGCTGGCCGCGGTCTGTGATGTGGCCATCGGGGTCGACACATTGACCATGGGGCTGACCGAAACGCGGCTTGGGCTGATCCCGGCCACGATTGGTCCGTATGTCATCGCGCGCATGGGCGAGGCCCGGTCGCGGCGGGTTTTTATGTCTGCGCGCCTTTTCGATGCCAGTGAGGCGGTTGAGCTTGGTTTGTTGGCGAAAGTGGTTGCAGCTGTCGATTTGCCGGAGGCGGTCGAGGCCGAAGTGACTCCCTATTTGTCCTGCGCGCCGGGTGCTGTCGCTTCGGCCAAGGGATTGGTGCGTGATTTGGGGCCAAGAATAGATGACACGGTAATCGACCAGACGATCCGCGCTTTGGTTGGCCGTTGGGAAACCGACGAGGCCAAAGAGGGAATCGCCGCCTTTTTCGAGAAACGAAAACCAACCTGGATTAGTAAGGATTAGACGATAGCCGTCGTGCCGTGGTGATAGGAATCACTCTTCCGGAATAACCTTTGATGGCAAGCAGATATTTCACGCCCTGCGCGTTTGTGTTCGGTTGACCCTCTGACCCGGCAGGGATAGAGAATGTCCAGTCAACACGCCAATTGACGGCGCACCCTTTGGGGGCATGCGCAGGAAAGGAGCTTTACGTGGAAGACCTGCTGCGGGAGTACCTCCCGATTCTGGTGTTTCTGGCCGTTGCCGTGGGCCTTGGAATCGTCCTGATTCTGGCCGCTGTGGTTCTGGCTGTCCGCAATCCCGACCCCGAAAAGGTCAGCGCATATGAATGTGGCTTCAACGCCTTTGACGATGCGCGGATGAAGTTTGATGTCCGGTTCTATCTGGTCTCGATTCTTTTCATCATCTTCGATCTGGAAATCGCGTTCCTTTTCCCATGGGCCGTGGGCTTTAAAGACATCAGCGATGTGGGCTTCTGGTCCATGATGGTGTTCCTGGGCGTTCTGACCATTGGCTTTGCCTATGAATGGAAGAAAGGGGCCTTGGAATGGGAGTGATGACGGGTGCAAACACCGCCGGCGTCGATAAAGAAGTCGCCACCCAGGCCCTGAATGCCGAGTTGCAGGACAAAGGTTTCCTGCTGACCTCGACCGAGGACATTATCAACTGGGCGCGAACCGGATCGTTGCACTGGATGACATTCGGTCTGGCCTGTTGTGCTGTTGAGATGATGCACACCTCGATGCCGCGCTATGATGCGGAACGGTTCGGTATCGCGCCGCGTGCGTCCCCACGTCAGTCGGACGTGATGATCGTGGCTGGGACGCTGACCAACAAGATGGCCCCGGCGCTGCGCAAAGTTTACGATCAGATGCCCGAGCCGCGTTATGTGATCTCGATGGGGTCCTGCGCCAATGGGGGCGGGTACTACCACTATTCCTATTCTGTCGTGCGCGGTTGCGACCGCATCGTTCCGGTGGATATCTACGTGCCTGGCTGTCCTCCGACCGCTGAGGCGTTGCTTTATGGCCTGATGCAGTTGCAACGCAAAATCCGCCGCACCGGCACGATTGTGCGCTGAAGGAGAGGGTGAATGAGCGAAGCACTCAAAGAACTCGGCGCACAGCTGGAACTCAAGCGCACTGATTGCGTTCTGTCCTGGGACGTGACTCATGGCGAACTGAACGTGGATGTGGCCCCGTCGAACCTGGTTGAATTCGTCGAATTCCTGAAATCCGACCCGAACTGCAAGTTCTCGACTCTGGTCGATATCACCGGCGTCGATTACCCGGAACGCGCCAAGCGGTTCGATGTGGTTTATCACTTCCTGTCCATGTACCAGAACCAGCGGATCCGCCTGCGGGTGTCGATCCGCGAGGAAGACATGGTGCCTTCGATCGTCGATGTTCACCCCTCGGCCAACTGGTTCGAACGTGAGGTGTTTGACATGTTCGGCATCTTATTCTCGGGTCACCCCGATCTACGGCGCATCCTGACCGACTACGGTTTCCGCGGCTATCCGCTGCGCAAGGATTTCCCGACAACGGGCTATACCGAGGTTCGTTATGACGAGGCCGAAAAGCGCGTCGTTTACGAGCCGGTGAGCTTGGTACAGGAATACCGGCAGTTCGATTTCATGTCCCCCTGGGAAGGTGCGAATTACATTCTGCCGGGGGATGAAAAACAGGAGTAACCGTCATGTTTGAGTTCCTGATCTGGATAATTCTGGTGGTCGCAACGGTCGTACCGATGATCAAGCTGCTGCCGCATTTCGGGATCAACAAGAACTGGGCGTTTGCCTGCATTATCTCTCCGGCTGTGATTGTCCTGTTGTGGATGATGGCCATGAAGCTGCAAGAGATGGAGCGACGCTGACATGATGGGCGAACTGATCATTTTGGGCGCTTTGGGCGTCTTGCTTGCAGGGGCCGCAGCCAAGGCGGCTGAGGCCGAAAAGGTCCGGGTTCGGGCCGAAGCAAAGAAGAAACGAGGGCGTTGATGGACGGCTCAAGATACGATGACGGCAGCACAGACGCGCTGAGCGGAGAACAGAAGATCCGCAACTTTAACATTAACTTCGGCCCGCAACACCCTGCGGCGCACGGGGTTTTGCGTCTGGTTCTTGAGCTTGACGGCGAGATTGTCGAGCGTTGCGACCCGCATATTGGCCTGCTGCACCGTGGCACTGAAAAGCTGATGGAAAGCCGGACGTATCTACAGAACCTACCGTATTTCGACCGTCTGGATTACGTGGCACCGATGAACCAGGAACATGCCTGGTGTCTGGCCATTGAAAAACTAACCGGGGTTGAGGTGCCGCGCCGTGGCTCGCTTATCCGGGTTCTGTATTCCGAGATCGGGCGCATCCTGAACCACCTGCTGAATGTGACCACACAGGCGATGGACGTTGGCGCGCTGACGCCGCCGCTGTGGGGCTTTGAAGAACGCGAAAAGCTGATGGTGTTTTATGAGCGTGCTTGCGGAGCCCGCCTGCACGCCGCTTATTTCCGCCCCGGTGGTGTTCACCAAGACCTGCCGCCCGAATTGTTGGACGACATCGAAGCGTGGAGCCACGAATTCCCCGCCGTTTTGGACGACATTGACGGTCTGCTGACCGAAAACCGCATCTTCAAACAGCGCAACGCCGATATTGGCGTCGTGACCGAGGATGACATTCAGAAATACGGTTTCTCGGGCGTGATGGTGCGCGGCTCGGGTCTGGCATGGGATTTGCGTCGTGCGCAGCCCTATGAATGCTATGACGAGTTCGAGTTCCAGATCCCTGTCGGCAAGAATGGCGACTGCTATGACCGCTATCTGGTGCGAATGGAAGAGATGCGTCAGTCACTGCTGATCATCCGCCAAGCCATCGCCAAAATCCGCGAATGCCCGGGTGACGTTCTGGCGCGCGGCAAGATCACCCCGCCGAAACGCTCGGACATGAAGACCTCGATGGAAAGCCTGATCCATCACTTCAAACTATATACCGAAGGCTTCCACGTCCCTGCGGGCGAGGTTTACGCCGCCGTCGAAGCCCCCAAGGGTGAGTTCGGCGTCTATCTGGTTGCCGACGGCACCAACAAACCCTACCGCGCCAAACTGCGCGCGCCGGGCTTCCTGCACCTGCAAGCCATGGATCACGTCGCCGGAGGGCACCAACTGGCCGACGTCGCCGCCATCATCGGCACCATGGACGTCGTATTTGGAGAGATTGACCGCTAATGCTCCGCCGTCTTCACCCCGAACAACCCGATGCTTTCGCCTTCACGGCTGCCAACCAGCAATGGGCCGAAGCACAGATCACCAAATACCCTGAGGGCCGTCAGGCCAGCGCGGTGATTCCGCTGCTGTGGCGGGCGCAAGAACAAGAGGGTTGGCTGTCCCGCCCCGCGATTGAATCCGTCGCTGATATGCTGGGCATGGCTTATATCCGCGTTCTTGAGGTCGCCTCTTTCTACTTCATGTTCCAACTGCAACCGGTTGGATCGGTGGCACATATTCAGGTATGCGGCACAACCTCTTGCATGATTTGCGGGGCCGAGGACTTGATCGCGGTGTGCAAGGACAAGATCGCCGCCAAGCCGCACGCTTTGTCCGCAGATGGTAAGCTGAGTTGGGAAGAGGTCGAATGCCTCGGCTCTTGCACCAACGCGCCGATGGCGCAGATCGGCAAGGACTATTACGAAGACCTGACCGCCGAGAGCTTTGGCAAGATCATCGATGATCTGGCGGCGGGCAAGGTTCCGACTCCGGGTCCGCAGAATGGGCGCTATGCAGCGGAACCGCTCAGCGGACTCAGCAGCCTGGCGGAGTACGAGGCGGGCAAGCCTGAACACAATGCCAGTGTTGAGCTGGCGACCGATCTGGGTGACACCGTCAAGCGCATCGATGGGACCGAGGTTCCGATCCTGACCCCATGGTTGGGCAAGGATGGTAAGGCGACTGCGACCAAAGCGGCGCCGAAACCTCCGAAGGAGCGGGAGATCGGCAAATCGGCGGTGAAGCAAGCTCAGGACGCTCAGGAAGACGCGCCCGAAACCCTGAATCAAGCGCGCGATGGCCAGGCGGATGACCTTAAGATGCTGAAAGGCGTCGGTCCTAAGCTGGAAGAGAAGCTGAACGAGCTGGGCATCTACCACTACGACCAGATCGCAAAGTGGACGACCGCGAACATTGCCTGGGTGGACGCTCGGTTGAAGTTCAAGGGCCGGGTTGAACGCGACGGTTGGGTTGCGCAGGCAACCAGTCTTGCTGCGGGGGAAGAGACCGATTTTGCCAAACGTGCCAAGGAAGACGGCACTTACGAGGACTAAGCGGGTGCCCATCCGGGGCATCAGGATGAGATGGACAAAGACAAGGAACAGGCCATAGCCCGAAAGGGCCGTCACATCGGTATCGTCATCGCCGTGACGATGGTGCTGTGGCTTGTCATGTCTTTTGTTGGTCCGCAGTTGGGACTGCCGGGCCGTTATGCGTTGCTTTTTGATTTTGCCGCTCTGGCGGGATTCATCTATGCGGGCGTCAACATTTTTCAACTCTGGCGTATGCGTCAGGACAGCTGAAGGTAACACGCGATGCTGAAGGATCAGGACCGGATCTTTACCAACATCTACGGGATGCATGAGCGCACATTGCGGGGCGCGCAGGCGCGCGGGCATTGGGACGGCACGGCTGGCCTGATCGAAAAGGGCCGCGACTGGATTATCCAGACGATGAAGGACTCGGGCCTGCGCGGTCGTGGCGGTGCGGGCTTTCCGACCGGTTTGAAATGGTCGTTCATGCCCAAGGAAAGCGACGGTCGTCCGGCCTATCTGGTTGTGAATGCGGATGAATCCGAGCCCGGCACCTGCAAAGACCGAGAGATCATGCGCCATGATCCGCACACGCTGATCGAGGGCTGTCTGATCGCCTCTTTCGCGATGAATGCACATACTTGCTACATCTATCTGCGCGGCGAATACATTCGCGAGCGTGAGGCGCTGCAGGCGGCGATTGATGAAGCCTACGACGCTGGTCTGCTGGGCAAGAACGCCGCCGGTTCGGGCTGGGATTTCGACCTGTTCCTGCATCACGGGGCCGGGGCCTATATCTGTGGTGAAGAAACCGCCCTGATCGAAAGCCTTGAGGGCAAGAAGGGCATGCCGCGGATGAAACCTCCATTCCCGGCGGGCGCTGGCCTCTATGGCTGCCCAACGACCGTGAACAATGTGGAATCGATTGCCGTTGTGCCGACGATCCTGCGCCGAGGCGCGGATTGGTTTGCGGGCTTTGGCCGTCAGAACAACGCGGGCACCAAGCTTTTTGCGATCTCGGGCCATGTGAACAATCCCTGCGTGGTCGAAGAAGCGATGTCGATCTCGTTTGAGGAACTGATTGAGACCCATTGCGGCGGTATTCGCGGCGGCTGGGACAATTTGCTGGCTGTGATTCCGGGCGGCTCGTCTGTTCCTTGCGTGCGCGGTGAAAACATGCGCGACGCGATCATGGATTTCGATTACCTGCGCAACGATCTGGGCTCGGGGCTTGGGACGGCTGCGGTGATCGTGATGGACAAATCCACCGATATCATCAAGGCAATCTGGCGGCTGTCGAAGTTCTACAAGCACGAAAGCTGTGGCCAGTGTACGCCGTGCCGCGAAGGCACCGGCTGGATGATGCGCGTCATGGACCGCCTAGTGCGCGGCGAGGCCGAACTGGAAGAGATCGACATGCTTTTCGATGTGACCAAACAGGTCGAAGGTCACACAATCTGCGCCTTGGGCGACGCGGCCGCTTGGCCTATCCAGGGCCTTATCCGCAACTTCCGCGAAGAGATTGAGGACCGTATCAAGGCGCAAAAATCCGGTCGCACCGGCGCGATGGCGGCGGAGTAACTTTTGATGGAGACCCTTGCAGAATACGGTCATGCTGTAGCATCGGTGGTGATTTTCGCCCTGGTCGTGCTGTTTATGGCTCCGTTCACAGCCCTGGCAAAGCAGGGCAAAGGACTTGCGCCCGGTGCAACGCCTGAACAGGACTACTCGGATAAAGCGTATCGTCTGAACCGTGCCTATCTGAATGGGACCGAAACTCTGCCAGCCTATGTGGCCGTAACGTTTGCTGCTATTCTGATGGGTGCCAATCCATTCTGGGTAAACCTGCTGGCTTCGCTTGCCTTAGTCGCGCGGCTGGTAATGCTGTTTGTCCATATTCGTGGATTTGGTCGCCCAAACAGTGGCTTACGATCTGTTCTCTACGTGATTGGCTGGGCTTGCATGGTCGTAATGGGCATCATTGCACTGGTGGCGGCGTTCTGATGGCGGCAAGTCGGATGCATCGGAACAAGACCCTTGGGGCAGGCTTAGTACGGTCGGTCGCCGTTGGGGCGTTATTTGCGGTCTCGGCCTGTGGACTGATAACCCCATCTTCTGACCAGGTTAGGTTTGATGGCCAGTATTTCCGCACCAAGGTGAAGCCGGTCGACAAGAAAAGGTCACCTACAGAATTCACAGTGGTGGTCAACGGCGTCTCTGCTTCCTTGGACGGGGCCCGTGAGGCAGGACGCTTTGAAGGAACAAAGTTCTGTATTACCAGTTTTGGGTCATCTCGCATCGACTGGGCTGTTGGTCCGGACACCGAGCCTGAAAAGTTGCGCGTGGTAGACGATAAATTGACCTTTGCAGGGCGGTGTCGCCGTCCATGATGCAGATGCAGACATATCATGCTGGGTTGCGGCAGGCGTTATTGCATAACGTCCAGCCCGCAGGTCGTCTTGGTGGAACCAAGACGAAAGGATATGTCATGCAAGTACTAAAAGCTCTGACGGTTCTCGCAGTATTGGGCATGCCTGCCCTAGCTGAGGCGAAACCGCCTTTGCGCGAAGTCAAAGAGATTGACGACGAACTCTATTACATCGCGATCGCAAACGAGATTTCGGAACTCTGCCCGTCGATCAGCGGGCGCCGTCTGAAGGCGATTGGTGTGATGTGGGACCTTAGGTCCAAAGCGAACAAACTGGGGTATTCGGACACGGAAATCCGGGCCTATGTAGACTCGGACGCCGAAAAGGACCGTATGCGCGCCAAAGGCGAAGCGTATCTGGCCGCCAATGGCGTATCTTACGACAACCCCACTTCCTTTTGCTCGTTGGGCAAAAAGGAAATCGATAGAAACAGCGCCATTGGCGTGTATTTGAGGGCGAACTGAAAGCCATGTCTGACCTCCGCAAAGTGAATATCGACGGGCAGGAAATCGAAGTTGATGGCTCGATGACCCTGATCCAAGCTTGTGAAGAGGCTGGGGTCGAGGTCCCGCGTTTCTGCTACCACGAGCGTCTTTCTATTGCCGGAAACTGCCGGATGTGTCTGGTCGAAGTCGTCGGGGGACCGCCGAAACCGGCGGCGTCCTGCGCGATGCAGGTGCGCGACCTGCGTCCTGGGCCGGAAGGTCAGGCGCCGGTGGTCAAGACGAACTCGCCCATGGTTAAGAAGGCCCGCGAAGGGGTGATGGAGTTCCTGCTGATCAACCACCCGCTAGATTGCCCGATCTGCGATCAGGGTGGCGAATGTGATCTGCAGGATCAGGCGATGGCCTACGGTGTTTCGGGCTCGCGCTTCAAGGAAGCCAAACGCGCGGTTGATGATCTGGATTTGGGGCCATTGGTCGGCACCGCGATGACGCGCTGCATCAGCTGCACGCGCTGTGTGCGCTTCACTACCGAAGTCGCCGGGATCACCCAGATGGGCCAGACCGGGCGCGGTGAAGATGCCGAGATCACCTCTTATCTGAACGAGACTCTGCAATCGAATCTGCAGGGGAACATCATTGACTTGTGCCCGGTTGGGGCGCTGACCTCGAAGCCTTATGCCTTTACTGCCCGTCCGTGGGAGCTGACCAAGACCGAAAGCGTCGATGTCATGGATGCTCTGGGCTCAAACATTCGCGTAGATACCAAGGGACGCGAAGTGATGCGGTTCCTTCCGCGCAACCATGATGGCGTGAACGAGGAATGGATCAGCGACAAGACGCGGTTTGTCTGGGATGGGCTGCGCCGCCAGCGTCTTGACAAGCCTTACGTGCGCGAGAATGGAAAATTGCGCCCGGCGACCTGGCCTGAGGCTTTGACCAAAGCCGCCGAAGCGCTGAAAGGAGCCGAGAAACCCGCCGGTATCGTGGGAGATCTGGCCCCGGTTGAGGCTGCGTTTGCCCTGAAACAGATGATCGAGGGGCAGGGCGGTGTTGTCGAATGCCGTACCGACGGTGCCAAGTTGCCTGCGGGCAATCGCGGGGCTTATGCCGGCACCGCCGCGATCGAAGATATCGACTCGGCAGAGCGTATATTGCTGATCGGCACCAACCCGCGCGACGAAGCGCCGGTTCTGAACGCGCGTATTCGCAAAGCGTGGGCGCATGGGGCCGAAGTGGCCCTGGTCGGGCCCGCCGCCGAACTGACGTATCCCTACCATCATATGGGTGACGACCGCGCCGCCCTGCAGGCTGCCGTGGATATGGGCGGTGATGATGAGATCAAGGGCAAGCCGTCACTGGTGATCGTTGGTCAGGGTGCGCTGCAAGAGGCTGACGGGGCCGCCGTTCTGGCCGCAGCGCAAGCCATTGCCGCCAACACCGAAAGCGGCCTGATCGTTCTGCACACCGCAGCATCGCGTGTCGGCGCAATGGACGTGGACGCGACGAACGACAGCGGCATGGACGCAGTCAGCGCTGCAGACGTGATCTACAATCTGGGCGCGGATGAGGTCGAGATTGGTGAGGGTGCCTTTGTCATCTATCAGGGCAGCCACGGAGATCGGGGTGCACACCGTGCCGACGTAATCCTGCCTGGTGCGGCCTACACCGAGGAAAACGGCCTGTTCGTCAACACCGAAGGTCGCCCGCAACTGGCCATGCGTGCTGGCTTTGCGCCCGGTGAGGCCAAGGAAAACTGGGCGATCCTGCGTGCGCTCTCGGCCGAGCTGGGTGCCACATTACCTTTCGACTCGCTGGCGCAATTGCGCACCACTCTGATCGAGGCGGTTCCACATCTGGCCCGCGTTGATGAGGTGATCGAGAACGAAGCTCAGGTGTTGGATGCAGGTCCACTAGGCAAGGCAACCTTCCGCTATGCCGTCAAGGATTTCTATCTGACCAACCCGATTGCCCGGGCGTCGCAGTTAATGGCCGAGCTCTCGGCGCAGGCGCTGGCTCTTAAATCCGAGAAGATTGCAGCGGAATGAACCAGAACTGTTTCATATCGCAAGGTAAGGCGACTGCCGGGTGGCAGTACGCCGCGCCTGATTTGTGTGTGAAACTCAAGATTAAGGGTGGCGCAATGGCGACAGATGCTGTTTACACCAACGCGCCGACCCAGCCGCTAAATGCGCAGGCATCTGGCCTTCGTATCGCGCGCGTAAAACGGAATACCCACGGTGTGAGGACCAATGGCTGAATTCTTTAACACCCCAGGCGGAATAGCCATCATCATTCTGGCGCAAGTGCTTGCAGTCGTTGCCTTTGTGATGATCTCTCTGTTGTTCCTCGTCTATGGCGACCGCAAGATCTGGGCAGCGGTCCAGATGCGCCGGGGCCCCAACGTGGTGGGTGTCTATGGCTTGCTGCAATCGGTGGCGGATGCGCTGAAATACGTGGTGAAAGAGGTTGTCATTCCGGCAGGTGCCGACCGCACGGTCTTTATGCTGGCGCCGCTGACATCCTTCGTGCTTGCGATGATCGCCTGGGCGGTGATCCCGTTCAACGATGGCTGGGTTCTGTCCGACCTGAACGTGGCGATCCTTTATGTCTTTGCTGTATCGTCGTTGGAAGTTTATGGCGTGATTATGGGCGGTTGGGCGTCTAACTCAAAGTACCCATTCCTTGGGTCACTGCGGTCGGCGGCGCAGATGATCTCGTACGAGGTCTCGTTGGGCCTGATCATCATCGGCGTGATCATCTCGACCGGGTCGATGAATTTTGGAAACATTGTCGAGGCACAGGACGGTCGGTTTGGCTTCTTTAGCTGGTACTGGCTGCCGCATTTCCCGATGGTGTTCCTGTTCTTCATCTCGGCGCTGGCCGAAACCAACCGACCACCCTTTGATCTGCCCGAGGCGGAATCGGAACTGGTCGCGGGCTATCAGGTCGAGTACTCGGCCACGCCCTTCCTGCTGTTTATGGCAGGGGAATACATCGCCATCTTCCTGATGTGCGCGCTGATCTCGCTGCTGTTTTTTGGTGGCTGGCTGTCGCCGATCCCGGGCCTGCCGGATGGCGTTCTGTGGATGGTCGCGAAGATGGCGTTCTTCTTCTTCCTCTTCGCGATGGTCAAGGCAATCACACCCCGCTACCGCTATGACCAGCTGATGCGGTTGGGCTGGAAAGTATTCCTGCCATTCTCGCTGGTATGGGTGGTTTTCGTGGCCTTCGCGGCGAAATTCGACTGGTTCTGGGGCGCGTTCGCCCGTTGGAGCGTAGGAGGCTGATATGACCCAAATCGACTATACCCGCGCCGCTAAGTACTTTCTGCTGCAGGACTTCTGGGTCGGGATGAAACTGGGTCTGAAGTACTTCTTTGCCCCCAAGGCCACCGTGAATTACCCGCATGAGAAGGGACCGCTGTCCCCTCGTTTTCGTGGCGAACACGCTCTGCGCCGTTATCCCAATGGTGAAGAACGCTGCATCGCCTGTAAACTGTGCGAGGCGATCTGCCCGGCCCAGGCCATCACCATCGACGCCGAACCGCGCGAAGACGGCAGCCGCCGCACCACGCGGTATGATATCGACATGACTAAGTGTATCTATTGCGGCTTCTGTCAGGAGGCCTGCCCGGTCGATGCCATCGTCGAAGGTCCGAATTTCGAATTCGCCACGGAAACCCGCGAAGAGCTGTTCTACGACAAGGAAAAACTGCTCGACAACGGCGAACGCTGGGAAGCCGAGATCGCCCGCAATCTGGAAATGGATGCGCCGTACCGATGAATGACACGCCGACAAATCCGTTCGAGCTGATGATGCGTCAGGCTCAGGACATGGCCAAGGCGATGAACCCGGCGATGGAGAACTTCTCGCCCAAAGGGTTCGAGGCGCTTTGGCCGACCATGCCCAAAGAGATCATGGAGATGATGTTCGGCAACACCGTCAACAAGGACGGGCTGGACGCCAAAACCCGCCTGTTGCTGACGCTGGCCGGGCTGACCTGTCAGGGCGCGCAGGCCGATACCGCGGTGCGTCAAACCGTGCGTCACGCTCTGGAAGCCGGGGCCAGAAAACAAGAGATCGTGGAAACGATCGGTCAGATGTCGGTGTTTGCTGGCATCCCGGCCATGACCCGTGCGCTGGATCTGGCGCAAGAGGTCATGGGCGACAACAAGGATGAGGATCAATGACCGTCTTTGCCTTTTATCTGTTTGCCATCAGCGCCGTCACCGGCGGCCTGTTCACGGTGATCAGCCGCCAGCCGGTGCACTCAGTGCTTTGGCTGATACTGTCCTTCCTGTCCTCGGCGGGGCTATTCGTGCTGCTGGGGGCTGAGTTTGTGGCGATGCTGTTGATCATCGTCTATGTGGGCGCGGTCGCGGTGCTGTTCCTGTTCGTAGTGATGATGCTGGACGTCGACTTTGCCGAGCTTAAGGCCGAGATGGCGCGTTATATGCCGCTGGCATTGCTGATCGGTCTGGTCATCCTGATGCAGTTCGTCATGGCGTTCGGTGCATGGGACAGCGCGCAAGGCGTTGAGGCCAATCTGGCCCAACCGGTTCCGACCGACCGCCACAACACCGAGGCGCTGGGTGTCATCCTTTACGACCAATACTTCCTTCTGTTCCAACTGGCGGGTCTGATCCTGCTGGTGGCTATGATTGGCGCCATCGTGCTGACCCTGCGCCACCGTCAGGACATCAAACGTCAGGACATCATCGGCCAAATGATGCGCGACCCGGCCAAGGCGATGGAGCTGAAGGACGTGAAACCGGGGCAGGGGTTGTGAAATTGCCGCTGGTACTTCCAATGGAGTACCGGCTGCTAAAAATACTAATTGCGGTGCCTGTTGTACTTGGTTGGATCGGGTATAGGGCCGCGAAAAACAGGAAACGAATGGGACCGAAAGAAAATGATCGGACTTGAACATTACCTGACTGTGGCGGCGACGCTGTTCGTCATCGGCATCTTCGGTCTCTTCCTGAACCGCAAGAACGTCATCATCCTGCTGATGAGCATCGAGTTGATGCTTTTGGCGGTGAATATCAACCTCGTGGCGTTTTCCAGTTTCTTGGGCGATCTGGTCGGACAGGTGTTTACGCTGTTTGTCCTGACAGTTGCGGCCGCCGAGGCGGCGATTGGTCTGGCCATTCTGGTCTGCTTCTTCCGCAACCGTGGCACCATCGCGGTTGAAGACGTCAATATGATGAAGGGCTAAGAGAACTATGGAAACCACCATCCTCTTTGCCCCGCTGGTGGGCGCGTTGATCTGCGGTTTCGGCTGGCGGTTCATTGGTGAGAAAGCCGCCATGTGGACGGCAACGGGCCTGCTGTTTCTGGCCTGTCTGCTGTCGTGGATCGTGTTCTTTGCCTTCGACGGGGTGACGCAACAGATCGAGATTATGCGCTGGATCGAGAGCGGATCGTTGTCGACAAGCTGGGCCATCCGTCTGGACCGTCTGACCGCGATCATGCTGATCGTGGTGACGACGGTTTCGGCGCTCGTGCACCTCTATTCCTTCGGCTACATGGATCACGACCCGCAATGGCGCGAGGGCGAGAGCTATAAGCCGCGTTTCTTCGCCTATCTGTCCTTCTTTACCTTCGCGATGCTGATGCTGGTGACGGCGGACAATCTGGTGCAGATGTTCTTTGGCTGGGAAGGCGTGGGCGTCGCATCCTACTTGCTGATCGGGTTTTATTATCGCAAGCCATCGGCCAATGCGGCGGCGATGAAAGCGTTTATCGTGAACCGTGTCGGCGACTTTGGCTTTGCGCTGGGGATTTTCGCGCTGTTCTTGCTGACCGACAGCATCAACTTCTCGGACATTTTCGCCTCGGCGCCCGCCTTGGCCGAAGAGAAGCTGCACTTCCTGTGGGGCGAATGGACCGCTGTTGAGGTCATCTGCGTGCTGCTGTTTATCGGCGCGATGGGGAAATCGGCGCAGTTGATCCTGCACACATGGTTGCCCGACGCGATGGAAGGCCCGACGCCTGTGTCGGCCCTGATCCACGCCGCGACCATGGTGACGGCGGGTGTGTTCCTTGTATGCCGTATGTCGCCGCTTATGGAGTTCGCGCCGGGTGCGACCGGATTCATCACCGTGCTGGGAGCTTCGACCGCGTTTTTTGCGGCGACCGTGGGTCTGGTTCAGACCGACATCAAGCGCGTCATCGCCTATTCGACCTGTTCGCAGCTGGGCTACATGTTTGTGGCCGCAGGTGTCGGCATGTATTCGGCGGCGATGTTCCACCTGTTCACACACGCGTTCTTCAAGGCGCTGTTGTTCCTTGGCGCGGGGTCCGTGATCCACGCCATGCACCACGAACAAGAGATGACTGAATATGGCGGGCTGCGCAAAAAGATCCCCTATACGTTCTGGGCGATGATGATTGGCACACTGGCCATCACAGGTGTGGGCATTCCGCTGACGACCTTCGGTTTCGCTGGCTTCCTGTCGAAGGATGCGATCATCGAGAGCGCCTATGCCGGTGGGTCTTCCTATGGCTTCTGGCTGTTGGTCGTAGCGGCGGCGTTTACGTCCTTCTACAGCTGGCGTCTGATCTTCCTGACCTTCTACGGCACGCCGCGCGGCGACAAACATACGCATGACCATGCGCATGAAAGCCCGATGGTCATGCTGGTGCCGCTGGGCGTTCTCTCTCTGGGCGCGGTCTTTGCGGGCATGATTTGGTACGGCAATTTCTTCGGCCACGCGGACACGGTCGGCAAGTTCTATGGCATCCCGGTGGCTGAGGCGTCGGAACATGCCGAGGCCGGTGATCATGGCAAAGCCGACGCGCATGGCGATGATAGCCACGCAGATGAAAGCCACGGCGATGACCACGCGGATGACGGTCATGGTGAAAAGGATGCTCATGGCGATCATCACTATGTTTTCGCAGGTGAGCCGGGCGAGGGCGCGCTGTATATGGCGCCGGACAACCATGTGCTGGACGATGCGCATGCGGCGCCTAAGTGGGTCAAGTTTTCACCCTTTGTTGCGATGCTGCTGGGCTTTGCGATGGCCTATTGGTTCTACATCGTGAACCCGTCTCTGCCAGGACGTCTGGCAGCGAACCAGCGGCCGCTGTACCTGTTCCTGCTGAACAAGTGGTACTTTGACGAAATCTACAATGTGATCTTCGTCAAACCCACCGTGGCGCTTGGACGGTTCCTGTGGAAACGCGGCGATGGCAACACCATTGACGGTTTCCTGAATGGGATCGCTATGGGCGTTGTTCCCTTCTTCACCCGCCTCGCAGGCAAGGCGCAGACGGGCTACATCTTTACTTATGCCTTCTGGATGGTCTTGGGGATTGCAGCCCTTGTCACCTGGATGTCGATCGGCGGAGGCGCACACTAATGGATAATATCCTCTCGATCGTTACTTTCATCCCCGCAGTGGCAGCGGCCATTCTGGCCCTGTTCCTGCACGGAGATGACGACGCCGCGCAGCGCAACGCGAAATGGGTCGCGCTGGTGGCGACCACGGTGACGTTCCTTGTCTCGATTGGCATCTATACGGGCTTTGACCCCTCGAACACCGGCTTTCAGATGGTGGAAGAGGGTGAGTGGCTGCTGGGCCTGAAATACAAGATGGGCGTGGACGGCATCAGCGTGTTGTTCGTGCTGCTGACCACCTTCATCATGCCCCTGACCATTCTGGCCAGCTGGAACGTGACCGACCGGGTCAAGGAATACATGATCGCCTTCCTGCTGCTGGAAACGCTCATGCTGGGCGTGTTCATGGCACTGGATCTGGTGCTGTTCTACCTGTTCTTCGAGGCTGGTCTGATCCCGATGTTCCTGATCATCGGTATCTGGGGCGGGGCGAACCGCATCTATGCCAGCTTCAAGTTCTTCCTCTATACCTTCCTCGGCTCGGTTCTGATGCTGGTGGCGATGGTTGCCATGTACGCGGATGCCGGCACCACGGATATCGAAGCACTGATGAGCCATCAGTTCTCGTCTGAAAGCTTCAGCGTGATGGGTGTCTACATTGTCGGCGGGATGCAGACACTGATGTTCCTGGCGTTCTTTGCATCCTTCGCGGTGAAAATGCCGATGTGGCCGGTTCATACGTGGTTGCCGGATGCACACGTTCAGGCGCCGACGGCGGGGTCGGTCGTGCTGGCGGCGATCCTGCTGAAGATGGGCGGCTATGGCTTCCTACGGTTTAGCTTGCCGATGTTCCCAGTGGGCTCGGCGGTGATGACCGATCTGGTGCTGTGGATGTCGGCGATTGCGGTTGTCTACACCTCGCTGGTGGCGCTGGTGCAGGAGGATATGAAAAAGCTGATCGCCTATTCCTCGGTCGCGCATATGGGTTTTGTGACCATGGGGATTTTTGCGGCGAACCAGCAGGGGATTGATGGCGCGATCTTCCAGATGATCAGCCACGGGTTCATCTCGGCGGCGTTGTTCCTGTGTGTCGGCGTGATCTATGACCGGATGCACACCCGCGACATTGACGCATATGGCGGCTTGGTGATCCGGATGCCCGCTTATGCGCTGGTCTTCATGCTGTTCACCATGGCGAATGTCGGTCTGCCTGGCACCTCGGGCTTTATCGGCGAATTCCTGACCTTGATGGGAGCCTTCCAGGTCAACACTTGGGTAACGGCAGTGGCTGCGACCGGGGTGATCTTCTCGGCCGGGTATGCGCTGTGGCTATACCGTCGAGTGGTCTTTGGCGATCTGATCAAGGAAAGCCTCAAGGCGATGACGGACATGAGCTCGCGCGAGCGGCTGATCTTTGCGCCGCTCATCGTGATGACGATCCTGCTGGGTGTCTATCCGTCGCTGGTAACCGATGTGATCGGCGACTCGACCGCCGCACTGATTTCGAACTATGACACGGCTCTGGCCGCGGCTGAGGCCGTGATCCAGACAGCCGCTTCGCATTAAGGGAGCTTCGGAGATGATCCAAGCTGATCTGACAATCATCCTGCCAGAGATTGTTCTGGCCGTTTATGCGATGGCGGCGCTGATTGGGGCTGTCTACACCACAAAAGACGGGCTGGCCCCGGTTCTGATCTGGGCGACCTCGGGCCTGATGGCGCTGCTGGCGATTTGGATCGCCACCAATGGCGATGGCACCAACGTGGCCTTCAATGGCATGTTCGTCGATGACGGTTTCTCGCGCTTTGCCAAGGTTGCGATCCTGCTATCTGCGGCAGCCGTTCTGTTGATGAGCCAGGATTACATGTCGCGTCGCGGGCTGTTGCGGTTCGAATACCCCTTGCTGGTGGCACTTGCCGCCGTGGGTATGATGATGATGGTCAGCGCCGGAGATCTGATGTCCCTGTACATGGGGTTGGAGCTGCAATCGCTGGCGCTGTACGTCGTGGCCGCTCTGCGCCGTGACAGTGCAAAATCCACCGAGGCTGGTCTGAAGTATTTCGTTCTGGGCGCGCTCAGCTCTGGCCTGCTGCTTTATGGTGCATCGCTGGTTTACGGCTTCACCGGGACCACGCTGTTCTCGGGCATCATCCAGACGGTCAACCATGGTGACGTCTCGGTTGGCCTGCTGTTCGGCCTGATCTTCCTGATCTCGGGGCTGGCCTTCAAAGTGTCAGCCGTGCCGTTCCACATGTGGACGCCGGACGTATACGAAGGCTCACCCACACCAATCACCGCTTT
Organism: Ruegeria sp. D3; assembly: GCF_056534465.1. Taxonomy (NCBI): domain Bacteria; kingdom Pseudomonadati; phylum Pseudomonadota; class Alphaproteobacteria; order Rhodobacterales; family Roseobacteraceae; genus Ruegeria; species Ruegeria sp. D3. The sequence goes on from NZ_JBQFPK010000002.1 coordinate 39,537, forward strand.
CTTCGCTACCGCGCCCAAAGTGGCCGCGATGGCACTGTTTGCACGACTGCTGCATGACGCGTTCGGCGGCGTGATCAAGGACTGGCAGCAGGTGATCGTTCTGCTCTCGGTCCTGTCGATGCTGTTGGGTGCAGTGGCTGCGATTGGGCAGCGTGACATCAAGCGACTGATGGCGTTTTCGTCGATTGCCCATATGGGCTATGCGCTGATCGGTCTGGCGGCGGGTACAGAGATGGGCGTCAAGGCGATGCTGATGTACCTGGCGATCTATGTGACCATGAATATCGGCACCTTTGCGTTCATTCTGATGATGGAGCGGGACGGTAAGCCCGTCACGGATATTGACGCGCTGCGGCAGTATTCCAAACGTGATCCGGGCAAGGCGCTGGCGGTTCTGATCCTGATGTTCAGCCTTGCGGGCGTCCCGCCGATGCTGGGTTTCTTCGCCAAGTTCGGCGTCTGGCAGGCCGGTGTCAGTGCGGGCCTGACGGGTCTGGTGATCGTGTCGGCCATCGCATCCGTCATCGGTGCGTTCTATTATTTGCGGATCGTGTTCTACATGTATTTCGGCGAAGAAAACGAAGACCCGATTGAAACGCGCTCGACGCCTGTCCTGTGGGTCGCCCTGATGGGGTCGGCTGCTTTGATGCTGGTGGGAATTTTCTATCAATTTGGTGTTGAAGGCGCGGCAGCTGCTGCGGCGGCGACGCTTGTCAATTAACCCTGAAATCACACAATTCAGAGGGGCTCGGTCGTTGGACCGGGCCTTTTTACCATGACGGATTGGCCGCAAGGTTACGGTTTGCATGTGTTGCAAACGGTTGACAGTACGTTGAACGAAGCTTCGCGCATCGCACCAACGGCGACGGGGCCGGTGTGGATCATGGCCTATAACCAAACTGCGGCGCGTGGACGTCGGGGACGTGCATGGGCCAATCCCGTTGGGAACCTGGCTGCCACTTTATTGATGCGCCCACATGGTAATCCAGAACAAGCAGCGTTGCGGAGCTTTGTTGCAGCCCTCGCTCTGTTTGATGGCTGTGTCGCTGTCTCGGGGCGGTCCGATGGGCTGTCTTTGAAATGGCCAAATGATGTGCTGCTGAACGGCGGAAAACTTGCGGGGATATTGCTAGAAGGCACGGGCCAAGGGCGCGACCTGTCTCACTTGGCGATTGGGATCGGGGTCAATCTGTCTCAGTCCCCACCAACCGATGCGCTGGAGGAGGGCGCGGTCCGACCCGTTTCGCTTTTGTCTGAGACCGGCGCAGACGTCATGCCCGAGGATTTCCTGACAGAGTTGGCCGCCGCGTTTGCTCGCTATGAGACGCAGTTCGTGACCTATGGGTTCGAGCCGATCCGTACGGCATGGTTGGATCGGGCCGCGCGTCTGGGCGAAGTGATTACAGCCAAGACAGCGACATCCGAAACCGTGGGCACTTTTGAAACGGTGGACGCCGGCGGTAACCTTGTCCTAAACACCGCCAAAGGCCGGGTCGCGATCCCAGCCGCCGACGTGTATTTCTGAGAGGAACGCAAATGCTTTTGGCTATTGATTGCGGCAACACAAACACTGTTTTTTCGATCTGGGATGGCAAGCAGTTTCTGTGCACATTGCGAACCTCGACCCATCATTCCCGCACGGCAGATGCCTATTTCACATGGTATTCGACATTGGTGAAACACTACGGGATCGAGGCGGACATCACCGATGTAGTGATCGCCTCGACTGTGCCGCGTGTGGTGTTCAACCTTCGTATTTTCGCGGATCGGTTCTTTGGTTGCCGCCCGTTGGTCGTTGGCAAACCTGAATGCCTTTTGCCGGTGGCCCCGCGCATTGATGAGGGCACTATTCCTGGACCGGACAGGCTGGCCAATGCGGTCGGGGCCTTCGACAGGCATGGCGGAGACGTTGTGGTGGTCGACTTCGGAACTGCCACCAATTTCGATGTTGTGGCCTCGGATGGTGCCTACGTTGGGGGTATTATTGCGCCGGGTGTGAACCTCAGCCTTGAGGCGCTTCACCAAGGTGCTGCGGCGCTACCGCATATTGATATCACGCGCCCCGACAAAGTCATTGGTACGAATACAGTTGGCTGCATTCAATCCGGCGTGTACTGGGGGTATTCCGGCTTGATCGAAGGACTGATTGCGCGGATCAAGGCCGAGTACGGCCATCCGATGAAGGTTGTCGGAACCGGGGGGCTTGCCCCGCTGTTTGATCAGGCGGATGTAGGGTTTGACGCGATCGAAGATGATTTGACGATGCACGGGCTGACCGTGATCCATCGCTATAACAAGGAAAATGGCTCAACATGAGCAGTGAACGACTGATCTATCTGCCGCTGGGCGGTGCAGGTGAAATCGGCATGAACGCCTATGTCTACGGCTATGGAAAGCCCGGGCAGGAAAGGTTGATCCTAGTCGATCTTGGCGTGACCTTTCCGGATATGGATACGACGCCGGGTGTCGATCTGATCCATGCCGATATCTCTTGGCTGCAAGAGCGGGCCGATCGGCTGGAAGCGGTTTTTGTGACCCACGCGCACGAGGATCACGTCGGTGCTGTGGCCCATTGCTACGAGGCTTTGGGCGCCCCGGTTTATGCGCGCGCTTTCACCGCCAATATTGCACGCCGGAAAATGGAAGAGCATGGCCATCCCGAGGATGCGGTTCAAACGGTTTCGCCCTGGCCTGAGCAGGTTCAGGTGGGGCCGTTCTCGGTAGGTTTCCTGCCGGTCTCGCATTCGATCCCGGAAAGTGCGGCGTTGGTAATAGATACGCCAGCGGGACGGATTGTACATTCGGGTGACTTCAAGCTGGACACCAACCCGGTGGTGGGTGAGCCTTTCGACGCCGAGTTGTGGGCCGAGATTGCGAAACCGGGCGTCAAGGCGCTGGTTTGTGACAGCACCAATGTATTCTCGCCCCATGACGGACGATCGGAATCCGAGGTTGGCCCCGAGATCACCAAGCTGGTCGAAAGCGCCGAGGGGATGGTTGTTGCAACCACCTTCGCGTCCAACGTGGCTCGGGTGAAAACCTTGGCCGAGGCTGGGCAGCGAGCCGGACGCTCGGTCGTGTTGCTGGGCCGCGCGATGCGCCGCATGATTGAGGCTGCGACCGAAACGGGTATCCTGTCGGATTTCCCCAAAGTCATCAGTGCAGAAGAGGCGGTGGACGTTCCACGCCAAAACCTGATGTTGATCGTGACTGGTAGCCAAGGCGAACGCCGTGCCGCCAGCGCGCAGCTTGCACGCGGCAAGTATCGCGGTCTGGAACTGAAAGAGGGCGATCTGTTCCTGTTTTCGTCGAAAACCATTCCGGGCAACGAGCGGGGCGTGATCTTCATCATCAACCAACTTAGCGAAAAAGGTGTGGATGTGGTCGATGACAGCTCGGGTCTGTATCACGTGTCGGGTCATGCCAACCGTCCCGATCTTGAGAGGGTACATGCACTGATCAACCCGCAGATCGTGATCCCGATGCATGGTGAACATCGTCACCTGCGCGAGCACGTCAAGCTGGCTAATTCTGGCGGCCGAACAGGTGTTTTGGCGGTGAACGGAACCATGTTGGACCTGATTGGCAACGCGCCGCAGGTGGTCGACTATGTGGAAACGGGTCGGACGTATCTGGACGGCACGGTGAAAGTCGGCGCGCTGGACGGTGTTGTTCGTGACCGTATCCGCATGGCGCTGAATGGCCACGTGACTGTGACGGTTATTCTGGACGAAGAAGACGAGCCGCTGGGCGAGCCGTGGTGCGACACGATGGGCTTGCCCGAAATGGGATCGTCTCGTGCCGGGTTGGTTGAAGTTCTCGAAGAAGATCTGAACCAATTCCTCATGCGCGCGGATACCAAGACTCTGCGTGACGATGACAAGCTGGAAGAAGCCATGCGCCGCATCGTGCGTCAGACCGCAAAAGCTGAGATTGGTAAAAAACCCGAAGTCACGACTGTTATCAGCCGGATGAAATAAGCCCGACCTCAGTCGGTCAGAGGCATCGGATAGCCTTTGAGTTTCAAGAACAGACTTTCCTCTTCCTGATTCAACAGGAAGGGGACCGAGCTGGGCGGCGCCGGGTCCAAAACCCGTGCCGTGATTTCGGCCAATACGACTTCGGTGATAAAGGGTAGGTCGAACTCGCGCGCGCGGTCGAGTGGGATCCATTGCAGATGCGACAACTCATCCGAGGCGCGGCTGAAATCGTCCAAGTCCCCGCATATCGCCGACGCATCAACAAGAAAGAACCGAGCATCAAACCTGCGCGGGCGACCGGGTGGGGTCACCGCGCGAAAGACGAACTGCAAGGCCTCAGCCGAAGGTCGAAACCCCAGCTCGGCAAATCCGCGCCAATCCGATGGCGCGGGCTCGGGCCAACTACCTGGCTGGCCCAAGACCAGACCTGTTTCTTCCCAAAGCTCGCGAATTGCCGCCGCCGCAAGGGCACCTTGCAACCCAAGCTCCGAGCGTTCACCTAGCCGATCAAAACACACAGGTGGCAACTCGCTTGCCAGCGGTATGTGGGCATCCTCGGGGTCAACAGCTCCGCCGGGAAAGACAAATTTGTTGGGCATAAAAGCGGCCTTGGCCCCCCGTTGACCCATCAGGATCGACGGGGCGGTCTTGCGGTCGCGCAGAACAATAACCGTGGCCGCGTTGCGGATTGCGGTCTTGTCCTGAATCATATGCGGGCCAATTCGTTGGAAACAAACATTACGCGTTCTCGAACCCGTGCATCCGACGTGCCCACTGATAGGCCACAACGGCCCCTTTCAAGCGAGGTAAAAGGAACAAGGACAACGCGGTGCACCCGATTGCGAAGATCAGAAACATGGTCAGCGGTTCTGGGCGGAATTCGACATACGTTACGTGCAGGGCGGGGGCCAGAAGGTGACCCACAAGTAGGATTGTCAGGTATGCTGGCCCGTCATCGGCGCGATGATGAAACAGTTCTTGCCCGCAATTCGAGCAGCTGTCGTTTACCGTCAGATACCCTTTCAACAGTTTGCCTTCGCCACATTTTGGGCAACGACCGCGAAAACCTTTGAGCAACGCTGGCTTGGTGGCACGTTCCGCTTCGGGCAGAGTGTTTATCGTTTGATCTGTCATTTCGATACTCGCGGGTTTGAATAAACCGGATATTGCGCATCTTTTGTGCAACTTAAAAGGGGGGTGCGTCGCTTTGCATCGCTGTTTTTTCTGGGAATTTTAAAAGTTTCGCGACGGAACCCGGGCGCCGCATCGTTTGAACCCATGTAAGCAGCGGCAAAAGGGCCGCGAAAACAAAGGAAAACGATATGAAAAGCGCCAAATTCATCCCGGTAGTCCTGATCGCGGCTGTGGCCGTCACCGGCACCTCTGTACTGGCCGCAGGGCCGCGTGATCGCGAACCTGTGACTTTCCAGGAACTGGATGCCAACAGCGATGGCCAGGTGACGAAAGAAGAAATGCTGGCCCATCACAGCAAACGCTTTACTGATGCGGATACGAACGGAGATGGGCAGTTGACCATAGAAGAGATGCAGGACGCTGGCCAGAAAAGGGTCAATGACCGTGTGACCAAGATGTTCGAGAAGCATGACGCCAATCAGGACGGGTCTCTGAGTCAGGACGAGTTGCCGAAACCACGCCGCGCTGACAAGATGTTTGATCGAATAGACGCGGATAGCGACGGGGCGATCTCGGAACAGGAATTTGCCGATGCGAAGGACAAGATGGGCCGCCATCACAAAAAGCGGGCAAAGTCGGACACTGACGACAGCTGATGCAGGATGGAGGCTCTGACGTCCTCATCCACTTCCATCCGCAGCCAGTCACGTGCTGCGGATATGCCCAGCGACGATACGTTGCTGGGCCTTTTCGCACAGGGTGATGCCGCCGCTGCTCGTATTTTGACGGACCGTTTGGGGCCGCGGTGTTTGTCGGTCGCCATGCGCATGCTGGGCAATCGGGCCGAGGCCGAAGATGTTACCCAAGATGCGATGATGCGTCTGTGGAAAGTTGCGCCGGATTGGGTTTCGGGGCAGGCGAAAGTGTCGACGTGGTTGTATCGCGTGACGATGAACCTGTGCGTTGATCACTTGCGCAAGAACAAACCTGACCGGCTTGCTGACTTGCCCGAGCCAGAAGATGGCAGTCCGAGTGTAGCGGACCGTATGCAGGACGAAGCCCGCAAGGATGCGCTTCAACTGGCGCTGGAGCAGCTGCCCGAACGGCAACGTCAGGCAGTTATTTTGCGGCACATAGAAGAGCTGCCAAACCCCGAGATCGCCGGTGTCATGGGGATTTCGGTAGAAGCGGTTGAAAGCCTGACCGCACGTGGCAAGCGGGCCTTGGCCGGGATTCTGGCAGGGCGTCGCGAGGAATTGGGGTATGACGATGACCGAAGATGAAAAAAATCTGGACGAGATGTTTGCGACGGCCCGTGAGAACCGGCCTTTGCTTTCTGATGATCTGACGGTTCGTATCCTGACAGATGCAGAGCAGGTACGCCTAAATCAGATCAAAGCTGCTGACAGGCCCCGACGTTCTTATTGGGCTAGGGTGTTAGATGGTATCGGCGGCTGGCACAGCTTTGGTGGTTTGGTGGCGGCCAGCGCGGCCGGCGTTTGGATCGGCTTTGCTGCGCCCGACTTTTTGCCGGACCCTGCGACCTATATCTACCAGCAAGAAGCCGGGCTTGCTCTGGCCGATTTGGACACTTCATTTCTGGAGGGCGCGGAATGAGCGACAATCCTAAACCAAAACGCAGATGGGTGAAGGTTCTGTTGGCCGTATCTTTGGGGTTCAACCTTCTTGTGGTTGGTGTCGCCGTAGGAACTGTGCTGCGGGTCAAGGGCGGAGATCATGCCAAGGCGCCTCCGGGATTTGGATCGGCGCTGTACCGGGCCTTGCCGAAAGAGGACCGAAAGGCACTGCGTGGGCAACTTTCAGCGCGCCATAAAGCCGGATCAAAGGATCGGGTCCGGAATTTTGAGATCCTCAGTGCTGCTTTGAGGGAAGTTCCTTTTGACCCCAAGACGGTGCAAGATATCTTGTTGCAGCAGTCACAGTCTTTGGCGGAATTGCAGTCAAACTTGCAAGGTCAATGGCTAGAGCAGGTCACCGACATGACTGACGCGGAACGCGCGCTTTACGCCGACCGCCTGGACGAGGTTGTGCGTCATGGTCCTCATGGCAAGAAGAGGAAGAATTAGTGCCTCAGGCCGCGCATTGCCTGACCCTGACTTGGTTGCGCCCTGCCTTTTTGGCAGCATAAAGCGCCGTATCGGCGGACTTGATCAGGTCATCTAGTGGCTCAGTTTGAAATGGAGTGGGCTGGGTTGTGATTAGACCGATACTGATAGTGACTGGAACGGGTTCTGTATTGTCCGGTAGCGAGAACGGTTTTTGTCTGATGCAATTACACAGTGATCGCGCAACACTGACCGCCCTCGTTTCAGTGGCATGAGGTAGCCCGATCATGAATTCTTCGCCACCAATCCGCGCGACAAAACCATCGGATCCGATTGCACGTTCCATCCGGGTTCCCGCCTCGGTCAGAACGATATCCCCGCCAGCGTGGCCATACCGGTCATTAATGGATTTGAAATGGTCTAGATCAGCCAGCATAACGGCAAAACCCTGACCTAGCTGTAACGACTTGCGCGTGATCTGATCCATAGCCCGCATGGCGTATCGGCGGTTGTGCAGACCGGTTAGAGGATCAATCCAAGATTCCGCAATTCCCCTGTGAAGCGATGCGCGCATCTGATCCATCTGGGTTTTGCGGGCAAGCCTGTTGGTCAGTCTCTGCCTAACCTCCTCGACACAGAAGCCTCCCATGCAAACCGCGTCAGCCCCCCGGTCGAGTGCTTCAGCGGCGAGCGTCGCGTTATTGCGGTCAAGTACCGCGATCAATACTGTGCGACGTGTGGCCGCTCGGGACTTCAGATCCGCTAGAACATTGAGCCCTGCCAGTGTTGTGCCGACTTCTATTACAATTGCGTCTGGGACCGGCCCTGATAAAACGCCCTGCAGGTTCGAAGAAGTGTGCGCGGAGACGTTATGTCTTGTCTGATCCGCAAGCAAATTTCGCCACGCGGCACCCGATCGCGCGGTTCTGGCCAAAACGGCCACGCGCGACGGTTTGGGTGGCGCGATCAGACTTACTGCGGGCTCGGCGAAACCCAATGGTTGAACGTTTGTAGTTAGCTTCAGATCCTGTGTTTCAGCACGAGCGCGCAACAGGCTGCGGACCTGCGCCAGCAGAAGCGAATCCTTAAAGGGATGCACCAGCACGTCGTCCAGCCCCTCCGAAAGGGCTTTCAGCCGGGCGGCTTTGTCGTTTTGCGCCGCTATCGCAACAACAGGGACATCGGCTAAGTCCGGATCAGCCGCGAGAAGCTGTTTGACATCAGTAGCTGTTCCATCCGGCAGAGTTTGGGCCGTGAGAACCAGATCAGGCCGTGTTCGCCGTAAAAGCCCAGCCAGCCCTTCCAGTTTTTCACCTTGCACGACGTGGTACCATGCTGCGGTCAACTGAACCTTCAGCATGATGCGATTGGTCGAGGTCCCGTCGAGGACAAGGATAGTTCCCTGCACGGACATATCTGTCACCGTTGATTGCATGCGTTGTCAAAGTGTTTATGAGTCTGGTTAACAAACCCTTTCCAAGATCAATTCCGGGGTCTCTTTATGCCAATCTCTGCTGAATCTGCCGAAACGCTGGCGCTGAATGTTCTGGCTTGGCTTGCGGGAAATGAGGAATTGCTGCCTGTATTTCTTGGGTCAACTGGCGCTTCGGCTCAGGATCTGCGCGACAGGGCTGCAGAGCCGGAGTTCCTTGGCTCGATTCTTGAATTCCTCATGCTTGACGATTCGTGGGTTGTGGAATTCTGTGACGCCAATTCTGTGCCATATGATCTTCCCGGACAGGCGCGTGCGGTTTTGTCCGGGGCGGCAGACATGCATTGGACTTGATGAAAACACTTCTGGAGCTTGAGATGCCGATAGACGCGCTTCTGTTCGACAAGGACGGAACTCTGTTCGATTTTGCCGATACCTGGGGTGCTTTCGGGCGCAATATGTTGCTGCGCCTGACCGATGGGGATCATGACAGGGCAAGGGTGCTGGGTCGTGTGATCGGCTTCGATTTGGATCAAGTCACATACTCGGAAGACAGCATCGTGATTGCGGGAACAGTCGAAGAAGTAGCCGAGACGTTGGCACCACACTTGGCGGAGATGCCACGAGACGCCCTGATCGACCTGTTGAACGCAGAGTCCGCCTCGGCCCCACAGGCGCAAGCGGTGCCGTTGACCCCATTTCTTGACGGGTTGCGGGAGGCGGGACTTAAGCTGGGTGTTGCAACAAACGACGGCGAAGCGCCAGCGCTGGAACATTTGGCATCAGCCGGTATTCGGGATCATTTCGATTTTGTTGCTGGTTACGACAGCGGCCATGGGTTCAAGCCGGGTCCGGGCCAGTTGCTGGCCTTTGCCGCGCATGTGAATCTGCCGCCTGAACGCGTCGCTATGGTTGGTGACAGTCTCCATGATCTTCAGGCGGGTCGGGCAGCGGGTATGACGACGATCGGTGTGCTGACGGGCTTGGCTCCCGCTGAAGTTCTGCAGCCAATGGCGGATGTCGTCTTACCAAATATCGGCCACATACCGGAATGGTTGACACGAAACTGATCGCCTAAGCTCCAGAATCGGCGCATCGGACCTCAAAACCGACAAGAGGTGTCGCAGACAGAGCGGCCACATGCCTTGCTTCGAGGCTTGCTTGACAAAAGACAAGCTCGCGGAGGATTCAATGGCAGAGGCGAAAACACGCAAACGTCGCAGTGGCGGGCGGGCAGGAGCAGCCGAACGCAGGGGCAGCGCGGTTATTGACCAGATGCCGTGGAGCCCACCGATCAATATCGACAAGCCGACCGAGCCTCTGGACGAGGCGGGAATTCAAGCGATCCACGAGGGCGCAATGCGCATTCTCGAAGAGATCGGTGTCGAATTCTACAATGAAGAAGCTATCGATATCCTGCGTAAGGCCGGTTGCACCATCGAAGGGGATAACGTCCGTATGGGGCGGGATTTTGTTATGGAGATGGTGGGCAAGGCACCATCATCTTTCACGATCACGCCGCGCAATCCGGATCGCCGGATCGAAATCGGTGGTCGCAACCTGTTGTTTGGTAATGTGTCATCGCCTCCGAATTATTGGGATATGGAGATCGGTACCAAGGTTCCGGGAAACCGTGAAATGTGTCGAAATCTGCTGAAACTGACTCAGTATTTCAACTGTATTCATTTCGCGGGCGGATATCCGGTCGAGCCTGTGGATATCCACGCAAGTGTTCGGCATCTGGATGTACTCTATGACAAGTTGACCCTAACTGACAAAGCGATGCACGCGTATTCGCTGGGTAAGGAACGTGTCGAAGACGTCATGGAAATGGTGCGGATCGCTGGTGGGCACAGCCACGAAGAATTCGAGGCAGAACCCCGGATGTACACCAACATCAACTCGACCTCGCCGCTAAAACATGACCACCCGATGATCGACGGCTGTTTGAGGTTGGCGCGACGTGGGCAAGCGATTGTTGTAACTCCCTTCACGCTGGCCGGAGCGATGGCCCCGGTAACAATGGCGGGCGCTGTGGCGCAATCGCTGGCCGAGGCTCTGTGTGCGATTGCTCTGTTCCAGTACGTCCGGCCGGGCATACCCTGCGTGATCGGGACGTTCACATCGAATGTAGACATGAAATCCGGTGCGCCCGCGTTTGGAACGCCCGAGTACATGCGTTCGACGCAGATGACCGGGCAAATGGCGCGGTTTTATGGCCTGCCCATGCGGTCATCTGGGGTCTGCGCGGCCAACGTACCCGACGGTCAGTCGGTTTGGGAAACCTCGAACTCGCTTTGGGCGGCTGTGCAGTCGGGGACGAATATGGTTTATCACGCGGCCGGGTGGCTGGAAGGGGGACTTATCGCCAGCCCCGAAAAGTTTATCATGGATTGCGAAATTTTACAGCAAATCCAACGCTATATGCAGCCCGAGATCACGGCGACGGGACCGGATGAGATTGCTTTGGACGCGATCCGTGCGGTCGGGAATGACGGTCATTTCTTTGGCATTCAGCACACTCAGGATCGCTATACCACAGCGTTCTACCAACCGTTTCTGAGTGACTGGAAGAATTATGAAGGCTGGGACGTTGCGGGCGGAATCTGGACCGCTGAACGGGCCCATCACATGTTCAAGGAAATCATTACCAGTTTTGAGCCCCCGGCAATAGATGAGGGCATTCGCGAAGAACTTGCAGACTTTGTCGAGCGCCGTAAAGCCGAAGGGGGCGCTCCGACCGATTTTTAGTGCAAAGCCAAGGACTTCCACTTTGAGACTTGTGCGTGTTTTGCATCTCGGAACTTGCATTTTCGCGTTTTGTTAAGGATTTCTGAGTCACAGTGCATCGGAAACCAAACCGAGGCTTCCCATGCATGGTCTGATAAACCGGGCAGTACAGTCCTTTGTGAGCGCGACATACGGGCAATCTTGCTGGATGCGGGTGACCGATGCCGCAGATCTTGGTTTTACCGAGTTCGAGGCAATGCTGGTTTACGATGACGCAATGACCACGCGGGTTCTGGATGCGCTTTGTGCCGAATTAAAGCGCCCACGAGCAGAGATTCTGGAAGATCTGGGAACCTATTTGGTTTCGCACCCCAATATGGAGGATTTGCGTCGTCTACTCCGATTTGGCGGCGATACGTATGTAGAGTTCCTGCATTCTTTGGATGATCTTTCGGATCGGGTTAGATTGGCGGTGTCCGATTTGCGGTTGCCTCTTCTGGAGCTGCGAGAGGTCTCTTCGTCAGAGTATCACTTGCACTGCTATTCGGGTTTGCCAGGGTATGCCAGTGTCATGGTTGGGGTATTGCGCGCCGTGGCCGACGACTACGGGGCGCTTGCCTTCCTAACACATGAAGGACAGCAAGGTGAGGTCGAGGTCATCACGATTGCACTCGTTGAAAGCGCATTTTCCGCCGGGCGAAATTTCGATCTGGGGGCCAGGAAGCCATGATCGAAATCGATGATCTTGCAGGTATGCTTGGGACTTTGTGTCCGATGTTTGTTCTTGTTGATGGTGGGGGTAGAATCGCTCAGGTCGGTCCGACCCTGCAGAAATTGCGTCCAGATCAGCCAATGCCTGGAAAAGACTTTTTGGAAGTATTCGAGCTCGTCAGACCTCGCAAAGTGTCGACGCTCGCAGCGCTCTTGTCCTTGGCCGGAGCGAAGTTGCACCTGAGAATAAAGGGTGAGCCACACACAGCGCTCAAAGGGTTGATCGCTCCTTTGCCAAACGGGCAGGGGGCGGTGATAAACCTGTCCTTCGGAATTTCTATTTTGGATGCGGTTCGTGACTATGCGCTGACCAGTGCGGATTTCTCAGGAACGGATCTCGCGATCGAGCTACTTTATCTGGTCGAGGCTAAGTCTGCCGCAATGGAGGCGTCGCGATCTTTGAACCTGCGCCTGCAGGGCGCGATGCTGGCGGCCGAGGAACAGGCATACACGGATATGCTGACCGGGTTGAAAAACCGCCGGGCCATGGATGTGTTACTTGGGCATTTGGCTTCTGGTGGCGCGCCGTTTGCCTTGATGCATCTGGATCTGGATTTCTTCAAGTCAGTGAACGACAGATACGGTCACGCGGCGGGCGACTATGTCCTGCAACAGGCGGCTTGTATTATGATCGAAGAAACCCGAAACGACGATACTGTCGCAAGGGTTGGTGGCGATGAATTTGTCATCATCTTCAAACACCTGATCGACGAATCTGTTCTGTCCGCAATTGCGTCCCGCCTGATTGACAGGTTGCGACAACCCATGATCTTTGAGGGGTCCGTGTGTCAGATATCAGCTAGTATTGGCACTGCGTTGTCGACGCAGTTTCAGGCGCCGAAAGCAGCCGAGATTTTGAATGCGGCAGATCAGGCCCTCTATGAGGCCAAGCGAATGGGGCGATCAAGGCATTGCCTGTATTCGTCATTTCTGGGTAAGCGCGTACAAACTGCGCAGTCGCAAGCCTCGCCGCACTAAGCTTTCACGACTTAAACTTTTTCGAAAGCCTGTGCCAGAACAGCCGAGATGTGGCGTTTTACTCCGGGGAGTTCGCCTATTACAGGCATGACCCTCCCTTGAAATCCAGCTTGTTCCAATTCCTGAGGTACATCTTCCAACACATGACCGCCGCGGCACGCGAAGAAAGGCAGGCAAAGCGCGATTTGCCCAGAGTTTGTTGCCGCCTCAGAAATCGAAGGGGCCTCTTCAACGAATCCTACCCGGATGGACTTCAACTTGATCCTCTCACTCACAAGTTCCGCGAACTGATTGGCGACAGCCGAAGGATTGCGGCTGCGACCCGATCCATGTGCAGCGAGGATCAAGTTGCACTGGTCTGTTGACCATGTGTTTGATTGAATGGTCGATCCAATCGCCTCGGCAGCGATGGCTGGAAGGGCTTTATCAACGCCAAGAGGATCGAGGATGCGCAATTCTCTTCCCCCCAGCCGTTTTGGCAAAGCGCTAGTGACAAACCAACCTTTGGCCATGAACAATGGGTAAATTACCGTGTCATCAGGTAAGTCGTCCAGGCAATGTTCCAGCCTGCTTGGCGCAGCGAGCGTTGCTGACGTGACATTCACTCCACCGCACATTTCATTCACCTCGGCCGCATAAGCCGCCAGGGCCGCTTCGGCTGGCTCGGGGTCAGACGGTTGACCGTGGGCGACAATTACAGCGTTTGGCATAGGTGTGATCCTGCTTGGTTCTGCCAAAGGTGGCGTGTGTTTTGGCGAAGTCAATGCGCCTTGCGAACGTATTAACCCAACAACGTAAGCCACAGCCAGACCGTCAGGATCGAGGCCCCTGTGCCGACTAAAACGGAGGAGGCCGCGACCCGTTTGGCACGGCCATACATGTTCGCGAATATATAGGCGTTAAAGCCGGGTGCCATGGCAGCGTTCAGCACTCCTGAGCGGAACAAGTCTTGCGGCAATCCCACAGTAGAGCCGAACAACCACACAAGGCTGGGGTGCAGCATAAGCGAAACGCCGCAGACATAGGCAATGGTGCGTAAATCACCCTCGGGTCGATATTTGACCAGTACGCCGCCCAAGGCAAACAACGCGCCGGGCAGGGCCGCACGGGTGATCAAGCCAAGAGCGTCATCGACCACTCCGGGCACACCGATCCCGGATAGGTTTACGATAAACCCCAACGCTATCCCCAGGATCAGTGCATTGCGGAACATAGCTGACAAGACCGAGCGCACCATCCGTGTGCCACCGTGGCCGCGACTACGAATGACCTCCATCACTGTGATGCCGATGCCATAGCAAAATGGCGCATGGAAGGCGATGATCGCGTAGTTCCCGGCCAGGTTTTCCGGACCATAAGCGCGCTCGGTAATTGGCAGCCCCAGCAGGACCGAGTTCGAGAACAGGCAGCAGAAGCCGATGGCGACGCAATCTTCCCACTCGCGCCGGAAAATCAGGCGCGCACCGAACAGGCCGGCGCAGAAACATAGACCCGCAGCAGTGTAGAAACTGAACAGCAGGCGCGGGTCGAAACTGGCGCTGAGGTCCAGATTGGCGATGGCCAGAAATAGCAGGCAGGGGATGGCGAAGCCCTGGGTGAACTTCATCAGCCCGTCGATATGGACCTCTTTGAAATAGCCCAACGCGGTGGCTGTGTACCCGGCACCGATCACCAGAAATACTGGCAGGATAACGTCGATCAGGCTTTGCAGCATGGTGCCATCCTGTGGAGTATTACGGCAGGCACCATGGGCTATTTAAAGGGCCTGATGGATCACCATGCCATCATAGGCAGGGGTGATGTGGTCGGCGGTTTCAGCCTCGACCGTGGCGTAGTCCAAATCGATATGCATATTGGTCAGCACCGCGCGCTTGGGCTGGAGCTGTTCGATCCAACCAAGCGTCTTTTCCAGATGCGCGTGAGTTGGATGCGGCGTGCGGCGCAGCGCGTCGATGACCAAACAGTCCAGCCCTTGCAGTGCAGGCCATGCGTCGTCATAGATCTCGGCCACGTCAGGCAGATAGACCAGTCCGCCAATCCGAAAGCCCAACGCGTCGATCGAGCCGTGATTAACCTTGAACGGCTGCAACGGGATCGGGCCGCCGGGGCCGTCGATCTCGAACGGGCCACTGATGGTTTTCAGATCAAGGATCGGCGGGTAGGGCGAGCTGTCAGGCTGGATGAACGCATATCCGAACCGCCCGAGCAGGTCGTTCTGCGTGTCGCCATCTGCCCAGACGGGCACACGGGTGCGCATGTTGAACACGATCATGCGCAGGTCGTCGATGCCGTGGACGTGGTCGGCATGGCTGTGGGTGTAGACCACTCCGTCCAGCCGCCCGGTGCCCGTATCCAGTAACTGACTGCGCATATCCGGTGTAGTGTCGATCAGGACTGAGGTTGTGCCCTCGGGCCCGTCCCGTTCCACCAGCATCGAGCAGCGACGGCGGATGTTCTTTGGGTTCTTGGGATCACACTCGCCCCAGTGCCCGCCCAGCCGAGGCACGCCGCCGGAAGATCCGCAGCCCAAAATGGTGCAGCGCAGCTGGGTCATGCAGCCGCCTTGTAGGTCGCGGCTTTGGTAAACAGCCGCTCGAAGTTCAACTGGGTCTGCGCGGCGAAATCGGCATAGTCCATGCCGAACACCTCGGCCCCCTTGCGGGCGGTGTGGGCGGTATAGGCGGGCTCGTTGCGTTTGCCGCGAAACGGGGGCGGGGCCAGATAGGGCGCATCGGTTTCAACCAGAACGCGGTCGACCGGGGCGGTGGCGAAGATATCGCGCAGCTCCTGGCTTTTGGGGAAGGCCGCGATGCCGGACATGGACAGGTAAAAACCCAGATCCAGCGCGGCTTTGGCCAGTTCCGCCGACGACGAAAAGCAGTGCATCACACAGGAATAAGGCGCGTTGCGATGTTCCTCGGCCAGAATGCGGGCCATGTCCTCGTCCGCTGCACGGGCGTGGATAATCAGGGGTAGGCCGGTGCGCTGGGCTGCCTCGATATGGACGCGCAGAGATTGTTTTTGCACTTCGGCGCTGTCGGCGGTGTAGTGGTAATCCAGCCCGGTTTCACCAATACCAACGAACTTGGGATGCCGGGACAGTGCGACCAGTTCGTCTACGGTGGCCATCGGCTCATCCGCAGCGCTCATGGGGTGGGTGCCCGCGGCGTAGAAGACGGAGGCGTGGGCGTCGGCTATCGCGCGGACGCTTGGTTCGTTGCGCAGTTTGGTGCAGATCGTGACCATTCGGGTCACGCCCGCGTCAATCGCATTGGCAACGATCTGGTCCAACTGGCCTTCGAAATCGGGGAAGTCCAGATGGCAATGGCTGTCGGTGATCTGAGGGGTGTCGCTCATCTGCTCTGACCGGCGGTTTCCTGTATCTTGAACACCGTATCTAGGACCAGAGCCGCAGGGTCAAGGTTCACCGCCTGACCATGTCGTGCGCGGGCGGTGATTGTTGCAGCCACCTCAGCCCATTTGCGGGCCTGATGGGGGGATTGGGACAGGCGCGACAGGATTTCGGCCTCATTCGGAGCAGCCTCGGGCAGGGGGGCTGCTCCGGTCGCGCCGGTCAGTGCAAGACGGGACAAGGCCACGTCGATCAGGGTCAGCAGCAACTCGAACCGCTCAGCCGCGCCGCGCTGGGCGGCGGCCTCGGCCAGTTTCAGGGCGCGTTGACGGTCCATACGGGGCAGGGTGCCGAGGATGGCGATGAATTCGGCGTAGATCTCAAGACCGCCGAGGTTGATCAGGCGCACCGCGTCCCCAACAGAGCCAGCGGCGAGGGCGGCCAGATGATCCGGCTGCGCGGGCAATTCGGCCCCGGTTTGCGCCAGTGCGGACTGCATGTCTTCGGCCCTTAACGGGGATAGGCGCAGGGTTCGGCAGCGCGACCGGATTGTTGGTAAAAGGCGTGAGGGCTGGTGTGAGATCAACAGCAGAGTCGTGCGCGCGGGCGGTTCTTCCAACATCTTCAACAGGGCGTTGGCAGCGCTGACATTCATCTCATCGGCTGAATCCACGATGACCACGCGCCGCCCGCCATCGGCCGAAGACAGGCCGAAGAATTTGCCCAGCTTGCGGATGTCATCCACTACGATTTCGGTCCGCAAGCGTCCCTGATCGTTCAATGACCGGGTGATTGCGGCAAGGCCTGGCTCGGCTCCGGCCTGAATGCGGTGGGCGACGGGGTGGTCGGGGTCGATCGCGAGCGTCTCAGGGGGCGGCGGGGCACCGAACAGTCCGTCATCCTCGGCCGGAGGGGTCGCCAGTAGGAACCGTGCGATCTGCCAAGCCAGAGTCGCTTTACCCACCCCGCGCGGGCCGGTCAGCAGCCAGCCGTGGTGCAGACGGTCCGAGTTATAAGCGTTCAGAAACGCCTGTTCAGCCTCGGACTGCCCGAACAAGGTCGCGGTTTCGCGCGGGTGCGGGGCACCGGGGGCCTGATCCGGGGTGGGGGTGTCGTCGCTCATGGGTCGTCCGTCACAAGGATTGCAGGACGATATCTGTCACATCGCGGGCTACACTGTCCATGTCTCGGTTGCCATCAATCACGCGAAAGCGGTCCGAGAACTCATCGGCCAGCGCCAGAAACCCGGAGCGCATTTTCTGTTGCAATTCCAGTCCGAAATCCTCGAACCGTTCTTCTGTGCCTTGCCGCCCTTTGGCGCGGGACAGGCCGATTTCCGGGTCCATGTCGATCAGGACGGTCAGGTCGGGTTCGCGCCCGATCATCAGCTTGTGCAACTGATCGACCAGAGGGCGCAGATTGCCGCGCGACATGCCCTGATACATGCGGGTGCTGTCGGCGAAGCGGTCGCAAATTACGACCTTTCCAGCCGCCAGCGCTGGTTCAATAGTGCGTTCCAGGTGGTCGCGGCGGGCGGCGGTGAACAGCAGCAGCTCGGTCTCGGCTGACCAACGGTCCGGATCACCTTCCAGTACCAGCCGGCGAATTTCCTCGGCCCCGGCTGAACCGCCGGGTTCGCGGGTCAGAACAACGTCGCGACCCAATCCGCGCAAGTGATCGGCCAGCATACGCGCCTGCGAGGACTTGCCCGACCCATCAATGCCTTCAAATGTCAGAAACACGCGGTGCCCTTGTCAAAAAGCGTCCAGAGGGTTGCCGATCACATCGGTCAGAACGATCCCTCCAACGGTCATCATCCGAACCAGAAAACCACCCGCGGCCACATCCTGTACCGCGACCAGAGGGCGCCGAATTTCGGGCAGACCTTCAGGCTTGATTACCAGTTCGGCCAGTTTCTGACCCTTGGCAATCGGAGCGTTGATCGGGCCGTCATAGACGACCTCGGCAGCTACGTTTTCGTCGCCCAGAACCGGCAGCAGGATGTTCAGATCGTCTTCGGGTACAAGGCCAACCGTCTTTTGCGCCCCCATCCAAACCTCTGCCTCGGCTATCGGCGCGTCTTTGTTGGCAATTGTCCTCTCGACAAAATTTCGAAACGACCAGTTAACCACGGCCTCAGCCTCCTCTGCGCGCTGGCCGGTGCTGTCCAGGCCGGTGAGCACAAAGATCACCCTGCGATCACCCTGCTTGGCCGAGCCAACAAGTCCATAGCCGGCCTCTTGCGTGTGGCCGGTTTTCAAACCATCCGCACCGATCCCCAGCTTCAACAACGGGTTGCGGTTGCGCTTGTTCGAAGGCGCGCGGCCATCGAATTCAAACTCTTCCTCGGCGAACAGGGGATAATATTCTGGGAAATCTGTGATCAACCGATCGGCCAGTATGGCAAGATCGTGAACCGACATCATGTGCCCGGCTGCAGGCCAGCCGTTCGAGTTGGCAAAAGTGGAATTGTCCATACCCAACTGTTCCGCGCGCTGTGTCATATACCGAGCGAAACCTGCCTCGGTTCCGTCAGGGCTGAGCGCCTCGGCGATGACAACACAGGCGTCATTGCCGGACAGAACGATGATGCCGCGCAGCAAGTCCTCGACCGACACGCGGTCTTGTGTGTTCAGGAACATCGTCGAGCCGCCATAGCTCATGGCGTGTTCAGACACGGGTAGGGTTTCGTTCAGGGTAAGACGTCCATCCCGCAACGCCTCGAACGCGACATATAGGGTCATGAGCTTCGACATTGAGGCAGGGGGCAAGGGTTGTTCGGCGTCTTTCGACAAAAGCACAGTGCCTGTTGTCTGGTCCATCACATAGGCTGCGCGGGCGGATGTATCAAAGGCGAAGGCGGGCAGAGCTGTCAGCGCCAACCCCATTGCCAGAACGGATGATCGCAAAGTGGACGGCACAGTAACCTCCTGTTTTTCAGTTCTTGACGACGAAAGCGTCGGTAAAGCCCAGATCCTTGACGTCTCGCTGCAAAGCGGTGCGTTCGCCCCGGGTTTTGGCGGGGCCAACAAGAACTCTCCAGACTGATTTCTCGCCGGTTTTTAACTCGCGTACTTCGGTTGTCAGGCCATTGCGGCGAATTTTCCGAGCAGCGCTTTCAGCATTTTCTTCGACGCTGAATGTGCCAACCTGAACATATGGTTTGGATACCGAAGCAGTATCGGATTCTGCCGATGCCGCAGCGGTGGGCGGGGTTGGTTCAGACGCCTCAATCGCCGCCGCAGCCCCTTCAATCGGGTCGAGCGATGTCTGGGTGATTTCGTCAGAAGATTTCTTTTGCCACCATTTCTTCTTGGCGGACGCGTCCGCAGGCGGGGTGACTTCGGGATCAGACAGAGTGGAAGTCGCCACCTCAGGCGCAGCTTCCACTGCAGTCTCGGCAACTTCGGTCGCGGTCTCGGCGGCGGCATCCGCTGCCACAGCGGCAGTGCCCGCAGCAGCAGCGGTTTCCTTTTTCTGCCACCACTTCCGCTTGGGTTTATCTTCGGCCTCGGCGGTTTGATCTTCGGTCGGAGCGTCGCCTGTAACCGGTTCTGCAACCTCGGGTTCTGGAGAGGTTTCGGGTTCTGCTTTTGGCGCAGGCTCGACGGGTTTACGCCGCAGGGCGACGACCTCGACGCGTGTTGGAGAACCGGCGAGAATGCCAAGCTTTACCGCTGCGTCAGACGACAGCTGCAATGCAGGACCCGGCAAGTTACGTTCTCGCCGGAATAAAGCGCCTGTGACTGTCTTGTTGTTTGCGGTGTTCTTGATGCGAACGCGCTCTGGCTGGGTGACATCAGGATGTGCGATCCAGATTCCACCAAGAGACGGACGGCCATCCCACAACCCTGCCTCGGTCAATGCAAACACCTCGGGTGCCTCGACATCGTCACGGGGGTTTCCGGTCGCTTCGGGGAAAATCTCTCGTTTTGCTGAGTTCTGCGTGCTGTCCGAAGACGCCTCGGTCGCTTCGTTGCCGGTTTCAAGTGCTTCTTCGCATCCGGCCAGAACCAAAGACATCACGGCCAGAACCGCCAACGCCAGCGGCTTTGCGCGTGTTTCGGTCGCTCGATCCATCGTTTTATCCCTTGCCTGTAAGGGGTCGGTTTCCTGAACCCCACCGCGTTTCGCCGGTTCTGCAACGCCGGTCTGGTACGGTTTGTGGCCCGATCATAGCGTGAGCAAGGTATCAAGGAAAGACCGCTGCGACAGCTTCGGCAAGAATTCCCTATTTGGTCTTGCCACCGGTTTGCGTTCGCCTTAGACCCAGCATCACGCGGGGAGGTGGCAGAGTGGTCGAATGCGGCGGTCTTGAAAACCGTTGAACGTGAGAGCGTTCCCAGGGTTCGAATCCCTGTCTCCCCGCCACTCATACCTGTCTCACTTCAGTTGTATTTTCTGATCCGGAATTGTTACGCAATTCCCGCGCGTTGGCGCATGCGCTTTCAATCAGAGACGAAGCAAACCGTACATTCAGAGGACAATTCAGGCGCGAGTCTCAGTGTCGCATTTTAGCGGGGTCGCTTTGGGCTGGATTTCCCTGATAACCTGCAATTTACAGGGAATATTCGCAAACCGGGACTGACTTCCGTCATTTCTTCTATCAGAACTGTATGTTTCTCAGAGGTTTATGTTGCAAATTCCCTAAAAGGTGGAACAGGGAATTTCCTCGTGCGAACAGGGAATTGTTCCGCCGGATCAGGGAGGGCGAAGTCTGTATCAGGGACGCAGGAGCTGGAGATGTCAGAAGCCGAACAGGCGTTCCTGTTCGGACCATTCAAGTGGGTGGGTCACGCTGACCAGACGCTTGAGTGTGAGTTCGGGCGGCTGGCTCCCGTCGAGAATCGCCGTTTGAATCTTTGGTGAGAGAAAGGCGAGCTGAGCACGGGTGCGGATGAAGGCGTCAGGGACGCTTTCGCGGCGGGCAATCTCCATCAGTTGAACTCCGGCCTTCAGATCACGGGCCCAGCCATGGGCGCGGATCAGCATGGACCGGAGGTGGGGATCAGGTTGGGGTGCCATGTCTCCGGCGATGACCTTGGCCTCGACGCCGCGGCGGCACAGATCGAAAGATGCGGTGACGTGGGTGAGATCCGGGTGCAGATGATCGGCCGCGATGCCAAGTGCGCTTGCCAGAGTTTTGGGGTTAAATTCGAGGTCGATCTGTCCTCGTGCAAGTTTGCCTTTGGCCAGAAGAGCAGCGCCGATCTGACAGCCATGGCCTAGAAGCCGGGTTACTAAATCCGCAACTGAAGTCTGAACTGCCTCGGCTGACCCGGCCTCCGGCTGCGCCAGTACTTGGTGCGCCGCGGCGGCGTCTTGCAAATGTCTGACGATGACATCAATGACCGCGTTTTCCAGCGCTGGGCCGGGCAGTCGCCAGCCAGAGATATCCTTGCCGCCTGAGATCAGTCGATTGGAGATATAGTAGCGCAACCGTCGGCCTTTGCGCGTGGTGTGGGTCGGCGTCAACCGATCACCAGTTTCGTCATACAGCAGACCGGTGAGCCAGGCCCCGGGGTCAGTGGAGTGTTGGCGCGCATCGGAGTCGCCGCGTGCCCGCGAGCGGTTGGAGGCCTGTCGCATTTTTTCCTGCACCCGGTCCCAGATGTCCTGATCGATGATCGCCGGATGTTGTCCGTCCCAGATCTTATCCTTGTGGCGGATTTTTCCGAGATAGACCGGATTGCGCAGCAGGTAATAGATTTGACCCCGTGACAGCGGACAATCCCCCTTCACACTGCCATCTGTCCGAACAACCCGTTTTGACCGCAGGTCTTCTGCCGTTGCCCGTTCTTCTACTTTGCGCAGGCAACCAAGCTCGTCATAAAGCCCAAAGAGATGCCGGACCGTTCTGGCCTCCTCTTCATTCACCACCAGCGTTCTTGCCTTCGGATCGGGGTGGCGATCATAGCCCAGAGGCAGGTTGCCACCCATCCAAAGCCCCTTCTTCTTCGACGCTGCAATCTTGTCGCGAATACGTTCGGCGGTGACTTCCCGTTCAAACTGAGCAAAGGACAACAGCACATTCAGCGTTAAACGGCCCATGGAAGATGAGGTATTGAAGGCCTGCGTGACGGACACAAAAGAACAGTTTGCCTGTTCCAGCCGGTCGACCAGCTTAGAGAAGTCGGCAAGCGACCGGGTCAGCCGGTCAATCTTGTAGACCACCACCATGTCAATACGCCCGGCATCGATCTCTTCAAGAAGGCGCTGAAGGGCGGGTCGCTCTAGGGTGCCGCCCGACAGGCCACCGTCATCGTAGCGCCCGGACAACAGGGTCCAGCCTTCATGTCGCTGGCTTGCGACATAGGCCGCGCAGGCCTCATATTGCGCATCCAGCGAATTGAAGTCCTGATCCAGACCATCTTCTGAGGACTTGCGCGTGTAGATGGCGCATCGGATTTTACGGCGCGGGCTCATTTGGCCGCCTTGCCGGTGAGCCCAAAGAAACGCGGCCCTGACCAATGCGCGCCGGTAATCTCTCGGGCGATGGCCGAGAGTGAGCGATAGGACCGACCGTTCCAAGTGAAGCCGTCTTCTGTAACGTCGACTACATGGGTCACACTATTCCACTCGCGTAGCAGGCGCCCGCCGGGTTTTAGGGCAGGGCATGTAGGCCGGGGTTTCTTCCCAGAGCCCTTTTCCAGCGTGGCTTTGACCTGGCGGGGTAGCCTGCCATGACGGCGGGACTGCATCTCAAAGGCGATAAAGCGGCGCAGAAAGGGTTGGCTGAGCATGGCGGGGGCGGGTTGATCAAACAGTTGCTGCCAAAGCGTGACCAGATCCGATCGACCCATGGCGGCGAGATCGGCGACATCGCTCGTCTTGGTCATGACGCTTCTCCAGTTCCCGCCGCCAGATGATATGTGGATGGTCCATTTGGTTTGTCGGATGTCCGCCGTTCAATTGTGACGCCTTTTTTCCGCAGACCGCTTAGAGCTGCTCGGACCGAATGAGGCTGCCATCCCGTTGCTTTGCACAGCGCTTCCAGGTTGGCGCCGCTCGGGCGACGCAACAAAGCTTGAACCTTGTCAATTTTGGTTTGCTTCCGTTTGGACATTAACTGTCTCCTCTGATCTTGGGTCAGCGAGATGCCGAACCCCAGTACCGAGGAGCGCCCGAATGGCTCGGGCGTGGGTTCAGTGATGCGTGGTTTACGGCAACAGTCCAGCTCTTTCTGAAACGATTACTGGAGGCGTGTGTTTTGAAGTGCGACGCTGCCGTACCCCCGATTATTCGTCAACAATCTTAATTGGTTACTTTTAGTTTGGGGGGTTGCGTCTCGTATTGATGGCACCTACATTCGACCTAATCGCCCGGACTATCAGGGCGGGAAACTGCTCCCGCAGGCAGCACTCATTGGAAACACAGGTTTCCGCAGAGAGCATTCAAAGGAGCAACGTCTCGGATCGATTGGTCCGGGGAGTTGCGATTTGTGCTCTCTCCGATTTTCCAACGCGATCCCTCCATCTCGACGTCCGCGCGGCGTCACGCAAAAGGAGGCGGTTATGCCTGCCAACAAAACACTAAGTGACGCTCTGGCGTCCAATACGCCGATCTGGATGGCGGAGAAAGTCATCCAATTGAAGATCAGCCAGATCAAGCCCTACGCCAACAACAACCGCGTGCACGCGGCCAAGAATGTCGACAAACTGAAAGCATCGGTGGCCCAGTTTGGCTTTGTCACTCCGATCCTGTTGGATGGTTCGGGCACAATCATCGCGGGTCATGGCCGCTATGAAGCCGCCAAGGCCCTGGGGTTGATGTCCGTGCCGACTGTTGTCGCGGATCACTTGTCAGACGGGGAAGTGCGCGCTCTGCGTATTGCGGATAACAAGCTGGCAGAATTGTCCGACTGGAATGAGGCGGCCCTGCAGATCGAATTTGCCGAGCTGATGGATCTCAGCCTTGATGGCGAGTTGAACTTTGATCTGGACATCACAGGGTTCGAAACACCGGAGATCGACATCATCATCGACGGCACGGGCGAGGCCACGGAGACTGAAGCGGAATCTGTTGATACGCCGAACCCTGCGGCACCCGTAGTCACGGAGCCGGGTGACCTCTGGGTTCTTGGAGATCATCGCATCTTCTGCGGGGATGCCCTGCAAGCCCAGATCTACGACACCTTGTTGAAAGGCGAGAGCCCGCAGATGGTGTTCACTGATCCTCCCTATAACGTACCGGTCAATGGGCATGTGCGGTCCGGCAATAGCGCCGAACACCGCGAGTTTGCCATGGCGTCGGGAGAAATGTCGGATAGCGAGTTCCGCAGCTTTCTCTCAGACGTGATCAACCGGCTGTTTCACTGCTTGCCCGACGGAGGCATTGCGATGATCTGCATGGACTGGCGTCACATCGAAGAACTGATTGTAGTGGGCAAGGCAGCTGGATTGGACCTCATCAATCTCTGCGTCTGGAATAAGACGAACGGAGGCATGGGCAGCCTTTATCGCTCGAAGCACGAGCTGGTTTGCATCTTCAAGAAGCCCGGTGCGCCGCATATCAATAATGTCGAATTGGGCAAGCACGGGCGCAACCGGACCAACGTCTGGGATTACGCCGGTGTGAACAGCTTTGGGGCAGGGCGCGAGGCGGATCTCGCGGATCATCCCACGGTGAAGCCGACAGCTCTGGTTGCAGATGCCATCATGGATGTGAGCCACCGCGGCGATGTCGTGCTGGACGCCTTTGGCGGGTCCGGCGCGACTCTGCTGGCAGCTGAGAAAACCGGGCGCCAAGCGCGGCTTATTGAGCTCGACCCGGCTTATGTCGATGTGGCCATCCGCCGTTGGCAGGAGATGACCGGTGATAGCGCCGTGCACGCGGTAACAGGCCAGACGTTCGATGCGCGTTTTGCGGCCAACGATACCACTTCACAACAGGAGGTGGGTCATGTCTGACGATACGAAAGAGTATGAGGTCGGCTACGGCAAACCGCCCAAAGCGACCCAATTCAAAAAAGGCCGATCCGGCAATCCGAAAGGGCGGCCGAAAGGTGCCAAGGGGGTGAATGCCAGCTTGAAACGTGAATTGGAAACCAAGATTACGGTTCGCGAAGGCAGCCACGAAATCCGGATTTCCAAGGCTGAGGCAATTGCCAAGCGGTTCACGGCAGGCGCGTTGAAGGGCGACACGAAATTGTTGATGGCGCTGCTTAAGCTGGACACAGATCTGTTCAACGCAAGTGAATTGGACGCGCAAGAAAGCGTCCGTACGGTTGAGCCCGACGCTGTCGACTACGACATCCTCCGGGATTTCTTTTCCAGCCAACTGGACGGTGACGGTGATCTGGAAAACGAGGAGGCGGAAGATGACGACTCCTGATCCAAAAATCGTCGTGCAAGCCGCTCGCGAGGTTTGCCGGGACAATTTCTTTCCCTTCGTTTGGCGTGTGTTTGGCACGCTGCACCAGGGAACTGACCGCAGCTTTGATCCGGCCTGGCATGTGCGGGCCATGTGCCATGAGTTGGACAATGTCCGTCGAGGCGAAAACAAGCGACTGATCATCAACATCCCGCCACGTTGCCTGAAATCGGTCACCGTGGCCGTTGCATATGTCGCTTATCTTCTCGGTCATAACCCCAGCGCCAAGATCATCGTTGCCAGCTATGGGTTGGATCTGGCGCGCAAACATTCCGAAGATTGTCGTCGGATCATGTCTGCGCGCTGGTACCGGGAAATGTTCCCTGAAACGGTCTTGGCTAAAAAGGGCAACACCTCAGAAGAAATCCGCACCACAAAGGGAGGCAGCCGTAAGGCTGTCTCCATTGGAAGTTCTGTCACCGGTCATGGCGCCGATTACATCATCATCGATGACCTGCTGAAAGCCGGAGATGCCGGCTCCGAAGCCGAGCTGGTCAAGGCGCAGGAGTTCATTGAGGGGACCTTGTTGTCGCGCTTCGACAATCCGGCCGAAGGGCGTGTGGTTATGGTTGCGCAACGGTTGCACGAGATGGATCCGCCGGGTTATCTGCTCGAACGCGGGACCTACCGGCATCTGAATCTGCCTGCCATCGCAGAAGGCCATGAGGTGGTTCCTCTTGGGCGTGGAAGGGTCATGCGCCGCAAACCGGGTGATCTCCTGTGCCCGTCCCGTTTGGATCAGCAAACGCTGGATACCAAGCGTCGCGAAATGGGCGCGGCCGTGTTCAATTGCCAGTATCAGCAGAACCCCATTGCTCCCGACGGGTCGCCCTTGCGCTGGGAGTGGTTTGGCACCTACGAGACCATCGAAGATCGCCGCTGGTTCCAACTGGTGGTTCAGAGCTGGGATACGGGCATGTCGGCAGACCCCCGGTCTGATTTCTCTGTCTGTACAACCTGGGGGTTCCGCGAAAATGCGTGGCATCTTATCGACGTCTGGCGCGGGCAGGTAGACTACCCAGACCTGAAAGCCAAGGCACTGCAACTTGTCGGCCGTTGGGATCCCGATCGTGTCCTGATCGAAGATGCGGCCTCCGGCAAACCTCTTTTGGACGAATTGTTTCGTGATGACCGTCGGCGCTACGAACGCATTAAACCCGACAAGGACAAGGAAACCCGGTTCCAGTCCGCTTGCGGTCCTGTCGAAGAGGGCAAGGTTTATCTGCCTGCAGATGCACCCTGGCTGCCGGTATTCAAACGGGAGCTTCAGTCCTTTCCACGCGGACGCAACGACGATCAGGTCGACAGCTTTGCCCACTTTCTGAACTGGTCCAAGGGACCGGGCTTCTACCGGGCATTGGGCCGCGACCACCGGATCAACATCGAACGTCGGGAGCGTAATCGAGAGAGGGTCAGGCGACGGTAGGATCTCGGAGTTGAGCTTGAAAACTCGTTGAATAGTACTGGGAGGGCCGATGTCGGACCAATCCTGAGAGCGGCCCCAATGACCGCTCGCAACCACAAACCGGTCTAATCGCTAATGCCGTCGGATGACGGCTTTGAGCCCTTCCCGACCGATGCAGCTTTTGTCACGAACGGGCAGAATGCCGACCTTACGGACCTTCGCTGCGGGCACGAGAAGTCAGAGTTCGCAGAAACCAAGGCGGTCAAGATGGGCGGAAAGCTGACTTTCGTTGTGTCCGCAAAATAGGCAAGGACCTCTGCCGAAAGCTGACATTCGATTGATTTTGCAACTAAGATAATCACTGCGCCGCCGAAAATCGGCTGCAAGATCAAGATCACCAGATAGCATCCAGCCGATAATGAGAATAGAAAAAGCCATGAAACCTATCACAAGAAACTGACCAAAACACCATGGCTACAGACCTTAAATCCTATGGCATCGATGCCGCCTTTACCCGTGGCGCACTCAAAGGTTCACAGATTGAGCCCAGTTATTCCGGCGCTCTGAGTTTTATGCGCCGCAAATACACAAAGGATCTTGAGGGGGCGGATGTAGCGATCACCGGAGTTCCCTTTGATCTTTCTGTGAGTAACCGTCCTGGAACCCGCTTTGGCCCAGAGGCAATTCGCAAGGCAAGCGCTCAACATGCCTGGGGCCCAATTTGGCCCTGGCGGTTTGATCCATTCGATACGCTTGCAGCAATCGATTACGGTGATTGCGTTTTCGACTGGGGCGTGCCCCAAGACGTCCCGTTGGCCATAGAGCGCCACATATCGGAGATAATCTCGGGAGGAACGGCCAGCCTTGTTCTGGGCGGCGATCATTTCATCACCTATCCGGTACTTAAGTCCTATGCTGAGAAGTACGGCCCAATCGGTCTCATCCAGTTTGATGCCCATCGGGACGTCGAGCCCGACGAGGGTGGACGCATGGATCACGGCAGTATGTTCAACCTAGCGGTTCGCGAGGGCATCATAGATCCGCAACGGACCGTTCAGGTGGGCATCCGCACCTGTTTCGAGGGCGAAGAGACCTATGGCATGAAAATCTTGCATGCAGACGCCGTACATGCTGCTCCAGCTGAAGAGATTGCCGCAACCATTTTGTCCACCGCTGGGGATGGTCCGACCTACCTGACCTTCGACATAGACTGCCTCGATCCGTCCACTGCTCCCGGGACGGGCACACCGGTCCCGGGCGGGCTTACCAGCTACCAAGCGCTCGCCATAATCCGGGCCATGAAGGGGCTCGATCCAGTCGGCATGGATGTGGTCGAAGTCTCCCCCCCGTTTGATCATGCGGAGATGACCTCCAACGCAGCCGCAATGATCGCCGCAGAACTTCTTTGCCTGAAAGCCTGGGCCAGAGGAGCTCGGGCCGTTTCAGAATAGCCAATAAATCGTCTGTTGCTTGTCTCACAAGTGGAGAATAGCTGCGTGCGGCTTGGCCCCAATAGGCCGTCCGCAGATTGCGCCCTTCTGTCTATTCGAGCTCAAATGTCCGGTAAGGGGCAACGGATCCATAAGTTCGTTTGGACATTCTCTCTATCAAATGGCTCAAGCATCAATCATGGCTGACGATTGATTTCACCAAGAATTGTAGACCTCTACGGTCTTTGCTTTCAGGCTATATTGCGCCTCAATGTTTGCAGCGCCATCAAAAAAGACGACGTCGCGCCGTGTATCCTCGGCGTTCAATTCTCCTTCGATCCAGAAAGCTTCGAAGATTGAGCTGAAGGCAACACCCTTTGGATAGTCCACATGGACAATCTGGTTTGGAGGCGGTGTTGGCGTGTGAACGCAGGCACCTGCAACTGGCACAAACAGGAATTCTGTCACCTTTTTCTCTTCGAAGGCGAGCGGGACAACGTAACCGGCAAGCCGTATAGATTGTCCGAGAATGTTCTGGTTGGGTGCGCGCCTTGCTTTGCCATTCTGAGCGATGATGTTCCGCCGCTCTCTCATCAGGCCGTCTACGTCAACTTGATGCATTGAGAGGAGTGTAAGAGCAGCTTCGTGGCGTTCAAATAGTGCCATATCTTCCCGTTCGCGCGGTGTCGACGTGCGCCATTCGACGTGGATGCGCATGGCGTCGCGCAGAAACGGTCGCATGTCGGCAAAGGGCGTTTCGCTGGAGACATGCACTGGTAGCAGATCCTGCCAGCCAATCACACGCGTACCTGTCGACATGTTTTGCGGCGCTACACTGACTGGCGTTCGGGTCAAATCAAGCGGAGCTGCAAGCGGATCAAACGGCATACCACCGGGTTGCTGGCCCGCAATCGCGCGCTGCCATGCGCTCTCAATGCTTTGTGCCGCAACCGGGAGAGATATCAGACCAAACAGAGCGCCAATCGCAAAAGCTGACAGCGGACTCGTCATCCCTCAGACACTCTCACGCTAGTAACTGCGACGCCTCGGCGCAGTTTCTCGTCGTCGCCTTCTTCCCACTCCGGCTCGGTCAATAGTTTGTCCGGTTCGCCGTCGCGATCAATATCGTAGACCAGTTCGCCGCCAAAATAGGTTTGCAGCACTTCAGTCTTGTGAAATTCAAAAACGTTCTCTTCGGCCTGTCTGCGAATATCTCGGTCGAGCACGATGATGTCTGCAATCTTGCCTTCCTCGAGACTCCCCAACACATCGCCCCGATCCTGAAGGCGTGCACTACCCAGGGTCGAGCCATGGATAACCTCTTCAAAGGTCAATGGTTCACCGGGCATGACAAGACCGCCGGGTGTTCCCATAGCCTGTCGTGTCATGCCGATCTCCATTCCTTCCCACGGCGAAAACACAGGAGACGTCGGCGCGTCAGGTCCAAATCCATACTCCATGAACTCGGTCACGAGTTTGAACTGGTACATACGCTCCAGCACCTCTTTTGGCAGGTTCTGACTGGTCACATTACGAAAGTACTCCTCGGTGGGATCAGCCCAGTGAAGTTGAAGCTGCCCGGAAACCCCGAGCCGAGACATGCGACGAGCGTTGTCGATAGACAAATGGTCAACATGCGTGAAAATCTGAGGGATGTCGTCGCGAAGGGGCTCGCCGGTTTCATGTGCAAATTCCAGCGCGTCGAGCGAGCGGCGGATCCCCGCGTTCCCTTCAACGTGCAGCATCAAGGTAAAATCACGCTCTGTTAGTGCGTCGAAAATCTCTGCAAGGTTGTCTGGTCGAAAGTTCATATCCGGCCGTGTGCCGTCCAGATACGGGCCTTCCATATAGGCAAAACGCCCCGGTGTTCCATCAATAGCGAACTTCACAGTGTTCGCATGGAGAATACTGGGATCAACGCCCGCATCCTCGACTGCGGCCCGCCGTATCTCTAATTGTTCGATCATTGCGGTATCGCCCTCTGGCGTGCCGGTGCCCCAGAACACCATGGCTAATTCGTGCCTGAGTGTTAGTTCTCCTTTTTGCGCCAAACGGACGTAGACGTCATCTGCCCCCTCCTTGGACCCGGCGGCAGCTTCCGTTGCACCGGTGACCCCGACCGCGTTGAGCACGCGAGCGGCACCAATAATCGCTTCCTCCTGTTTCTCAAAAGAATAGAGTTTGTGCTGTTCGACAAACCCTGTCGAAAGGTGAGCTTTCTCCTGCAAAAGTCCGGAAGGTTCATCGCCAGCGTCATTCAAAGGCATGTAGCCGCCTTTCGGTGGCTCCCAATCGGCAGTGATCCCGAGGTATTCCAGAGCTTTCGTCGAATACCAGCCGTTATGTTGCGTATTGTCGGAGATCAATGCAGGGCGTCCACCAACGATTTCGTCCAGTTCTTCCTTGGTGGGATTCTGAAAATGCGCGTCGGACCAACCGCCGCCGATCACCCACTCATCTGGCCCGAGCGTCGCCGCGTACTCCCGGATTACTTCGACAACCTCCTCACGCGACGCATCGTTGTAACCGAACAGGTTGAGCATGACGAAATGCGTCTGCCCAAAGATGCGTGTGTGCAAGTGAGTGTCGATGATACCAGCCATAACGGTATTTGTGCCCGCATCCACGATCTGGGTGCCATCGCCTGCCAACTCGCGGCAACTGTCATCAGTGCGTACACAAATGATCGTGTTTCCCGCAACCGCCACGGATTGCGCCAGTGGCAACTCGGGGTTTGACGTGATGATGTTTTCACTCAGGAAAACGGTGTCGGCTTGCTGAGCAAGTAGCGGCGAGCCTGCGAGCAAAATAGCTAGCGCGAGCGCGCTGTATCCTGATTTCATTTTCAAGTGATTCCCTAAATGCTGACTGTTTGGAGGTTGGCAAAAGACCACAACGAGCGTCATATCAACTTTTCAACAAAATGGACGCAGGATCTGGCTCTACATCTTTGGCAACCTGATAAAGCGCATCACACCGTTGCACCTGCCTAATTAATCGCAGTGCTTGAACAACATCAGTTTTGTTGTAGCAAAACGGCCTATACTTACGGCGGGAGATCGAAGTTTCAAACCGAACGGCCCGGTCTTTCTCGATCTCACCCGCAACTTGTAGACGGCGCCCTACTGACCATTGCAGGCACTACCATTTTGATCACTTACGTACTGTCGATCCGGCATGGTATCGTGCATATGCGGCGAACGGCAGCATTGCTGAGCCGCGGTACAGCATCCCTGTAGACGGCTGGATGTCGGCTTTGGGCCGCTCGTGTCTGGCTTAGTTCTTGAATGGAATGACGTTTGACTCGCCATTGACAAATGCCACTGCACCTTCTCGGCGAATTGTGGTGACTGCTTCCTCTAGCGCATCCTGGTCGTCGTCAAAGAGATCGTCCCAGACGATGGATGTCCCGTCTTCAGTCACAACCTCCAGCGACCACCCGTCTCCGCCTTCGAGTTTGTAGATGTCCACCTTGAATGGCACCCCATCCTTAACGATGCGCTGCGAAGCGCTAGAAATGACAAGATTAGGTTCGCGTTCCATCTGAATACCTCGTTGGCCTGCCGCAGAAGATAGAAAAACTGATCAAGGAAGCCAATGTCCGTAAAGCGGTTTGCGGACGCAGCATTTTGACCTGACTACGAAAGACAGGAATGGGCCGTGAGTGACGGAAGATTGGCTACCTATGTTTAAGAACGCCGCGCTGCGTCCGAAGTCTGCTAGGAGCCCAAAGCGGTCGAGGTCAGTCGCTAAATCATAGCATCATTTTGCTTGGGAAACTTAGCGCTCAATTCGATATCGGCAGCAGTTTTCCTTTCCACCTAAGATCATCTCGATGCTAGGCTCAGGCAAATTTCGCCTTACTGAGCATTAAGAGCCATGACCAAACTGAACGTTACCCGCCGCACCGCAATGACCATCCTCGGCAGCGCGTCAATGATCGCGATTTCTCATGCCACCTCAACTCATGCGGCCTCGTCATTGCAGGATTTTGGAAGCCAGCTTCAGACGCTGCCCGAAATCACTGTTTACACAGCGCAGCGCGTCATCACCATGGAGGACAACGACCCAGCAATCAACGCGGTCGCCGTGGTCG
Organism: Ruegeria sp. D3; assembly: GCF_056534465.1. Lineage (NCBI taxonomy): Bacteria > Pseudomonadati > Pseudomonadota > Alphaproteobacteria > Rhodobacterales > Roseobacteraceae > Ruegeria > Ruegeria sp. D3. The sequence goes on from NZ_JBQFPK010000002.1 coordinate 72,283, forward strand.
GAGACCGTATTCTGGCCGCGGGATCGCGCGATGCAATCGTTAATCGGATTGGTTCGCAGCCGTTTCGGCTGGACGAACGGTTTTTTGACAAGGTGATCATTGCCGGTTTGATCGACCAGCATGTGCACCCTTTCCTCGCCGGATTGACCCTGACCTCCGAGATCATATCGATTGAGGATTGGAATATTCCGACTGGCTTTTCGAAGGCCGCCGAGGATGAAGCGGATTATAAGTCTCGCTTGCAAGCCGCTGAAGCGGCAATGGATGATCCCGACGCCTTGTTACTGACATGGGGATACCACCACTTTTTTCATGGCGAGATCAGGCGTGCACAACTCGACGAGATCAGCAGCACACGCCCAATCATCATAGTCCACCGATCTGCACACGAACTTATCTTGAACACGCCCGCATTGGAGTTTCTGGGCATCACCGAAGACTTCGTAAATGGCTTTGCGGGGCTTGCGCTTGAGCAGTCGAGCTTTGAAGACGGGTATTTCTTCGAGGCGGGCATGTTTGCCGTTCTTCCCGCAGTTGCACCGGTGCTTTCAACACCAGAGCGTCTGGGCGCTGGTCTCAGGCTGGCGCGCGAGTATATGCACCGTGCAGGCGTCACGGTTGCTGCGGAACCGGGAGGCGTGCTGTCACGTCCACTTCAAGAAGCAACCAACGCCGTCTTTTCCGGGCCTGACGCACCGCTCAGGACCTATTTCATACCCGACGGGAAATCTCTGGCTGCCTTGCACCTCCAAAACGGAACGATGATCGAGGAGACGGAAAAGCTACTTGATTGGGGTGAAGGCAAAACGGCTTTCATGCCGAAGCAGGTGAAACTCTTCGCCGATGGCGCTGTTTACAGTTTGGCTATGCAGGTCTCGGAGCCCTACGTAGGCGGCGATTTCCACGGCGAGTGGATTATGCAACCAGATGAGTTCAATCCTGTTTTCGATGCCTACTGGGAGGCAGGCTACCAGTTGCATGTTCATCAAACCGGCGACCTTGCCGTGGACTTGATCCTGGACGCTGTTGAGCGAAACATGCGCCGGATGCCGCGAGCCGATCACCGCACGACACTGGTCCACTTCGGTTATGCGAGAGAAGATCAAGCAAAACGCATCGCTGAACTGGGCTGTATCGTCAGCGGCAATCCATACTACGTAACCGCGCTGTCAGATCGATATAGCGAGCTTGGACTTGGCCCGGACCGTGCAGATGACATCGTGCCGCTTGGCCCAATCAAGGCCAATGGAACCCCGATTTCTTTCCACTCAGACGTGCCAATGGCTCCGGGTGAGCCGCTGTTTCTCGTGTGGGCTGGTGTGAACCGGACGACAGTATCTGGCCGCGTTGCAGGTCCGGAACACCGCCTGTCGGTCGAAGACGCGCTGCGGGCTATGACCATCGATGCGGCCCAATCTCTTCGATTGGAAGATGAGATTGGCTCCATTGCTCCCGGCAAGTTCGCGAACTTCACCATCCTTGAAGAAGACCCATTCGAGGTAGAGGCGGAAAAGATCAAAGACATCGGCATCTGGGGGACCGTGCTTGAGGGCGACATTTTCCCTGTATCAGACGACTTCGATCTAGACCGCGCGTCACTATCTCCACCACGGGATACGACAAATCCACCAACAAAGCCGCTGTACGCGCTTGCTGATGTGTCAGGCATCGCGCAGAAGGGCATGCTTGCCGGATGCTCGTGTTGCGCTTCACCCGTATCGCAGTCGTGCACGACATCTGCGGCAGGGCAAATCTCGGCAGTTAGCTGTTGTGGGACCAATGCGTTGGGGTGGGCCGTCGTGTCCGAATGGGCCTCCATAGTTTAGATTGGAGCCAAGCAGAGATTGGATAATCAAGTGTCCGGAATATCCGCGGAGCGGTCACAGGATGCCGCTCGCATCTCGCTGAAGCAGCGAATGTCGGGAATGCGGGCTGCAATTGCGGCATCTTGGTTGGTGAGCGAACGGCGGCTCTGGGCCGTTCACGAGGGTCTGAGATCGTGCTGCGCTTGCGAAGTGCGGTGCTCGACCAACGACCGCAATGCGCAGATAGCGGCCGTATAGGGGCGCAAGGCGAACGGCGGGAAAGTCCGCAATGCAGTCATTGAGCGTAGGTGAGCGAACGTCTGCCTCGAGCCCAAAATACGGAACGCTGCACCGTGTGCCAATGTCGGCATTGCGGTGCCCAAGGCTGACAACCGACGATGAAAAGGAGGAGCATCGAAACTTTGACACAATCTTTTCATGGCCTCTCTGGCGGAATCAGCTTTGGAGATCTCCAAAAGAGATTCTTCCCCCGCAAATTGTCAGCGCAATGCGCGCATGGGCCAACTGGTTTTTATCAATTGAAAACAGATCCTGTTCGAGGATGGCGATGTCGGCCAGGTATCCTGGCTTCAAGCGGCCCTTTCGGTCCTCGTTAAACTCTAGCCAGGCATTGTCATGCGTATAGGCAGACAGCGTAGCCATAAGGCTTTGACGGTTGTCCAGCCAAGGAGGTGGCAGCTCAGTGCAGTTAACGGCCCCGGCAACCGTCATCATTGTGTCGACAGGGACGACTGGCCAATCCGTCGAGAAACAGACTTTGGCGCCGCTCTCACGGATCTTGTTCCATGCAAAAGCAAAAGGGATTTGCTCCGCTGTCAGAATATTTCCGGCGGAATAGGGGGAAAACAATCCTCCTGCGGGTGAGTGCAGGGGTTGAAGAGAGGCAACGACGTCAAGGGCAACCAGCCGGGGCAGGTCCGCGGGGTCTATTACTTCAATATGTTCAATGCGGTGTCGGGAATCTCGGGCGCCGTTGGCGTTGCGCGCTGCCTCGTAACCGTCCAACGTACGCCGAACGGCACCGTCGCCAATGGCATGCGTGCTGAGTTGCAACCCCATTGCATCAGCGCGAATACAGGCTTCGTTGAAGTGTTCCGCACTGAAAACGGCATCACCGAGGCTCTTAGGTTTTCCCGGATAAGGCGCAAGCATCAGCGCCGTGTAGCTGTCCAGCACGCCGTCCATGAACATCTTAACCCGCCCTGACCAAACCATATTGGACGCAAAACGGCGGCGCATTTCATCGGCCTCTTGCAACCGATCCAGAGGGTCGGTGTTCTTCAAATGCATGGGCACCTGAACACGGATCGGAAGGCGCCCCTCGGCCTCAAGTTCGCTGAGCAGTTCAAGTTGATAAAAGTTGCCATCCATGTTGTGCAGCCCCGTAATCCCGTGGGATGCACAGTGATTCAGGCCACGTAGGATGACCTCTTTGTCAAAGGCGCGTTCTTTGGGCGTTGCGGGTGGCTCGGGATCCGCTCCTGTGACGTAGCCCAGCAGATCACGTCCTCCCAGTTGCGACAGGCGCAGAACCGGGCCAAAAGCACCGGTTTCATTCAGCTGACCTTGTGCGGTGCCGTCCCCAGCCATCACGATTTCCGAACCGGGGGGAACAACTGAGCCGTGAAGAATGCCTGCCTTCTCCAAGGCAATTGTGTTCGCCCAGACCGTGTGGTGGTCAGCCGACATCAGCGCAACGGGACGCTCAGACAGAATGCGATCCAAATATTGCCGAGTGGTTTTAACGCCTGGTCCAAGAATTTCGTAATCGGCCGCAACGCCCATCAGCAAAGGTTCTTCTGGGTGCTCAGCCGCAAAAGTTCGCAACGCCTTGGTCAGAGCATCTGCGCCCATCGTTTCGCGCAGGTCCAGCATTCCCAACTCGGCCGCCCCGCCAAAAAGGTGCACGTGGCTGTCAATAAAGCCGGGCATAACTGTGCCACCGGCAGCGTCGATGATTTTGGTTCCGGCCCCAGCCATGGCGCGAATGTCGTCGGTGTCTCCGACAGCCACAATTGTGTCGCCCCGAATGGCCAATGCCGAAGCCTTTGGTGTGGCCTCGTCAAAGGTCAGAAGAGAGCCGTTGAGGATAATCAGATCAGGTGTCGGCGACATGCGGCCTCGTGTGTCTGAGATGGGTTTCGAACTAACCAAGCGCGCGAATGATGGCCTCGCAAGCGAGCACGGCATCGTGGCTAAAGGACTGGATCAGATAGTCGGGCCAGCTGGACAGCTTGACGATAACGACGTCCGCCATCAGATCAATGAAGATCAGTTGACCAAAAACTCCACGCGCCATGAACACGCCCCGACCGGGGTCGTGAACCCACCAGAACCTTCGGTATGCCCCTTGGGGAGACAGCACGTCATAGGGATCACCATGTTTCGAGGGGTCCGCACCCGAACAAATCCCCGAAACCCAGCTTTCCGGCACCACTTGTTGGTCACCAACTTTGCCACCATCGGCCATCATCCGACCGAACCGCGCATAATCGCGCAGCGTTGCGTTGAACCCACCGTCCGCGAGCGCGGTCTTGGCGTCGTCCACTGTGAAAAAGCCGGAATGCACGCAGCCAATTTTTTGCCAGATACGGCTCGACAAGAGCGAAGCAAGGTCTTCTCCGCTGACGCGTTCCAAGGCCCAGGCTACGACATCCGTCTCGATCGAGCGGTAAGAAAACACCTGCCCATGGGGTCTGACTTGAGGCAATGTCAGAATAACGTCCCGAATGGTTGGCTTGATTTCACCCTTGCGAACGGGGCGCCAGCCTGACGCCACATCGACGCGGGTCATGTCGCTGTCCGGAAGGCCGTAATCCTCGGTGAAACGCACCCCTGATTGCATATCAAGCGCCTGATCCACGGTGCATCCGGCATAGCCTGTCGCGGCCAATTCCGGCACGATGTTTTCAAGCGGTTCCGTGAGGTCGAGCTTGCCTTCTCCATGGAGCACACCGGCCAGAGATCCAATCAGGGATTTGGAGACGGATTGGCCCAGATGCGTAGCGTCTGGAGTGAAATCGTTGGCGTAAATCTCGGTAAGTATCTGGTCACCCTTCAGCACCAGGAAACCATCTGTGTAGCTTTCAGAGAGCCAGGCCGCGACGGAAAGGGGGCGGTCGTCAAAAGTTTGAAATTCGATTTCCAACAGGTCGCGGTGGGCCTGTTTCAATTCTCGGGTCTCCGGTCCTGGACGCACATCTACCGTAGGAAACAGGCTTCGCATGTTCTGGAAAGTCCAGCGATTGAACGGAGCAAGGTCCCAGTTCTCGAGCGAAGGACGCTTCTCAGGCGGGGGCGGGAAGCCCTGCATGATGCCGATCTCACGCGCCGTCTTGGGCCTGGTGCCGGATTTGCTGTCGTGCATTTTCCACGCTCCCGCAGGGCGACCAAAAAGGGGTCGCAGTCAGAGTAAGAAACTTCGGAAAGTGACGGCCCGGCCAACGGCGGGCCGTCATTCAGGAGACTTCAAGCCTTATTGCTTCAGGCGGGTCCAAACCTTGTTGTAAAGGTCAACGACATCCTGATCGCAGGGCTTCACAAAGTCCGGAATCGGTGCATCGGCGGGCATGACGATCTCAGGCGCGCTGAGCATCTCGGGGTCCATAAAGGCCTCCGACCCTTTGATACCGTTGGCATAGCGCGCGAAGTTCGAGGTCATCGCGGCGTTCTCCGGGTCCATCATGAAGTTCACAAAGAGCTTTGCGTTTTCCATGTTGGGTGCATCGGCAAGAACGGCAACATTGTCCATCCAGCCAGTGAAACCCTCTTTTGGATAGGCGTATTGCAGCGAGGGGCGATCCGCCCGAGCGCGCATGGCAGCGCCATTCCAGCTTTGCGACAGGTCTACGTCTTTCGATGTCAGCTTCTCGATCACCGCATAATCCATCGTGCGCCAGTCGCCCTTGGCCTTGGCGAGAAGCGCCATCAGCTCTTTCATCTGATCGGGGTTCGAGTTGCAACGCGGGTATCCGAGGTAACGCAGGCCGGCGTTGATCACATCGTTCATGTCATTGAGCATGTTGATGCGACCTTTGAGTTCTTCGGGAGTATCAAAGATCAGACCAAGCGTGTTGATGTCGCCGCTGTAGACTGCGCTGTCGACTGTAAAGCTGGTGGTGCCCCACTGGTAGGGAACTGAATACTTGCGACCCGGATCCCAGTAGACATCGACCCAGTTCGGATCCATGTTCTTGAAGTTCTCCATTTCGGACGCGTTGATCTCGGCCAGCAGGCCTTCGCCAACCATGATCGCAATCATGTAGTCGCCGGGCACAACGACGTCATAGCCGGTGTTGCCTTCCTTGACCTTGGCCAACATGGTTTCATTGCTGTCATAGCCATCCAGCGTGACTTCGACGCCATATTGGGCTTCGAATTTCTCGATCATCTCGGGGTTGGTGTAGTTGCCCCAGTTGTAGATGTTCAGTTTGCCTTCGGCGTGGGCCGAGGCTGCGCTAAGCGCGAGGGCTGAGACAGCGGCGGCTTTGAGTAGTGAGAGTTTCATTTTAGTCCTCCGTTGAGTGGTTAGCGTCCCGCACCGACGCGGGCTTCTTGTTATTTTCGTTTGCGTTGCAGAAAGAAGGTGAACGTGACCATGGCCACGGTCAGCCCGATCAGGATTGTCGAGACGGCGTTGACCTCTGGCGTCACGCCACGACGGATCTGGCCGAGGATGTAGATAGGCAAAGTGGTCTCGCCCGGGCCGGCCACCAGAAGCGTGATGATCACGTCATCCAGCGATACGACAAAGGCCAGCATGGCGCCCGCCATGACTCCGGGCATCAGGAGCGGCAGCGTCACATGGCGGAATGTTTGCCAGGGTGTTGCGTACAAATCCGCAGCGGCGGCTTCATAGGTCACGGACATATCTGACAAACGTGCGCGGATCGGCATGTAAGCAAAGGGCACGCAGAAAACCGTGTGGGCGAGGATCAGCCAGCCGATCCCGGTTACCCCCGTGAGCTGGCGCAGGATCGAAAAGAAGGCCAGCGTGGCAATCGCCGTGACAATCTCGGGGATCATCAGGGGTTGGTTTATGAGCGCGATGGCCGCAGAGCGACCGCGATAGACGCCCCCGCGCGTTGTTGCCAATGCTGCCATTGTGGCAATGATGGTGGAAAACACGGTCGCCGTGAGCGCAACCTGAATAGAGATCATCGCCGAACGCCGGATGTCGTCGTTTTCCAAGGCTGCCGCGTACCAGCGCAAGCTGAACTCGGTCCACCGCACAACAGAGCGGTTGTCGTTGAAAGAGAACACGACCAGTACGGCAATTGGTGCGTAGAGGAACAACAGAACCAGCCAGGACATGCCAGTAAACAGGGGTTGCCTGCGCAACTCGCGAGACCCGGTCGACGGGCGGAAGATCGACAGCAGTTTATCCATTTCCACCCTCCTTCGAAGCACCTGCCCGCAGGCTGACAAGGAGCGCGATCAACACAACTGCCATCAGGATCAGCGCTGCCGCGGCCCCAAAGGGCCAATTGCGCCCCGACCCGAATTGCAAGGCGATCAGGTTGCCGATCATCAGTTTCTTGCCACCGCCCAACAGTTCCGGCGTGATGTAGGCCCCGAGCGCCGGGATCAGCACCAGCACGCAGCCTGCGACGATGCCCGGGCGGGTAATCGGGATGATGATGTGGCGGAAAACCTGCGTACGCGTCGCATAGAGGTCATGTCCGGCCTCAAGCAGCGAAAAATCGAACTTCTCGAGCGAGGCATAGATCGGGAGGATCATGAATGGCAGGTAGCTGTAGACCAGCCCGGCAAGTACCGCGCCGTCGGTGTACAACATCTCAAGCGGTTCGCTGATCAGGCCGATCTTCATCAGCATCAGGTTCACAAAGCCCTCGTCCCGTACGATCAAAAGCATCGAGTAGGTACGGATCAAGAGGTTGGTCCAGAACGGCAGCGTGATGGCGAAGAGCCAGAAATTGCGTTGCTCCGGAGGGCGGGCCGCAATGAAGTAGGCCACGGGAAACCCGAGGATCAGGGTGCCAATCATGGTGGTGATGGCGAGACCAAAGGAGCGCCCGAAGATTTGCAGATAGGCGCTGTTGAAGCTCAGCGTATCATCAAAGATGTCCCTCTCGAAAAGGAACTGCACGTAGGCGTCGTAGGAGAACACCCATTCAACGCCGCCGTATGTTCCGGGCTCAAGAAACGAGTAAACCAGGGCAATCGAGAGCGGGAACAGACCAAAGATGCCAATGATCCCGAGTGCTGGGGTCAGCAGGAAGAGCCGCGTTCTGCGCCTTTGACGCGCGCGTTCTTCTTGGGCCGCGCGCAATCTCGTTTCGGCGTCGGTGCGCGAGATATGTGCAGCGGCACTCATCAGTCTTCCAGTACGTGCAGCATGGAGGTGTCACATTCGAGGCCAACCCGCGATCCGACGGGGCGTGGGGTGGAAACCTGGACATGAACGCTGACGCCATCTTCCAACAGCACGAGCATCTGTGACCCGGCCCCGAAATAGATGCTGTCTACGACCTCACCTCGCAAGAGCGCCGTCTCTGCACTCTCATCAACCACGCGGATGGTTTCAGGGCGTAGAGCCACATGCACGGGGCCGGGTGTGAGCGAGGTGCTGGCTGTATGAACCGTGAGTGGTGAACCCTCGCCAAATTGGATTTTTGCCGCATCCCCGTCAAAGCCAAGCAACGTCGCATGCACGATATTGGTGTCGCCAATAAAGTCCGCGACGAACCTGCTTTGTGGAGCTGTGTAGATCTCTTCCGGTGTGCCAACTTGGCGTATCGCACCTGCCGACATCACTGCGATCTGGTCCGACATTGCCAGCGCTTCACCTTGGTCATGGGTGACAAAGACAAAGGTAATGCCTGTCTCATGCTGCAGCCGCTTCAACTCGCTCTGCATCCCTTTTCGAAGTTTCAGGTCCAGCGCAGAAAGTGGCTCATCAAGAAGAAGAACCTTGGGACGCGGCGCCAGCGCGCGCGCCAAAGCCACGCGTTGCTGCTGCCCGCCTGACAACTGATCTACACGACGCGTTGCAAACTCTCCGAGCTGGACCAGATCCAGCATCTCGTTGATGGTGCTGTCGATTTCGGCCTTGGGCCTCTTCAGCATCTCAAGGCCAAACCCAACGTTGCGGGCCACGCTCATGTGGGGAAACAGCGCATAGTTCTGGAACACTGTATTCACGGGGCGATTGTTTGGAGCCAAATGGCCGATCGACTCGCCATCCAGTGTAATCTCGCCTTCGGTCGGAAGCTCGAACCCGGCGATCAATCGCAAAAGCGTCGTCTTGCCACAACCCGACGGGCCCAAAAGCGTGAAAAAGCTTCCTTCGGGAATGGTCAGCGACACGTCTCCCAGAGCCGTTACGGCCGCTTGGCCTTCGCCAAAGCGTTTTGTCACATTCTTTACGTCGATCATGGTCTGATCCAGACACCTGCACTTGTTGGTATGCAGAATCAGCTTAGAGCCATGAGACCGAACCTGTGAATACCTCCAAAGGGCGGGGTGACTTGTACCCCCAAAGGGGTAGGCCTAGTCGTTGGTCGAATGCAGGAACATCGAAAACAGGGCAGATTGAGAAGAAATCCCCAGCTTTCGGTAGATGTTCTTGCGATGCACTTTGATCGTCGAAGGGGAAACGTCCAGCAAAAGTGCTATCGACCGCGTCGAGTGCCCGCGCAAAAGGGATTGCACCACCTCGATCTCCCGCTGTGTCAAACCCTTGCAAACCTTGTCGATCACCCCATCGAAATCGACCTCGCTATCTTCGAACTGGCCTGATGAGGGGGTGCGATGAAAGTGCTGCTCGCAAAGCGCCGATATTATTGGATGTAGATCCGTTAGCCTTTCGACATTCCGCCGGGAGAACCGGGTTCTTCCCTCCGAGGGACCGAGGGAAAGAAACAAGGTGCCGTTGGCAATTGTCACGAAAACCCCCATCTCATCTCTTAGAAACAGGGTCTTGTAGTAGATGCGAAAGTAGTCGGAGTTGGCAAACCTGTCTGGCGCCACATCTCTCAGCACCATCACCGGTTCGTGGCGTTCACCGATGAAACGAACAACAAATGGGTCCAGCAACCAAGCGCGATCAAGCCATCGGTCCACAACGACCGAGCGGCGTTCTGCACGTACATTGTCATAGACATGTTCGGGCGCTTTTCCTGGGTTCAGAAGGCTGACAAACGCGCCCTTGAACGAAGCTGCTCCGCGCATGAGGTTCAACAACTCTGGCATAAAGTTGGACGTCCCTACGGCCCGAATAGCCCCAGCTACGTCTTCCGAGTACGTTGGTTGTGCGGACTTACCCAAGTATCCCACCTAGCGATAGGGCGTTTCCAAGCCAATGTGGACAGTCGGAATTAACTTGGCAACCTTTTCACACTGAAATCTGCCTCGAAAAGCTTTTCCGCATCGGCTCGCTGGATCAATTCCGCAATCTGCTCCAGCACAAGTCTTCTAAGATCAAAGAGGCCAGGTAACTTTGAGTTGTCACTTGTATCGCTTCAGCACTTGAACCTGATGATTTGCCAATTCTGGGTAACTTCGTGTCTGTGCAAAGGAACTCTGATCCAAGGAATAGCTGAGTGTTTCGACTGGAAGCGGACATTGCATCAATGGCGATGGATGGCAGCTTTGTCCGCACAGCAGACATAGTCGTTTTACGACACAAAGTCTGGTTCCGTTCTTTAGCGGACATCCAGGAAAACTGCTCAAGACAGAGAGTATCTGGTCCCCATCGAGCCACCCCGCTGAAACATGGTCAGCTTTTGTTCTTCAAAACTTTCAATTTCTTATCATCTTTCTGTGACCGGATAGCTTACCCTGAACTGGTCGCGGAGCATGCGAAAGATGAACTTGGCCTTGTGACTTATAGTCAAAGGTTCATTCGAAATTCTAAGACTGTTCCACTTGCTGGAGCAAGTTGATCGCCAGGTGTTCAGCGTAGCTGCGCCAACACATCTTCCGCGGCCCTTTATCCTTCTAGGTGGGCTCCGCTGACCGAGCATTGTTGGTTAGGATGTGTAGCTTCACCGGCGAAGTGCACCCGCTCAGCATGAGACTGGCGTAAGACAGCGCGTTTGTTGTGGCCTCCCGGCTTGGCTCCAGCGTAAGAACCACGCACATAGGGTTCATTTCGCCAAGCGGTAGCGTGGCCTTTGATGAAGGCTTTTCTGACTGTTGTGCCGAAAAAGCCAACCAATGTTTCGAGCGCGTGCTCTATGGCGCTTTCAGGCCCCGCGTCCTGCAAAAGTCTGGAAAAGCTTCCAGAACTTTCAAAGCTGGTAAGGCCGGTGTTTGCGATGTTGCAAAGAAAACCGCCTCCGCGGGCTACCCCGTTGGCGTCGGGTTCTAAGTGGTACGTCAACCAAGTATCGGGTTGCACTGGCAAAGCTCCGGAGCGGAAAAGGAGGCCAGCGTGATTGTAGTCTCCCATAGTGATGAGCTCGAGCGCTGAGCGTCGGTCGGATTCTAGCGGGGGATCAAAGTGGATGATGTCTTCGGCTAGGACGCCGACGGAAACTGTAACAATTACGGTTCGAGCTTTGATCTTGCCAGTGGCCGTAGTTATCTGCACCCCTTCAGTGAGAGATTTTATTTCTGTGACCGGAGTGGCCAATTTAATTGGCAGCCCCTTTGCAGTGCATGCAATTAGGTGTCCGAAGCCTTCGCGACAAAACCAATCGTCTCCGCCCTCCCAGGCACTGATGTCTCGCAGAGATGTATCCGGCAAATCTCTGGCAATCGACAAGGCAAATGTCATCGCTGCCGTGAACGACCAATGCCCTTTGTTCTGCCAAATGTCTGCCAAGGACCGGTCTGTTGGAATTCCGGTACTTGCTTCAATTTCTGCATCGATGCGCGCCGCTTCAGTGATCGCGCTATGAAGCTCGTCGACTTCGTCCCACAGAACAGCGTCATCCTCCAAGCCATATGTCACCGCGTTGTCTGGGGCTGCATAGAGATCAAGGCCGAGTGCGAGACCTGGAGCTTTCAGAGCGTTTGCATGTTCGGTATGCATCCAGTGCGCACCCATGTCGAACGGGACGCCAAAGATTTCCGTGTCCGTGTGTGTGCGCCCCCCGACGCGGTTGGATGCCTCGATGCAGACTACTGAGAGTCCCGCGGATTTGAGAGCGTGAGTAGCTGCAATTCCTGCTGCTCCGGCGCCAACGACAACGACGTCAAAGTCGTGAACTTTCAATGCTTTCGCTCCAGAAATGAGATTGGCATGAGAGATGGTTTTCGGAGTGGGTTTGCGCTTTCCTTACATTTTGAGAATTTACAAGGATTTGAGTTATCCAAGGATTTTGTCGTTTGCGCGGAAGCAGTCATTGATTGGTTCTTGAGTTTAGATTGCAAACGAATTCTGGAATTGAAACGCCCTCGTATCTAGCCAGATCGAGCGGATCTTCCGTGTCAAGCTTGCTGCATCTTCGGTAGATTTCCAGCATCTCGGCAGAAAGCTCGCCGCTCTTAAAAAAATACATCGCGGCAGCATATCTTGTGGCGCCAGAGCCAGGTTTTCCGATGGCTGTTACCAGGAACTGCGTTTGAGCTTCTGCTTCCTCCACTTTGAATATACCTTTAGTCACGATTTCGGCTCAGCGGACATCGCATCATTCAACGCGGCAACTTCATCTTCTCCAGGCGCTGATTCAGAGTTGTAGATTGGCAGAATGTTCCTGAGATGGTCATGATGAGAGCGCACGCCGTACTCGAGATCAGAAAGATAGAAGCCTTCAAACGCCTCCGAAGCCATCGCTTCGTTGGACCATATCGTGAGCTGAATATCTTCTTCCACTGTCTCTCGATCAATCCGGGCGGCAAGGTAGCGTGCCGCTCTTTGTTGGCGGTCTTCGTTCGGGTTTCGGTATGTCGCGCTCCGTAGAATGGATTTATCCGTCGTGATCGGAAACTCTTGATAAAAGAGGGTCGTCTCAGGTGTGACGGCTATGACCGCATTTGGAAAAATGCCGTAGTAAAGCCAAGTTTTGTGCAAGTGTTCTGGCAGGTGAGGCTGTGGTTTAGTGAATTTCTTGTAGTTGCGAACGGCCCACCTCCGGCCCTTTGTCGGAGTGAATTTTCCGTCAGAACGTGAGATACCATCGACATATGGTTCGTCTGAATAGGTCGAGCCATACAGATCCTGAAGGGCAGGGTGCGCGAGCGGGACATGATACCCTTCGTTGTCGACATCTCTGATCGATTTCCAGTTTACAGGAGTCTCCTCGGTCCAGATTCCGTCCGTCGGGACATGTTCGGCCATTTTGTAGGCAGAGACTTCCTGTTCAATCGGGGCTAGCAGTTCGGCTACTGATGGCTGGGGTCCAGGTTTGAATCGGACGAAGACAAAACCCTGCCAGATTTCCATTTCAATCTCTTTCAGGCCAAACTCGTGCTTGTCTAGATCGGGGAACGACTCTGGACGGGCGGCGCCGCGTAGCGTTCCATCAAGATTGTAAACCCAGCCGTGAAATGGGCAGACTAGAGCGTTTGCACATTTTCCTTGCTCTTTCGAGACCAGCCGAGAACCGCGGTGACGACAAACGTTTAGAAACGCGCGGATGTCCGAGTTGCTGTCCTTCAAGATCAGGGCGCGCTCACCGCACATGTCAAAACATAGAAAATTACCGGGTTCCGGAACATCCGAAACATGGCACGCGATTTGCCAATGCGTTTTGAAAAGTTCGCTCTTCTCAAGTTCAAGAAGGGCATTGCTGTGATAGCACCAACCGGGCAACCCGCGACGGTCCCAATTGGTAGGAATTTCTGTGTTTCTTACTTCGTCGCGCATCGGAACAACCCGCATAGTTTTGGTTTGGTCAGTTTGGGTCTCAGATGGGGACAGTATCCAGGAGTGAAAATTTGGCCTTGCTGGATCCGCCACTCTTCGACTGAGTGTAGGTGTCGCTTAAATTGACTTGCTCGTCAACTTTTTCTGACTGAATGATCATTCAGAAATGTGCTGCTAGTCACGCCTGTGAGGTTTCCTTGGTCGATGGTTTTCGATTTACCTGCTCAAATCAGGTGCAAAACCAGTGATACGTAGAGATATGATCAAAATTCATTCAACCAAGCTTGACAGTGCAGATTTCAGCGGACTACCGTTTTGAATGACCAGTCAGATAAAAACATAGCGACTTGGGGGAATGGGGTGCTTGGTGATCGCGCCGGCAACGCAGGCGCGATCATTCGAGAAGACAGACTAGCAAACAAGGCAAGACAAATTCAGCCACCACTCAGGGAGAGGAAGCGAAGTTATGAACTCAATCAGGAAAATCGCCGGAATTACAGTTATAGCAGCAACTACTACTGCAGTTTCGGGATCGGCATACGCGCAAGAGCGTGTGTTGAAGGTTACGAATTGGGGAGAATACATCGCTGAAGACACAATCGAGAACTTCGAAAAAGAATACGGTATTAAGGTGATCTATGATCCGTATGACTCTGCCGAAGCAATTGATGCCAAGCTACTCGCGGGAAACAGCGGATATGATGTGGTTAGTCATGCCGGCAGTGATACGGCTCGTCTGATTAAGGCGGGAATTGTTGCACCGTTGGATATGTCGAAGCTGGACAATATCAAGCACATCGACCCGGCAATCATGGAGCAGTTGTCAAGTGAATGGGATCCAGGCAACCAACACTTCATTCCTTATATGTGGGGAACGCACGGCGTCACATACAACGAAGAATTGGTGAAAGAGACGTATCCAGATGCCCCCATAGGCTCGATGGATATGGTTTTCGATCCTGTTCACATGAAAGAGCTGTCCAAGTGTGGAGTTTCATTCCTGGATTCCCCGGGCGACATCATTCCGATGGCTTTAGCGCATATGGGCCTGGATGCGAACTCCACAAACAAGGAAGACTATGAGAAGGTTGGGGAGATGTTGGCGGAAATCAGGCCATACATCAAAACCTTCGATAACTATGCTTATCAACGGATGCCTCAGAAAGAGTTCTGTGTCTCAACCACATGGGGCCCTGACGGTCTCCTTGCCATGTCTGGCGCAGCGGAAGCCGACACTGGTGTAGTGCTAGACTTCTTCCTGCCCGAAGGTGATCGTACAGCGCAGCTGTGGATTGATGGTTGGCTAATCCCGGAAGACGCCGCGAACAAAGAAGACGCTCATCTTTTCCTGAACTATATGATGCGCCCCGAGGTTGCGGCCAATGATAGTAACTTCACCTGGTATGCGACCGCCAACCTGACGGCCAAGCCCATGGTTGATGAGGCTGTAACCTCCAGCCCAGCCGCGTTCCCAACATCGGATCAGGTTGCCAAGATGTACACGACTGCCGTACTTCCTCCCAAGGTCGAGCGCTTGCAGACACGTACCTGGACTGACTTTAAGGCCGGAAACTAAATCCACTCACACCGGCAAATGAAGTAGCGGACCAGACCGGTTCGCTACTGCATCCCCAGATCCCGACTGGCAGACTAAGAGGCCCAAATTGACTGTTTCCACGGCTGTCAGCCCAGAACCATGGCTCGATCAAAAAGAACAGGAACCTCTGGTCAAAATCAGAGGCGTAACCAAAAAATACGGTGCAGTGACTGCTGTCGATAACGTTGATCTGGATATCTACAAAGGAGAGTTATTCTGCCTTTTAGGCGGATCTGGATGTGGAAAGTCGACACTACTTCGAATGCTTGCTGGGTTTGAGGATTTGAACAGTGGTACAATCACTATCGACGGAGTCGATATGGCCGATGTGCCAGCTTACGAACGTCCGACCAATATGATGTTCCAAAGCTATGCGCTGTTTCCGCATATGACCGTCGAAAAAAACGTGGCTTTCGGGTTGGAGCAAGACCATGTCCCCAAGCTAGACATTGCGGACAGAGTTCACGACATCCTCAAGCTTGTTGAGTTGGAAGATTTCAAAAAGAGAAAACCTAAACAATTGTCCGGTGGGCAACGCCAGCGTGTTGCATTGGCGCGGGCCTTGGTCAAACGTCCCAAGTTGCTGCTCCTGGATGAACCTTTGGCTGCTCTGGACAAAAAACTGCGTAAGCAAACGCAGTTTGAGCTTGCCAACATTCAGGACAAGGTCGGCGTCACGTTCATCGTCGTGACTCACGATCAGGAAGAAGCAATGACCCTGTCTTCGCGAATGGCCGTTATGGACGCGGGTCGCTTCAAACAGATTGGAACTCCGACAGAGATCTACGAGTTTCCAGAATCCCGCTTTGTGGCTGACTTTATCGGATCAGCAAATATTTTTGAGGGCAGGGTGACCGAGGATGGGGTCGACCATGTTCGGGTCGAAACCGAGTTCTGCGAAGTTTATATTGATCACGGTCATTCTGTTAAGGCTGGCAGCAAGATTTGGGTTGCGCTGAGGCCCGAGAAAATTCGACTTGAGAAATCTGATACAATTGCTGAGGGCGCGAACCAGACAGCGGCCGTTATCGACGATGTTGGGTATTTGGGAGAGACATCGATCTACAAGGTAAGGCTTCCCAATGGCGAAATCTTCGACGTCACTCAGCCCAACCAGTCACGTCCGACGCATGCTGCGCAGCGATTAACCTGGGAAGACAAGGTAAATATCAGCTGGGATCCGTCTAGCGCCATGTTGCTCCACTCATGACGGATTTCACCGAGGATATGTTCGAACCGCCGCAGGTTGAACGACAACCCATGATCCGTTTAGTGATGCGGCGTATCCATAGCAGATGGCGTCAGATCGTCACCGTCATACCGTTCTTCTGGTTGCTTGTATTCTTTCTGGCACCGTTTTTCATTGTCGCCAAGATAAGCTTAGCTGAACTGGCGATTGCGAGCCCGCCATTCACAAGTTTAATTGAGTGGACAGGTGACGGGATCATGACAATCCGCCTGGTCTTCGACAATTTTGTCTACATCTGGGAAGACAGCCTGTACTTTGACACTTACGTAAATTCACTCAAGATTTCAGTAACGTGTACGTTCTTGTGCCTCTTGTTTGGCTACCCTATTGCCTATGCAATTGTACGATCGGGGCCGGTTGCGAAGCCGCTCTTGTTGTTTGCAATCATTCTTCCGTTTTGGACGTCTTTCTTGTTGCGGGTCTATTCGTGGATGGGCCTGCTTGCGGATCAAGGCACGATCAACAACCTTCTGATAGCGCTGGGGGTGATCGATGAGCCGATCCGCATGCTTTACACGGAATTCGCCGTCTATATCGGGATCGTCTACACCTATATGCCGTTCATGATCCTGCCGCTGTACGCGAATATGGAGAAGCTGGACAACAGCCTGAACGAGGCGGCCGCCGACCTTGGTTCCAAACCAACGAACACTTTCTTCAAAATCACATTGCCTCTGACGATGCCTGGAATTGTCGCTGGTTCACTGCTGGTCTTTATCCCTGCGACCGGCGAGTACGTTATCCCCGATCTGTTAGGTGGCGGCAACGTGCAGATGATTGGGCGGGTTCTCTACAATGAGTTCTCTAGAAACAGCGATTGGCCAGTGGCCGCCGCAGTTGCGATTGTTCTGCTGTTCATACTGGTGCTGCCAATCATGGTTTTCCAGCACTACCAAGGCAAAGCAGCGGAGGAGCAATAGATGTACGCCAAACGCTCCCGTTTCTTAACCATCATGCTGACCTTGGGACTGGCATTCTTTTACATCCCAATGATCCTGTTGGTTATTTACTCATTCAACTACTCCAAGCTGGTACCGGTTTGGGGTGGATGGTCGTTGCGCTGGTACAAAGAGCTTTTTCAATCTGCGGAAGTCTGGAGCGCTGTTTCACTCAGTCTTCAGATTGCCGTTGTCAACGCTACTTTTGCCACGGCGCTTGGCACCTTGGCAGGTCTGGCTATGGTGCGCTTTGGACGGTTCAAGGGGCGGACCTTGTTCGGTGGCATGTTGGTCGCGCCCTTGGTGATGCCCGAGGTGATAACCGGATTGTCCTTGCTGGTTTTCTTCATCTCGCTGAACCAGCTGATCGGATGGCCTGCTGAGCGCGGTTTTGCGACGATTACGATCGCGCATATTACCTTTTCCATGGCCTATGTGGCGGTAACAATTCAGGCACGCTTAACCGGTGTGGGGCAAACACTGGAAGAAGCCGCCGCCGATCTTGGCGCAAAACCGTTCAAAGTTCTGACGGCCATAACGATCCCACAGCTGACGCCGGCACTAATTTCGGGATGGTTGCTGGCCTTCACGCTGTCTCTCGATGACTTGGTCATAGCAAGTTTTGTTACCGGCCCAGGCGCAAATACCTTGCCAATTTTGATCTTTTCGCGCATTCGACTGGGCCTCAGGCCGGACATCAACGCGCTAGCAACCATCATGATTCTTGTGATCGCTATCTGTGTCGCTATCGCAGCAATAATTATGTTCCGGCAACAGAGAGCGGATTTGTTGGACAGGCAAATGGCTGAACGAGAGGAGAGTTAAATTGGAGACGCATGAGCTTCAGAAAAAACGACGCACCGAACCTCCCGAAGTTCGTCGCTTACAGTTGATCATGGCCGCCATAGACTCGATCTCGAAACGCGGG
Organism: Ruegeria sp. D3; assembly: GCF_056534465.1. Lineage (NCBI taxonomy): Bacteria > Pseudomonadati > Pseudomonadota > Alphaproteobacteria > Rhodobacterales > Roseobacteraceae > Ruegeria > Ruegeria sp. D3. The sequence continues at coordinate 90,597 of NZ_JBQFPK010000002.1, forward strand.
TTTTCTGACACGACGCTAAAACACGTGACAGAAACAGCCAATCTGTCCCATGGCGTGGTGAATTATCACTTCGACAGTAAGGAAGCTTTGTATGACGCCGCGCTGGGTTTCCTTGCACAAGAACACTATGAAAATTGGCTCAAATACTATGAGGCTGCGGAACCTACAGCCGCACATCGGCTGGCTGCGATTATTCGAGCGGACTTTGACAAGAGCATTTGTACCCACAAGCGGTTGGCCGTCTGGTTTGCCTTCTGGGGGCAAGCGAAGTATCGGCCTAATTACCTGAAGATTCATAATAAATATGACAACGAAAGATATGATAGAATTTTGCACCTATGTGGTGAATTGATTGCCGACGGTGGCTACGACGATCTTGATCCAGAAAAAACAGCTCGGGCCGTAGAGGCGATGTCAGACGGGGCCTGGCTAAGTTTGATGTTGTATCCAAAAGTGGCTGATCGTCGGGAATTCAGGGATGTTTGCATGCTTTCGCTGTCGCGGTTCTTCCCAAAACACTTTCCAGTCTGAGCGAAAGCATCGAACAATATGGCTTCAGCGCTTTATTTTGTGCATGCCGGGGTCATAGAGCGGCTTTAACGAGGCTGCCGCGTCGTATTTCTCGTCTGCGATTTCGATCTGCCAATGCCCAGTTGCGACTATGTCCGCGGTCAACGGTTCGTCAATCTCGGCGAAACCAATGCCGACGGCAGCGCCGAGCGTGTGCCCATATCCGCCAACTTGAATATATCCGACTTCATTGCCGTTTAGATAAATCATCTCATTGCCGTACATGAGAGGCTCTGGGTCTTTTAGCAGGAACTGCAACATCCGGTTGTTGGGCGTGCCTTTCGCCTTGATCGTGGCGAGTGCTTCCCTGCCGATGAAGCCACCGGGTTTGTCCAATTTGATGGCAAAACCAAGCCCGGCCTCAATTGGGTTGTCCGTGTTGTCCACGTCAATTCCGAAATCACGATAAGCCTTCTCTAGCCGTAGGGAGTTGAGAGTTTGCATTCCAGCATTGCGAACACCCAGATCTCGACCTGCTTCCATAATCAGATCGTAGGTCTGAATGGCCTGAGTGGCCGGTACGTGAAGTTCCCAGCCGAGTTCGCCAACAAACGTCACGCGATAGGCCATAACTACGGCGTACCCGATGTCGATTTCACGCGCCGTCATGAAGGGAAAACCTTCGTCCGACAAATCAGCTCCGGATATTCTGCTCAATAGTTCACGCGACTTTGGGCCGTGAACGTTGATTTGGCAGCGCCCTGCGGTGATGTCTGTTATAACAACGTTCTCGTTGTCCAGGACGTGCCGTCGCATGCGCATCTCGGTATGACCCGCCGAGTTTTCTCCCACGATGACCCAGTATTTCCGATCGGATAGCCGGGTAACCGTAAGGTCTGCCTCAAACCCACCCCGTTCATTTACCCAGGCCGTGTAGACGACGCGACCGGGTTCAACATCAACGTCATTGCAGGAAAGGCGAGAGAGGAGGGCGCAGGCATCCGGTCCTTCGACGCTGAAACACGCCATTGATGTCATGTCCATTACGATGACATCCTCGCGTGCTGCCCGGTGTTCTTCAGCGTGCCATTCAAACCAATTTTGGCGATGCCAACTGTATTTCTCGACTTTGGCCTCCTCGGGCGTCGGAGCAAACCAATCAGGTTGTTCCCAACCATTTCCTTCGCCGAAAAAGGCTCCGGCCGCTTTGAGACGGTCATAGAGCATTGAACGCTTAACGTTCCTGGCCGTTTTGTAGTTCTCATTGTGGTAGTGCTGACCAAAGAGCTTTCCCAGCAACTCAGGTGTTCTGTCGCGTCGAAAGGCCGGTGTCGCCATTTCACGGGAAAAGCGATTGACGTTGATGCCGGTAACATCGATGGGCGGCAAGCCGTCCACCATCCAATGGGCCAAAACCATTCCCGTACCCGCGCCATTCAGGATGCCAAGTGAGTTCATCCCACATGCAACCCAGAGATTGCGCAGTTCAGGCGTCGAGCCAACAAGCGGCGCAAGATCAGGCGTAAAGCTCTCAGGGCCGCAGAATAGTTTTTTGACACCGTAGTTCATGGTGTCAGGCACGCGCGAATAGGCTTTCTCCAGGTCGGGCCCAACACGTTCCCAATCTGGTTCAATCTCTCCGAATTGCCATTCATCCGGGATACCATCGAGCTTCCAAGCCGCAGCGCCGGGCTCAAAAAGCCCTAACATCATCCCGCCGACTTCTTCACGGTAATAAGTGTAGGTGGAAGGGTCTTCGAGAACGGGTAGATCGCGAGGTAGGCCCGGGATACTTTCCGTTATCAGGTAGTAGTGTTCAGCCGCCTGGAGCGGTAGATTTACACCGTGTTTTGCACCAAGTTGGCGAGACCACATGCCTCCGCAGATCACAACGTTTTCGGCTGTTATAGTATGACCGTTCGCAGTGCGGACCCCGGTCGCAGTGCCGTTCCTGGCTAAAATCTCTTCAACCCGCACGCCTTCAAAGAAACGTGCGCCTCTGTTTTTGGCTCCCTTGGTCAGAGACATTGTCACGTCCACCGGGTTGGCCCGACCGTCCTCCGGAATGAGGAACGCTCCAACGACGTCTGAGAGGTCCCCTATAGGGAACATATCCTGCGCTTCTTTTACTGAGACTTCGTGGTTGTTTATCCCAAAACGCCGCATGAAGGCTGCGACGCGACGCATCTCATGCAGGCGTTCTTCATTGGTTGCAATCTGCAGATATCCAACGTCGCGGAAACCTGTGGATATACCGGTTTCCTTCTCTAGTTTCGCATAAAGGTCTCGACCGTGCGTGTAGATAGCGCACTCAGCTTCGGATTTGAGAAGGCCGGCTACTATCAGGCCGGCGGCATGCCAAGTGGTCCCTGATGTCAGTTGTCCCTGTTCCAGAACGACAACATCGGTATGGCCAAGCTTAGTCAAGTGATAGGCCGTGTTCGCGCCGATCGACCCCCCACCAATAATCACGGTTTGGGCATGCGTCGGTAGGGTGTCAGCCATTGCGAGAAAATCCTTTTAGGCGTTCTTTTCTCCGAATACCAGCCAAATCACTTGCTGTCTACTGACTGAATGATCATTCAATTATAGCTGAATCTATGACCTGCGATTTCGCGATAAAGCTTGTCTGAGATGAGATAAAAGGTTTCACTGCAGTGACTGACTGACAATCAGATGCGGGGGAATCCTATGTCAGACGAGATCCTATATGACCAACAGGCAATCAGCTTTCTGGAAGAGCTCTGGGGAGAGGGGTTTCTTTCACCGGGAGGCCCTGAAGAAGTTGCGCGTGTTGTTAAAGGGATTGATCTGAAAGATAAGCATATCCTTGATATCGGATGCGGATCTGGGGCCATTGCAGTGTTGATGGCACGGGAGTTCGGCGCCGCTAGAGTTACGGGGATTGATGTAGAGGCCCCAGTTTGCGCGGCTGCGAGAGAGCGAGCTAAGCAGGCAGGCTTGGAGGAGAAGGTCGAAATCATACGGGTCACTCCAGGTCCAATGCCATTCGAAGATGGTGCTTTTGACGTAGTGTTTTCGAAAGACTCGATAATCCATATCCCCGACAAAGTAACGATGGCTGCGGAAGCTTTTCGTGTGCTCAACCCAGGCGGTCATTTCGCTGCTTCTGACTGGCTGACCAATCATGATGGTGAGATGTCACCAGAAATGGCGCACTACGTAAAGATGGAAGCCTTAGAGTTTCAGATGGCGTCGCCCTCTAAGTACCGCGCTGCGATGGAGCTGGCTGGCTTTGAGGACGTAGAGTTAGTCAACCGCAACCCTTGGTATGCTCAGGTATCAGCTGCTGAGCTTGAGGAATTGACCGGGCCAAACCGAGCCGACTGGGAAGCTCGGCATGGTGCGGAGTTTATCGAACATCAGATCGAGATCTGGGACGCTATGCAGCCAGTGTTGAAAACCGGAGAGCATTGCCCGCATCACATCCGTGGTCGGAAACCTGCCTGATCTGACTGGAACTTTGAATGGGCGCGATGACCGTTATGCGTCGTAGTCCTTGCTGACCTGCGCCATACCAGCTTCCATGATGTCGAACATTTCATCTATCTGCGACGGAGTTATGATCAGAGGGGGCGAGAACACGGCCATGTTTCCAAATGGTCGCAACAGGAGTCCCATCTCCTCGCACGCATCGTCCAGTTTCTGTCCAAACTTCACATGCGCTTCATAACTCTCGACGTTCAATTCAGGGCGACATTCTATGCACCCGAGGAGCCCGTCACCGCGCACATCCCCAACTATCGGAAACTTTTCCTTTATTTGATTTAGGCGGTCCTGGAAATGCGGTGTGACGCGTTGAACGTGTCCTAGGATGTCCTCGCGCTCCATGATTTCAATATTTTTAATGGCAGCCGCGCAGCTCACAGGGTGCCCGGAGTATGTGTAGCCGTTGTAGAAAACATCCTCTCCCGGTGCGTCTGAAATGCGTTTCACTACTGCGTCCGAGATTACGCAGGCACCTAGCGGCAGATAGCCCGAAGTTAAACCTTTTGCGCAGGTGATAATGTCAGGGACGATGCCAAAGACCTCTTCTGAGGCGAACCAATGGCCCAGCCTGCCAAAGCCGGTTACGACTTCATCCGAAATGTACAGAATGTCGTTTGCCCGGCAAATTTCGAGCGTGCGCTTGTGATAACCCGGAGGTGGAACGATCACGCCACCGGAACATAGGATCGGTTCCGCGATAAAGGCGGCAATACGGTTGGCGCCGACGTCAGCAATCAGGTTCTCAAGGTCCGCAACTTTGGCGTCGCACCAGGCATCAACACTCATGCCCTCTGGCCGGTGGTAGGGATTCACGTCGGGCAGAAAACGCACCAGATCCTGAGCTTTCTCAAAGCTCGTTTCGAAACGTTCTTTTCCAGTGACAGTCGCGGCGAGAAAGGTTGAGCCGTGGTAGCCTTTTTCCCGGCCGATCACGATCCTCTTCTCCGGTCGGCCAAGCCGTTTGTTCATGAAAAGTGCGGTCCGCAGTGCGGTGTCAACGGCCGTAGACCCACCGGTCGTGAAGTGCACCGTGTTCAGATCGCCTGGTGTACGTTCGGCGATCATTCGCGCCAAAACTGCCGCGGGTTCGGTCGTAAACGACCACGGCGACGCGTAGGGCATCTTCACAACCTGTTGGGAAATGGTATCAGCCATCTCTTGACGCCCATATCCGATCTGTGTGCACCACATTCCGCCAGGGCCATCGATATATCGCTTCCCGGCAGCATCCCAAAGGTAGATACCATCCGCTGTATTTACCCGCATGTACTCGTCAGACCCAAAGCCGTTGGTTCCGGCCCAAGGATGTAGGTGATGGTCGCGATCCCAAGCGACAAGGTCGCCGTCGGTTGGTGTATTACCCAGGGTGTTCACGTCTGCTTCTCCTTTAGGTGCGGGCCGGTGGCGTAGCTCGTGCGCGGGGCGGTGCGAAAAAGGCTTTGGTGACAGGAGTGAGGCGCGCCATCCTGGTGCGCCATTTGCCTTCTTGCAGAGTGTAAATCTCGGCCTTTAAGCCAGATGACCGGCCAGCATCCGGCATACGGACATGGGCCAACGCAATGCTGCGCTTGGCGGTCGGCGACCATATCCCGGATGTTATGTGCCCAACTTCTTTTTTGCGTCGATTGTAGATCAACGACCCTTCCGAGGGTTTGAATCCTTCGACATCGAAACGTAGGAGGAGGCTTCTTGGATTCTCTCGCTTGGACAGCAGCTCTCGCCGGCCATTGAAATGTCCTTTGTTGAAATCGACTAGCCGACCCAGACCAAGTTCGAAGGGTGTTTGGCCTCGGTGCAACCGTTCGGTCGCATGAACCGGTTGAAAATCCACACCTGCGGTCAGAAAACCGGCTTCGATGCGGGCCAAGTTTACAGCTTCGTATCCAATGGCGCGCAGTCCCTGATGTGTGCCGCCTTTCCAAATTCTGTCCCAAAGCGCTTCTGCCTTGTCCCAGTCGCACCAGAGCTCGTAACCTAAGTCACCAGTAAAACCCGTCCGCGAGATCATGAGACTGTGTTCAATTTGAGCGAGATCGAATGGCTTCAGCTTGCTGACATCTAAACCAGCGGCTTCCAAAACTGCATAAGAGGTCGGCCCTTGCAGCGAAAGTCCAGCAACACTGTGAGTTTCGTCGACGACTGAAACGTCAAAACCCCATGCAGCGTCGAGTAGCCATGTCAGCATTTGTTCCTGACAACAAAGGCGCCAATCGTTGTCGCCAAGATGGAAAAGAGTCCCGTCATCGATGATCATACCCTCTTCATCACACCAGACCGCGTACCCCACGCGACCAACGCTGATTTTTCGGACGTCCCGTGTCACGAGGCGATTGAGCATCGCGGTCGTGTCCGGCCCGGTCAATCGGTACTTGTGCATTGGTGTGATATCAAACAAAGAGGCCTGATTTCGCAGCGCGAAGTACTCGAACTCGACACTGTCCAGCACACCCGGGCCAGCATAACCGGCCCAATCGTACCAATTTTGTGCGCGATTTTGCTCTTCGAGTTTTTTGTGAAATGGCCCGGGTATCAAACCGAGTTTTGGATCGGTAAAGATGCTCATGGCAGAGCCTCCAGCGCCGCCAGGGCCGCATTGCGACCAGCGAGGCCCATGACGTCGCCACCGGGATGCGTTGCTGCACCGCATTGGAACAGCCCTTTCGGCCCCATGGAGTATCTGGACATCCCGTTCGTGGGCCGAAGTGTCAGGAGCTGGTCCAAAGACATTTCTGCATGGTGCCAGTGCCCGCCGGGCGCTCCGGTTGCGCTTTCGATTTTATCCGGTGTTATGACCTGCTTACCTGCAATTTGATCACCCAAGCCGGGCAGGGCGCGGCTAAGAGTTTCGACTGCAATTTCCGCAAGCTGTTCCTTTGCAGTCTCAGTCCAGCCGCCTTCAAGGTCAGATGGCGCATATTGCACTATGGTTGACAGCCAGCTTGCCCCGTCGGCTGTCTGCATTTTGAAAGCTTCAATCACAGGTGCTTTGGACATTTGACCATACTTAGCCGGATTGAACGCAGCTTCGACGTATTCCACAGAAGGAGCATAGATCAGACGTTCGTGTGCCAATTCGTCACTCAGGCTGGGCAGGGCGGAGCTATCCTTGAGCCGTAGATTGACCTTAGCCGTTGTTCCACGCGCCCGTATATTTCGCACTCGCCGCATCGTTTCGATGTCAAAGGCAGAGGGACCGGTCATTCGGCTTGTTAGTTTCGGGGCAAGGCTGCTGAGCACATTAGGCGCGGCAATGGTTCGTCCATCGGTGGTTTCCACTCCGGAGACTGCATCGTTGTCCAACAGAATGCGGGATACTTCAGTGTCCGGCATCAGCAGGCAACCTGCCTTTTGCGCAGCTTCCACCATCAAATCGGTTAACGCGCACATCCCGCCTGCTGGTTGAGTGATGGTCCCTCCGTGACCCAAACGATAGATCAGATTGAACACAGTGCCCGGAGATCTTGGACCAGTGGCTGTCCCCCAGATTGCATCAGCAGCAAGCATTCCAGCCACCGGTCCTTCCGACAGGTCATCTAGGATAATGTCGTGGACATTAGATAAGACGACCTGCAGGAAACGCCGCATTTCAGATTTGCCCAGCTTTTTCAGGTCTATGCCCAGTTTCGCCAGGCGCAAGAACTCGTTGAGCGCACCCCGGGAAAGGATGGCCTTTTGCCCCCCGGGAGGTGGAGCCTCGGCGAGTTGGCGCAAAAGGTCTCCATATGTAATCAGCTGGCGTGTCAGATCAGACCAGGCATCTGATTCCCGGTGTTTTGTCCCGTCGCTCCAATACACGCCGTCGTTCTTGAAGACGATGTGCCGCCCATCCTCAGACAGAGAGACCGTGGAGACGGGTTTGCTGGACAGGACAGGGTGTTGAATACCTATGCCGATGTCACCCAATGCCCGCGGGCTCAGGTTGTATAGCGAATGTGCAAGGGTCGGACCGCCGTCCACAGAATAAGACGCCATGCCGCCGAACCTGTCGGATTTCTCAATGATACAGACATTCTTGCCGCGTCGACCAAGGAGTGTTCCGGCAATCAGGCCGTTTACACCGCCGCCAACGACAATCGCATCAAATTGGCTCATGCGGCATACCCCTTCATTCGGCCATGCCGTGTTTCTTTTCTGAGAATAGCGCGGGCAGCGTTTGCACCTGGGGCCCCCATAACCCCTCCGCCGGGATGGGCGGACGACCCGCACAAATAAAGCCCCTTGATAGGTAAATTGTACTGCGACCAACCCGGGACGGGCCGATTGAAGAAAAGCTGATCAAAAGTCAGTTCGCCTTGGAAAATGTTGCCCTCTGTCAGACCGACCTCGCGCTCAATTTCCAATGGTGAGCGAACTTCCATATGAACAACGCGCTCGCGAATGTCGGGACACGCCACAGACATCTGGTCGAGTACAGTTTCTGCCATCGCGTTGCGCTGCTTTTCGTCCCAATTCTCGGCCGATTTAACGCCGTCGACTTCTAGGTCATAAGGCGCATATTGGACGAAAACCGTCATCATGTGGGCACCTGTCGGCGCCATAGTCGGATCAATCTGGCTAGGGATGAGCATGTCAATATAAGGCTTTTCCGACCAGCGCCCGACTTTCCAATCATCGTAGGCCTTTTCAAGTTCAAGGAGGCTCTGCGACACATGCAAATCACCCCTGAGGAAGCTGGTGTGCTCGGGTGCTGCAGGGAAATTTGGAAAGCGATCAAGTGCGATGTTGAGTTTCGCCGAAGATCCGCGAATTTTGAAGTTCCGCACCGCCTTGGTGAAGTCATCCGGCAACTCGGCCGCGTCAATATGGTGCAGAACAGTGCGTTTGATATCCATATTGGAGGCAACGACAGGGGCATAAAAAACCTTGCCGTCCTCGAGAGCTACACCTTCAACGCGTCCATCTTTGCTGAGGATTTTCTCAACCCCTGAACCTGTGTGAATCGTACCCCCGTGCTCTTTGAATGAGGCAGCAATCGCATTCGAAATCGCGCCCATCCCACCGCGCGCGAAACCCCAGGCACCGATGCCGCCATCAATGTCACCCATGTAGTGGTGCAGCAGAACGTAGGCTGTTCCGGGCGAATACACCCCGAGGCCGGTTCCGATAATACCTGAGCCTGCCAAATGGGCCTTAATCAGGTCGTTTTCGAAATGTTCATCCAAGAAGTCACCAATGGACATTGTCCAGAACTTCAGCGTTTCACCAAGCTCCCGACTGCCCAGACCATGTGCTTTTTTTACGAGGTATGCCAGTTCGCCGAGATCGCGCGGATGGAGAGAAGCGGGGTCCGGTGCGTCCCGAAGTAGAAAGGGACGGATAAAACGGCATTGCCGCATAATGGCTTGCGAATAGCGGCGATAGGCGTCGGCATCTTTTTCAGAATGACGTGCCATCTCACGCTTCAGTGCGTTGTGATCGGAATAGTAGGCGAAGTAATCCCCATCGCGTGTGAAGCTCGCGCCGCCTTCATACGGAATAACCTGAAGTCCGTATTTCGGAAGCTCGAGGTCCCTGGCAATCTCGCGCCGCAGAAGAGAGCAAACGTACGAGCAGTTGGAGTATGTCCAACCCTCGTGTAGCGACCGGCTGACTGCCGCGCCACCAATCCAGTCGTTCTTTTCGACCACCAAAACACGCATGCCAGCGCGCGCCAAATAGGCTGCGGCGGTTAATCCGTTGTGACCAGCGCCAGCCACAATCACATCGTATCTGTTATCAACTGTCAAATTGCTCCATCCCTTTCTCTTCCGTTTACAGATCGGGTGCGCGTTCGTAAAGTTTATTTGAGCGCTCAAATAAACTTCAAGCTATTGACGCATCTTTTTTGCGCGCTGTAGATGGCTGCATTCGTAGGAGGAGCGGCAATTGGTCGAAGTTGAGCGGAAACGTCCTCGCAAAGAGCGGAAGGAGAACGCAGATCGTCGTCGCCGGCAGCTGCTGGACGCGGCTTGCCGCTCTATATTGACGCACGGGTTGGCAAAAACGACGCTTGCAACGGTGGCGTCTGAGGCTGAGCTTTCTCAGGGTGTCGCGGCGTTTTACTTCAAGTCAAAACTAGGTCTTCTGACAGAAACATTGCGCGACCTTTACCAGCGTTACGAAAAGCACTGGACAGCTTCTTTAGAGCGAGCAGGGGACAAGCCCGCCGAAAAGATAAGGGCTTTGATAAAAGCTGACTTCCACCCGGATGCCTGTGGTCCCGATGTCTTGCCCCTTTGGTATGCATTTTGGGGCGAGCTTCGATTTCAGCTGCAGTATGACGAAGTTGCCGAGCATTTTGAGACACGTCGAAGAGAGACTTTGAGATTGATCTGGAATGAACTGCTCTCAGCAGACGACGCTATATCAGCAGATCAAATGGCTGAATGGATGGAGACATTAACTGATGGTTATTGGCAACGATTGCATCTAGCTCCGGAAGGCCTGAGCCGAAAGCAGGCGGAGCAAGCTGCCTGGGGATGCCTTGTTCGTTTGGTTCCAGAATTACTTGGAGATACGGCTTAGTCAATTTCGACTGAAAGGCCCCACAATATGACGCGAGTTCGGATATCGCAGCGGCCTCGGCCATCCTGGGGCGCCATCTTAAAAGAGGCGCGTTACCTTGCGCGGCTTGCCTTTCCGATAGTCATTTCTCTTGCTGCTGCTGCTTTGATTGGCGTCGTTGACACAGTGATGGTGGCCCCGTTGGGCACACTTCCTCTGGCGGCGGTCTCAATTACGGCCTCGGTGCTGATCATTTTCTATTCAGCGCTCTACGGCTTTGTGTCCGCAATTGGTGTGCGTATGGCCGAAGCTTTTGGGAAAACAAGTGACCAAGGGTTGGCAGCAGCAACAAACGCCGGGGTTTTTGTTTCCCTAGTCGTGGGGTCAGTTGGCGCTGTTGCAATGATCTGCCTTAAGCCTGCTCTTTCTTGGATTGGGCAGCCGCCTGAAGTGGTCAGTCTAATTGGCGGGTATTGGATTGCGATGAGCCTTCTTTTGGTGCCCTTCACGGTTTTCTACACGCTTAAGGCTCTCTTTGACGCCATGAACCGTCCGTGGATTGGGGTTGGTCTTGCGTTTCTTGCGGTCGGTTTCAACATCCCTTCAAACTATGTTTTGATCCACGGAGTTGGTGGCTGGCCAGGTCTGGGTCTTGTTGGCGCCGGGATTGCAAGTCTGTTGTCTCAGATAGTGCCGTTGATCATGGCGCTCGTGATCATACGAGTATGGAAAAGAAAGAGAGGCCTTCTGAGGGCCGCGAGTTTCGACAGATCCGAGGTCAAAGCGCAGCTCAAAGAAGGATTCATTATCTCCGTTGGTTATCTGGGGGAGGGGGCCGCTTACGCAGTTGCCGGCCTTATGCTTGGTTGGTTCAGCGCCGCTGCGCTCGCCGCGCATCAAATCGTTTCTGCGGTCAGCGACGTAGTTTACATGGTGCCCTTGGGCGTTTCGATTGCAATTTCGATACGTGTAGCTCAGGCCATTGGCGCCAATGAAAAAGAAAGGCTGAAGCCGATAGTATTGGCATCGCTGTTGGTCATCGTTAGTTGGATGGCCGTTGTCGTTACTGGTATTTTGATTGGCCGCGCTCCTTTGGCCAATAGCCTCTCAGATGATCCAAAAGTTGTTTCTCTCGCGATATCGATGTTCCTTGTGATTGCTGCAATGCAGATCGCAGATGGCGTGCAGGGGACAATGCTGGGCGCTTTTCGGGGCATGATGGACAATCACGTTCCTGTTGCGATTACCCTGATTGCATATTGGCTCTTTGCATTGCCGCTTGGATATGCGCTGGGCTTTTGGCTTGGGTTCGGTCCCAACGGAGTTTGGATCGGATACGGCTCAGGTCTCTCTTTGGCGGCTATCGCGTTGACCTATCGCTTCTTCTCCCAAAACCGCTAAGCGGCGCTGTTTGCTGGCCTTCTAAAGGCCCAACTTGTCTAAGAGTTTCAGGCGCAGGATTTCCGCTTCGACCAGAGTCTCTTTCGCAAAGGAGAAAGGCAGTGGTCTGAGGGGGGTGACCGGAAATTCCAACTCGTCTGATTTGGTTCCACTCGCCCATTTAGCGAGGACGCGCCCCATTGTAGTAGCTATAGCAACGCCGCGCCCATTATATCCCAAACCTGTCATAATCCCCGGTGTGAGCTCATGCAGATGTGGATAGTGATCTCTCGTCAATGCAACAAAGCCGCCCCACTCGTATTCCCACTGAACTCCAGATAACTGGGGGAAAAGTTCAACAGAAATGCGTTTCAACCGCTCAATTTGTTCGAGAGTGGAATTGTCGTTGTATGTGCCGCGTCCTCCCATCAGAAAGCGACCTTCCGCGTCTTGCCTGAAGTACAGAAGCAGGCGTCGTGCGTCCGACAAAGCGTTGCCTTCTGGCAGAATTGACTGGCGGACATTGTCGGACAGGGGCGCCGTAGCGACTTGGACCGAGCGAACGGGCAAAACGGATTTAGCCAAGCGCGGATGCAGATCTCCAGAATAGGCGTTCGTACAGATCAGCACTTTTTCTGAGATAACCGCTCCTTTGGGAGTTTCAATCCGAAAGCGACCGGCCTCTGACAAAATCTGCTTGGCAGGCGTTCCACCGAAAATTTGCACGCCATTGCGGCGACCTGCTTCGGCCAGCCCAAGTGCATAGTTTAACGGGTGCAAAACACCGCCGCGGCGATCCAGAACGCCGCCAAGGTAAGCTTCGGTCCCGGTCAGTCGCTGCATTTCGCTTTGATCAAGCGATACCATACCCCCGCCGTGGTTGTCCCAATCCTCGGCTAGTTTGTGTAGTTCACTGAGTGTTTTTTTACTATGCGCCGCGCGCAGCCAGCCAGGACGATTTGCGTCGCACTCAATCCCGTGCCGAGTTATTAAGTCAAACACAAGATCGGCGGCGTCACCGGCCATTCGGATCATTCTGGTTCCCCAGATGTCACCAAATTTGGTTTTGATGCCCGTCGGCCCGTCCTTTAGGCCTACATTGATTTGACCGCCATTACGTCCAGAAGCTCCCCAGCCCGGATGATGCGCATCGATGACAACAGCTTTGACGCCTTTCTCGGCCAGGTGAAGTGCTGCCGAAAGCCCGGTAAACCCGGCGCCAATCACGGTCACGTCAGAGTGCTGTTCGCCAACCAATTGTGGACATTCTGACGAATAGCCTGCTGTTGCTGACCACAGGCTATTTGCAATGACTGGGTTTTCGTTTCGGATCATCTAGTGGCCTCGCGCTTGCCTTGTGGGGGGAACTACGTAGGTTTGGCTCGTGATACTTGCCGGATAGTATGTGACGAATGCCCAGACTTTTGAACCAATTCGAATTGAAACCAACCGTCGAGCTCGATGCATTCGAGCAGGCGTGGAACGCGTTTGTCGAACACTTGATCAAGACGGACCTTGCCGCCGAGGGTGCGCCTTTGTGCAGGCGCATCCCCGCAAGTGGTTACGATACCGACGAGCTGCGCAACCATACGCTTATGGCTGTTGTAGAGTTCAGGGATCAATCGCAGGCAGACGCGGCTTGGGCCGCCATTGAAGGCCGCGTTGAGCCTTTGGGGGCTTTGCATCGTAGAGTTATTTCTTTGGTGCACGATCCGGTTTTCACTTTTTGGTCGGAACTCTAGATCTGCGATTGCGTACGTCCGGATGTTTTCACATCATTTTCTCTTTTCCATTGAATGATCGTTCAATCAATGGCATCTATCGCTTAGATGTCAATCGTCCACACGCTGAGTGAGAACGGCTGTTGGGGGCAGGCAAGACAAAAGAAGTGCTTAGTAGATGGGATGCATTTTGGTGAGACAATCGCCAATCGAAAAAACAAACCCTGAGGGACGGCGTCGTACCGAGTCCAAGGAGGTAAGGAGACAACAACTCATCGATGCGACAATCGACTCGATTGCCGAAAACGGGATTGGTGGAACGACCATGTCCACAGTGACCGAGATTGCAGGTTTGTCATTGGGCATCGTCAACTTCCACTTCAAAAGTAAGCAGAACTTGCTGGAAGAAACGTTGCTGTTTCTAGCAAAGGAACACCACGAACAGTGGTTGGAAGCCTTTGACAATGCAGGATTGTCAGCGCCTGAAAAATTGTTGGCGATCGTCGATGCGCACTTTTACCCTCAGATTTGCACGCCAAAAAAGCTAGCTGTTTGGTTTGCGTTTTTTGGAGAGGCAGGACGGCGCGAAGTCTATCGCAGTCTGATCAATGACATCGATCAGGAGCGGTACGACGTAGCACTGAGACTGTGTTCAGAGATTGCTGAAGACGGTGGATACAAGGACATACCGCCAAGGCAAGTCGTCAATATTCTGGAATCTCTGTACGACGGAATCTGGTTGGAGCTTTTGACCTATCCCGAGAACTTTCAACGTTCGGTTGCCCGGGATCACATTGCCGCCTTTCTTGCCAAGGTCTACCCAGATCACTTTCGAATGCCCGCGTTCAAAAACGGTGGTTGAAACAGAGCGGCTTTCAAACCGGACACTCCAGACAAGATCAGCCAGCGCATGGCGCAGCCAACCAAGGATCAAAAATGGATAGGGACCCTCGCTACGATATCCTTTTCGAACCGGTTCAAATCGGGCCAGTTACTGCGCCAAATCGGTTCTATCAGGTGCCGCACTGTACAGGTATGGGTTGGCAATATCCGCGTACTCTTGCTGCAATGCGAAAAGTGAAGGCGCAAGGGGGGTGGGGCGTCATATGCACAGAGTATAACTCGATCCACCCGTCGTCTGATGACCTACCGCATCCTTATGCTTCGCTTTGGGATGAAAGTGATGTTCGGGCGCACACCCTTATGACCGATGCCGTACACGAATACGGTAGCCTGGCAGGTGCTGAGCTTTGGTACGGAGGCGCCAACTCGAACAACTTGTTTTCCCGGTTGCCGAGCATGGACGTCGACAGCCGTCCCAATACGAAAGGGCACCCTTTTCAGACCCGTGCAATGGACAAGCAGGACATCCGGGATCTACGCCGCTGGCATCGAAAGGCCGCATTGAGGGCACGGGACGCTGGATTTGACGTTGTCTATGTCTATGCAACGCACGGATACCTGATCTCGAATTTTTTGCATCCGCGCGTGAATACGCGCGGTGACGAATATGGTGGCAACTTAGAAAATAGGGTGCGTCTCACCCGAGAATTGATTCAGGAAACCAAGGACGCCGTTGGCGACCGGTGCGCCGTGGCCGTTCGGTTCTCGGCTGACGAAGAGATCGGCGAGGATGGCCAGCCAATCTATGGTGAGCGACGAGAGATGTTTGAGATGCTCTCCGATCTTCCGGATTTGTGGGATATCAACATCGCAGATTACTCGGTTGAGATGGGTGTCTCCCGTTTTACTAAAGAAGCTGCTCTTGAACCCTATATGCATTGGGTCAAGTCCGTGACGGATAAGCCCGTCGTGACCGTTGGTCGCTTCACGTCACCTGATACCATGGTCTCGCAAGTCAGGCGGGGGATTACGGATTTCATTGGGGCTGCACGCCCCTCAATCGCTGATCCTTACCTTCCAAAGAAGATCGAAGAAGGACGCTTGTCCGCGATCCGCGAGTGTATCGGATGCAATGTTTGTTACGCCAGTGACTCGATAGGGGTACCTATTCGATGCACTCAGAACCCAACAATGGGAGAGGAGTGGCGCAAAGGCTGGCACCCTGAAATCATTCGTAAGAAATCCTCAGATGCGCGCGTCTTGATTGTCGGGGCAGGCGCTGCCGGACTGGAAGCGGCACGGGCACTTGGCGTGCGTGGGTATGATGTCCAATTGGCGGAAGCTACTCGTGAGTTGGGTGGCAGGGTCTCGCGCGAAGCGGCTCTGCCTGGAATGAGCGAGTACATTCGCGTCAAAGATTATCGCGAGCAGCAATTGATGGAGATGCCCAACGTTGAAATCTACCGTGAAAGCCCGCTGACAGTTGACGATATCTTGGCCGTCGATGCTGACCACGTTGCGATCGCAACCGGCGCGACTTGGCGAAAAGAGCATTTTGACGAAGAACGTTTCGCCCCGGTCGCAAAAGGGTCAGCCTTAGGTCGGGTCTTTACTCCCGATGACATCATGGATGGGAATCTTCCCATTGGACCAACGCTCGTTTTTGATGGTGATGGCTACTACATGGCCAGTGTTGTTGCTGAAAAAATCAGAACGCAGGGACATGCCGTCACGCTGGTCACACCGTTTGACAGTGTTTCTGACTGGGCAAGAAATACGTCCGAACGTTGGCGCATCAGAAGGCATTTGCTTCGCTTAGGGGTCGAGGTCCTGCCGTCAAAGTCGCTTAAGCAATTTGATGGCGAAATCGCAGAGTTGGAGTGCGCCTATGGCGGTCCAAATGTGAATGTTCCGGTTGCCAACATAGTGATGGTTACTGCTCGGAAGCCAAATGATGGTCTCTACAGGGGATTACTGGGGCGGGCGAGTTCCGAGGATTTGCCGTTCAGCCTTCGTCGCATAGGAGATTGCGACGCTCCGGCGATAATTGCGGCGGCGGTTTATTCAGGCCATCGATACGCGCAGGAATTGGACGAAGCAGTGGATGAGGACATTCCACTTAGACATGATCGTCTGGATGTCCGGCAGCAGCCGATTTGACTGCGCTGGACGATCTCGGTTGTACGCACTCAAGGGAACGCAGGAGAAATCACCCATGCCGGAAGGCTTAATCATCCGTCCGCTTGAATTGAAAGACAACGAAGAGTGGCGGCGCTTATGGACGGCATACTTGGATTTCTACGAGACCTCTGTCTCAGAAGAAGTCTACGAGGTTTCGTTCAACAGATTGTTGTCAACAGATGCAGGTGAATACAATTGCCTCATCGCTGAGTTAGAAGGGAAACCGGTTGGACTAGCGCACTACCTTTACCATAGGTTCATGTGGTCGGTGGAGGATACCTGTTATTTGATGGATCTCTTCGCTGATCAGCAGGTTAGAGGAAAAGGTGTTGGTCGAGCTCTAATCGAAACTGTCTTCCAGATCGCCAAGCAGGACGGTGTTCCGACCACCTACTGGACAACTCAAGAATTTAATTATCCCGGTCGAGTTCTGTACGACAAAGTCGCTAAGAGAACGCCATTTATAGTTTATGAAAAAGATGAATAATTGGTAGCGACTTGCCAGAAAAACTCGTCTTAGCGCTGGTCTTGTCAGAAGAACTTGTCTTGAGGCAGGCAGGACGGTTGCGTAGCTTTTGCCCATGACCAAACCTGCCTCTTTCAAGTACTTCAAAACCAGTCCCGAGGTCATCCGCCTTGCGGTGATGCTGTACATCCGTTTCCCGCTCTCGCTTCGAAATGTCGAAGATCTGTTGCACGAGCGAGGCATCGACGTGAGCCACGAAACCGTCCGATATTGGTGGAACAGGTTTGGTCCAATGTTTGCAGCTGAGATCCGACGGAAGCGTGTGCAGCAGCTGCGCGCGTTCTCGAAATGGAAGTGGCACGTGGACGAGGTTTTCGTAAAGGTGAATGGCAAGCGACATTATCTGTGGCGTGCAGTAGATCACGAAGGTGAAGTGCTGGAAGCAGTTGTCACCAAGCGCCGAAACAAGGCTGCAGCACTAAAATTCCTCAGGAAATTGATGAAACGGCACGGTTGCGCCAAGGAGGTCTTCACAGATCGCTTCGCTTCCTACAAGGCTGCGCTCAGAGAAATAGGCGCGTTCGAAAAACAACAGACGGGCAGGTGGCTCAACAACCGCGCCGAGAATTCACACCTGCCGTTTCGACGACGCGAACGCGCGATGCAGCGTTTCAGGCGCATGCGAAGTCTACAGAAATTCGCCTCCGTCCATTCCTCCGTCTACAATCACTTCAACCAGGAAAGATCGCTAGCCAGTCGAGACACCTTCAAGCTGACCCGCGCCGCCGCTCTTAGCGAGTGGCGTCAGCTTTGTTCCGGATAGGTTCGCGGTTTCCGCGGCAAACTGAGACTGGTTCGAATTCGTCTGACAGCACCTTTTGGACGAGCTGTTTCGTGATGACCGTCGGCGCTACGAACGCATTAAACCCGACAAGGACAAGGAAACCCGGTTCCAGTCCGCTTGCGGTCCTGTCGAAGAGGGCAAGGTTTATCTGCCTGCAGATGCACCCTGGCTGCCGGTGTTCAAACGAGAGCTTCAATCCTTTCCACGCGGACGCAACGACGATCAGGTCGACAGCTTTGCCCACTTTGTGAACTGGTCCAAGGAAGTGGGGTTCTATCGGGCGCTAGGCCATGATCATCAGATAAACATCGAACGTCGCGAGCGCCGTCGCGAGCGGATCAGACGGCGGTAGAACCTCAGCGTCAAGCTTGAAAACTCGTTGAATAGTACTGGGAGGGCCGATGTCGGACCAATCCTGAGAGCGGCCCCAATGACCGCTCGCAACCACAAACCGGTCTAATCGCTAATGCCGTCGGATGACGGCTTTGAGCCCAAAGCAGCCGGTAGAACAGCCAGTACGCTGCGCTTTGCAGCGAATGAGTCCCGGGATTCATGATCTGATGTTTCGACCGCCGCCTTGCGGCAACGACATCTGTATGACAGCATTTACTCAGTTTTCTAAGTATTAATCACTTGAACTGCATATTTACAGCCAGAAAGATTTGCTTTTCAGGCTGTCCTACCCCGCTGTCTGCAACGGAAATTTGAGGTTCAGCAAATACGTTGAATACGGTTGATCCCCTTTTGAAAACTTTGCCTAGACGGATGCCGAGAGGAATAGAGTAGTCGCCGTTCTCAAGGTTTGCGCTCCATACCGGGGCGCCTCCCGTGTACCATCCGTTACCCAGCTGGTAGAAAGCGAACGGTTGAAACGCACCGGCATTGACCCGATCGTTTCCGTCAAGGCTGCCAACGCCATACCGCCAAGTCAATAGATAGCCGAACTGGAGTTTTGGGGATCGCGCATTGAACATCACGTTGGCAAAGCCCAATTGCCATTGCGATGCTGCGACATCGTCGTCACCAGTTGGGACTACAATCTGAGGTCCAAGGCCAAAGCTGATAGCTGGATCTTTTGTATCGAACAGGTAGGCAGCAAAAACATCAAAATCAGCGATCCCGCTTTCCGTAGAACCACCCGGCCCAACTGGAAAGCTGTTGTAAGGCAAAGACGCACGCAGCAGCCAGTTGGAGTTGCCTATACTAAAAGGCTGAGCGTACCGCAGCACAAGCTGATTGCCATCTTCATCCCCTGGACCGGTGAATTCATCAATATAGTAATTTTGGATGTTGAATGCCGTGAAATTAGCCAAAGGGTTGTTGGCTTGTGCAGCATCGTCTGAACTGCTCTGAGCAGATACGGGCAACGCCGCAAGCAAGCTTAAGGCGATAGAGCAAAGTATGCTTTTTGCAGTAAAGTGTTTCTGTGTTTCTGCTTTGATCAACATTTTTTTCCTTCTGCCAAAATTATGCCGTGCTTGATCCAGTTGTTCTAAAAGTCGACCTCGTACCCGAAGAACGGTCCGCTTATTTCCAAAGCCAGGTCAGCGGCGCCACTGCGGTAGTCAATGTCAGTGTGGCGCCATCCTGCGTACCATCTACCATTTCTACCCCACGCTTCAGTTGCATAAGTCAAACCGGCGATAACCTCCCATGTGTCTTCTACACCATCAATTCCGCCAAAGCCGCCATAGTGCGCTCGTATTCTGCCACCCCATTTGTCTGAAAAACTCCAGAGTGTATCCAAGCCCACGACAGGTGTGTGAAATTCGACCGTGGTGTCAAAATCGAACTGCGGAGATAGAAAACCAGGAGTGACCGTCAAAGACACTTCGTCATGAAAATATGTACCACCGACGAAAGGCGAGACAGCAACCCTGGTCGCATCTGGTGCGCCCCCGAATGATAAGGTTCCGATCTCATATGAGAGACCATAGTTTACCAACCAGGCTTTTTCTTCCAACTCGTTTTGCCGAGTTATTCCAAGCGGGCCTATGGCTGTGTCGTCGTACTCGCCTTCGTAGTAAATGGCTGCGAAAAATAGACCAAGCGGACCTTTCCGCGCAGAGAGCTCGCCCTCGAAGGCCAAGAGCGCGGAGTCCAGAATGGTGTCTATGTTTTCATCGAACGTAAACGTGCGACCGCCAACGGTGATGTCTGCAGGTGCGTTTGGCAACCAAGCGTAGATAGCGCCGGAGAATTGCCAAGGTGACGCGCTCATGCTTCTCGTTGAGGTTGGAGACCAATTGAGGGCGGCATCTTCAGAAACAGCCGGCGAGCCGGATGCGATTCCCACGATCATTGCGAGACGAAATGTCGATAGAAAGTTGTTTCTTCTGTTTGCGAAACAGCGAATATACTTCACGTCGGCTTAGTCCATTTCATTAGTGGCTCTCCATCACAAGACCGAGTTTCGGAATAGTCGTAATCCTTTCGACAATAAATTGAAAACCGATCATCAAGTATCCAGCCCATTGGATTTTTTTGACGCGCAAGTATATATCCACCATCTGAAGCGAACGGCAAACGTACAACACGATGCCGTCGCATGATGGAGATGTCTACAATGACGCGTTTCTTATGAGCCGCTTTGAGTAAGGACGAGCTTTTGACCAGCCAGAGAGACGCCGATTGATGCAGATGCAATAATCGCTGCGATACTTTTTGTCTTCATAATATTGACTCCTTGTCAAAAGTTGATCTCCAGATTTCATCGTTGTTTTCAGACAGGGCAGATGCACTTACTGCAAAGTTTACCTGCCGCCTTTCGGCAAGAACATCGCCATGGCGAACCGGATGTTCCAGTCAGCAGAGAAGTCATCAGGTCGTTCAACAAAGTACTGACCCTCAAGAACGAAACGTGTGGGAATACCTTTAGAGCCAAGCCTAGTTGTATAGGACACGCCCATACCCACAGGCACAGACCATTCGTCGTCTCGAGTTCTGTCCCAAACTATGGTTGGTGCCGTCAAAAGACCCCATTGGTCCGTAATCGACCAAGTGCCAAAGTACTGAAGTGTTGTTCGGTCCACGTCTTCACGATCATCGTCGCCGGCGAAGGAGAAGAAGTTTTGCATCAAAAGGCCCATAGTAAAGTCTCTGGGGCGCAGCAACGAAGTGTTTTTTACAAGTATTGCAGACGGGCCGATCGTCCATTTTTCCGAGCCTAGTGCGTCATCGGTGGCTGTCGGAGCCTGTACAGTTGCCCCAATCCCCCACTGAAATCCTTTGGCATTCATGCCCGGCGTAAACAAGTTCAGTAATCCAATGTCGCCCAAGCCAGAATTACTATCAAAACTCACACCCGATGGTCCAGCTTCCGGGGTATCGACAGAAAAAGCTAAAGGCACAATTGGTCGCATGATGTACGTCCAGCCGGTGTCACCAATCGCAAATGGAATAAGAGGCTCAATAATAGTGACATTGCCCCATTTGTCGTCATCCGTGATGTCACCGCGCAAACGAAAAGTGTCTGACTCGAAGATAAAAAGCGTGTTGTTTGTCAGAGGGTTGGCAATTTCGCGATTGGCTCTGGCCAAATCGCTTTCTTCTTGCGCAAAGGCCAGATCAGCACTCATCAACGAAACGATGCCAGCGACAAAAGCCACACTTGTTCTTGTTCTGGAACGGTTATCCGGGCGCACCTTAAAACAGTTTCTTGCGGCTTCTAATTTTCTCAATTTCGCCTCCCTATAGGCATTTGGAAAAGATGTGGGTTTCTTGCTCTGGTAGCATCCATGTTCGCGCTCCGAGCCTTGTTCTCGACGGCAATACTGTTCACTCTACTCTCTCCAGATCACCAAGAACCCAAGATTTGTCATAAAAAGGGCCCGTGGGTCCGTAGAAGCGGAATAGAAGAAAATAGTCACGTCCCGCGACCGTTGGGGCCCAATTGCCTCCTTTCACTTCTGGCGCTTCCGGACCGAAGTAAATGTCCACGCTACCGTCCGGATTGGTCACCAATTCGGTATCCAATGTCAACGGCGTAATAACCGGCCATTGGGCGGAGCAAAAGTCGTCCACTGTTTGGTTGACCGGCGCCTTGGCAAACGCGCTCCCAAATAGCTGGCGGTTGCCAAGGCGTCTTGGTCCGTCAGGACCAATCTCTTCTGTGCCTTAGGAGTTCTGCCGGGCCTTGCTCTGTGCGAGACGATAGCTTCCTCCGTTCATCTCCAGGATACTGACATGGTGGGTCAACCGGTCGAGCAAGGCACCGGTGAGACGCTCGGAACCGAAGGTTTCCGTCCATTCGTCGAAGGGCAGGTTCGAGGTGATCAGGATCGAGCCGCGCTCGTATCGCTGAGAGATCAGTTCGAACAACAGTTCGGCGCCGGTCTTGCTGAGGGGCACGAAGCCCAACTCGTCGATGATCAGGAGCTTCTGCTTCACCAGCTGTTTCTGAAGGCGTAGGAGCTGGCGCTCGTCACGGGCTTCCATCAACTCGTGCACGATGGCCGCGGCAGTAGTAAAGCGAACCGCCAGGCCTTTCTGGCAGGCGGCCAGACCGAGGCCGAGCGCCACGTGGGTCTTACCGGTGCCGCTGGGGCCGAGAGCGATGACGTTCTCTCCGCGGTCGATCCATTCACCACGCGCCAGTTCCAGCACCTGCATCTTGTTGAGGGTTGGGATCGCGGCAAAATCGAAGCTGTCGAGGCTCTTGGTCGCGGGGAATTTCGCGGCCTTGATCCGGCGTTCGATCATCCGCCGCTCCCGGTCGATGAGTTCGAGCTCGATCAGACGGGCCAGGAACTGGACGTGATCTCTCCCTTCGGCAGCGCAGAGCCGAGCCTGCTTGTCGTATTCCCGCAGGATGGTCGGCAGCTTCAGCTTTTTGAGTCGGTGGTTCAGCAGGATCTGTGGTGTCTCCGTCATGTCGAGGCACCTGTTGTCAGGCACATGTAGCTGGCCGGAGATGTCGTCGCCACCTTAGCCCGTGGCAGGAACGGGTAGACATCCAGATCGAGCCTCGGCGGCCGCCGCTCCACCCGGCACAGCACCAGATGCTTCACGGCATCAAAGCTGATTGCTCCCATCTGGAGAGCCGTCTTCACGGCAGCATGAACCTCCTCCATCTCGAAGCTTTCGAGCAGCCGTAGGACCTGCACGTATTCGCGCCGCCCAGCTTTCAGCATGCGTGCCTCCATCAGCTTCTGGAGAGTATCAAACGCCTTGGGAAGCTCCCATCCGGCCAGCGGAGCCGCCTGTTCGAAAGCGTTTATCTTCTTCTCGATCAGCGGCAGGTAATGAACTGGATCGAAGACCATGTCCTCGCGGTCGTAGCTGCGAACATGCCGCGCGATGACCTCCCCACCACATCCGATGACCACACGGTCAACATAGGCGCGGATCCAGACATCGCGATGGCCGTAAGCAACCGGCACGGAATAGTCGTTGGTCTTATAGCGCAGCAGCGACAGGGAACTGACCCGGCCCGATGCCTGGTCACAGGCGTCAAAGGACCGGGCGGGGAGCGGCGCCATGATCTCCAGATCGCGTTGAAGCCGCTCTCCAATCGTCTCATTGTGCCCGCGCAGCTTGTCGTTTTGGCGCTTCCGGCACTGCTCTTCGAGCCAGTCGTTGAAGGCATCCCAGGTCGGAAGACTCGGGACCGGCACCATGAAGTTGCGCCGGGAATAGCCAACCAGCCCTTCGACGGACCCCTTGTCGTTGCCCTTGCCAGGACGCCCGTAGCGGTCCCGGATCACGTAGTGGGACAGCATCTCGCTGAACAGCCGCGCGCGCCTGCGAGTTCCGTCGGGCTCGATCTTCGCCACAAGGCACCGGTCGTTGTCGTACAGGATCGACTTCGGAACGGCCCCGAAGAACCTAAAGGCATGGACGTGGCCATCCATCCAGGCTTCCGCGGTCGCCGCCGGATAGGCCCGGACGTAACAGGCATCGCTATGTGGAAGGTCCAAGGCAAAGAAGCGGGCCTTCTGTTCAATGCCACCGATCACAACAACCGGTTCGCCGAAGTCGGCCTGAGCATGGCCGGGTGAATGATTAAGCGGTACGAACATCTCGCGATGCCGTCGACCATGTTCCCGAACATAATCCTTGATGATGGTGTAACCACCCTCGAAGCCATGCTCATCGCGCAGTCGCTCGAAGATCCGCTTGGCCGTATGCCGCTGTTTGCGCGGTCGCTGCCGATCTTCCGACAGCCACTGATCAACGATCCCAGTGAAGCCATCCAACTTGGGCCGCCGGATCGGTGCTGACCGCCGGTAACCAGGTGGGACCGAAAACGCCAAAATCTTGCGAACGCTGTCACGAGATATCCCGAAATGTCGGGCCGCTTCTCGCTGACTCATACCCTCGGCACAGGCCAGACGAACTCTACGATACAAATCCACGGAAAAGATCCTCCCGCCCCCCCGTTACGAAAAGAAGGGCAAAGATGGACGACTTTTACGCCGCCCGCAGCAGGGTCATCCCGCCGCTACCGTGGACGACTTTCTCACCGCCGCTCTCACAATCATCTCGGACTATTGCCTGTCTGTGTTCCTCGCCATGTCCTTGATGAGTACGCAATTATGGACTCTCGCGGATCTCGGGCTCACGCTGTTTGTTATTCTTCTCATGCAAGTCGTCGTCGCCATAGCCTTTATTCCCGGGGTATTGTTTGTCGGGCTTTGTCGCAATTACATAGCCGCAGTCCTCAGCTCCGGTTTTGCTGGTTTCGTGCTCGGTGCAACGCCAACAGCGATTGCCAATATGTCCTCGGTTGCCAAACGGTATGGTCCGGCGCCCCTTGCCGTCATTACCCTGCTGCGTGTCTCCGCATTCTTCGTGGATTTGGTGAACGCTCTAATCGTTCAGGTGTTTTTGAACTTTTAGAGGTCGTCCTTGTCGCGTTTGGAGGGTTTGGCAAAGACCCAAACCAGAGCTCCCAGAAAGCAAAAGGCAGAGATATTCATAACAGTGTTGATCAGATCACCGGTCAGCATTGAGCTCATCTTTCAAGGCGCGGGCGAGGCAGGTCACCAATAAAAGCAGGATAAAGACAAAGGGCAGGGCACCAAGTGCAATCATGCTGCGGACGGCATCAATAGAGCCGGACACGATCATCGCGGCCCCCAGCAAACCCAACAGAATGCCCCAGATCAACCGGATGCGCGGGGCGGGTTCAGGATTGCCGCCCGTTGAGAAGGTGCCTAGAACAAAGGCCGCACTGACCACACTGGTTACGATAAAAAGAAAAGCGGCAAGAATTGTCACAAGGGTTGTGACTTCGAACAAAGGTAGCCGCGCAAGTAATTCGAACGTCACTCTGTCGATGTTCGTTTGCGTCACCGTCATCAATTCACCGGTCCCGTACAGCGTATCGAACATTCCGATCCCTCCGAACGCACCGAACCAAATCATCGAAAACACTGTAGGAACAACCAGCACACCCAGGACGAACTCCCGGATCGTCCTGCCTTTGGATATGCGGGCGATAAACACGCCGACGAACGGACCCCATGCGATCCACCAAACCATGTAGGTGAGCGTCCAGTCCTTGAACCATCGGTTCAATCCGTCGTCGTAAAAGGTGAAGGTCTGAAACCCGCGCGGAATGACCTCGGCAATGTAGTCGCCAAAACTGCTGAGCACAGAATTCATGAGAAATTGCGTAGGCCCGAAAAGAACGACAAACGCCAGCAACAAACCAGCGAGGATCATGGCCAGATTTGACAGCCGCGACATACCCGCTCCAAGGTCGACCATCAGCGGCGGTAGGAAGCACACAACAAGAGCGACAAAAACCACACTGGTCAGCCAGACGCTCGCACCGTCTCCGCTGCTCAGAATGTCGATACCATCAGCAACCTGGAATACACCCATAGCAATGGAGCCACCGACACCTATGGCGATGGCGGTTATTGCCGCAAAGTCAGCAAACCAGCCAACAACACTGGCCCAACGCTCTCCCGGGAACAGAAAGCGTAAAGGCGCACTCATCATCATGGCTGTACCGCGCCGAAATGCGAAATAGGCGATACAAAGCGCCGTGGCGGTATAAATACCCCAGGCGTGAAGACCCCAATGAAATAGTGTTGTTGTCAGTGCTTCGTTTGCGGCCTCCGGTTCCGGGAGGTAGTCGCGCGCAAACGTGATATGCGTAAGGGGTTCGGCGGCAGCCCAGAATAGCAATCCCACGCCCATGCCGGCTGAAAACAACATCGCAAGCCATGCAGGCGTCGAAAACTCAGGTCTGTCCTCGTCTTTCCCTAACCGCACTAGACCGAGCGGAGAAACCGCAACTGCTATACAGAAAAACAACAGGCCCGTGACAGCCAGCATTATGAACCAGCCACGGCTTTCAAATGAGACCTCTACAAGCGCGCGCGATGTGTTTAAGGCTCCGCCGGGGTCGAGAATGCCCCAAAGGCCTGCGGCGGTGATAACAACAAGGGATGTCGCCAAAAGGGTCGTATTGGAGTTCATGTTGGCTCTGACGAAAGTGTCCTCACGGGATAAGCGACGCTATGGGGCGATGAGCAGCCTGATCTGACTAGTCCAGTTTGATTGTTAGCGCATAGAGGGTCACTGGCCCATTGGCACGACGGTTTCTGGAGCCGGTGGGCGGTATAGCCAAAGCAATAGCTTTTGACATCGGGAGTCTGTTCATTGTCAGTCCTGCAAGTTAGCCGGTTTTGGACTAGACGATCGTGCTGGAAAAGAGGCTTCATAGAGTGATACAACCCAAACTAAGGCCTTTATTCCGCTGGAACAATATCCGGAACACGATAGGCTCGAAACTCTTCGACATCCGGGCGATATGCCCGAAGTAGCAGGTTCCAACCATCTTCAGGCGTGAAGGCAAAGTTAGGTGCAAGTCCGCGACAGTCCTCGCCACCGAATGCAACGTCAAACGAGCCGTCGTCGTTGCTGACAACGCCCTGGTTTGAGCTGACGATGTTATCCGTGTCCGACATCAGGTATTTCTGCGGACCATACACCGTGATGGAAAAGAATGCATCGACCGGCACTTCCGCGAAGGTTGCCGTATAACAAGTGCCTCCCACCGCGTTTTCAGGACCACCAATAGCGTACATTGCGTTTTCGTCTGCCGACAAACCCCAGGCGCCTGCCGTGACATAGGTGAAATACTCCCAGTCCTCGACATCGGCGACCCGCTTCTGCATCGCACCGAACGATGAAGGCAGTTTGGAATACTCCGCCAGCAGGGCTGCGCGCACCCTTTCAAGTACCTCCGCGTCAAAGCTCTGCAGATTATCCTCTGACGCGGCACCTGAAATTGCATACTGTGGTTGGAGTTCTTCGGTCACCACACGCACATCGTCAGGCGTAGCATCTGTTCCGGTCCGAATGCCAACGGCGACGAAATCGGTCTCGAACTCCTCGGACGAGAATGTGTATTGACCGTCCCCGTACAGGTAGAACGGAGTCATGTGGTCTTCCGTAATGATCTGGATCGATAGGAACCTGTCGCCCACATCTGGCACATCCAGCGTGAACCCCTGTCGCGTATTAACAATCGCAATCGAATAGATGGTGTCGTTATTGGGCGAGACGACCCAGCGGTCGTCGGCGGTGGACAGGTTCGTGAAGTGAAAGAACTGGTTGATGCCAGAGCGACCCATGAAGTTCGCGAAGAACGCCCGGCTGTCTGCGTTGATATATTCGGCGGCGCTCATCCCGTAATCGTTCGGATCTGTGGACCAGCCGGAACTGTCTATATCCGGGATATCCGCCAATGACGGCGGTGCGATCAGAGTGCTGCAAAACAGGGCGGCAGCAATCTTGTGAAACTTCTTGGATGCGTTTTTCATTTTGTTTCAACCTCGACTGTCAAGTCAGTGCCGGGAACCGGAACATAGGCGCGAAGGACGCCATAAAACGGTGTTCCGGTCGGAATACCGTTCTGCCCTTCGCCGGACGGGCTGAGCGTCACGGTATAGGTGCCGTCTTCATTCGGCTCCGCTGTATAGCTGGTTTGATCGTAGATGCCCTTGTCGTTCGGGATCAGTAGCTTATTGGCGGACGCATAAACCGTAACGGAGAAATAACCACCGTCTTCGACGATGTTTGCAGGCACGGTCAGAACGTATGTGTCATCACCGTTAAAAGGCTGGCCGTTTTCGTCAAACGCCAGTAGGCCGTACCTCACCACGTTGGACGGCGTGCCAAGCTGTCCCTGAAACACTCCTACAGCAGCGTGAATTTCTCCCACATCACCTGAAACCGACCCGAAAATCTTGTCAGTATCCACCAGTGGCACGGCGGTTTCGATCAGCGTCAGTGCAGCCGCCTCGGTCTCAGGCGAAAATCGCTGCACGTCGCGGTCCATGTCGCCCTGACCACCTTCCATCACGATTTCACCGCTCAGTGCCATGACTTCGTCAAGATTGTCGACCACGACCATTCGGGTGAACGCAAGCCCTTGGTCGGTTTCAAGGGCCAGTTTGTGAAAATCGCCTTCGGGCAAGGTTTGCCCAGGCCGGTATAGCAGGATCGGCAATTCTGGGTTCACAATGACGCCTGGTATGTTGTGCTTCATGTCGAAAATCGACACTGAGAAGTAGCGGTCGTATCGCGGCGTGCGGATGATCGCGGGCCCCTCGGAAAGGCTGAACCAGTTATAGCCGTAATTCACTGTCGCCTGCGGCGTGATCACCGTGTCATCGGTGGGGTCGACGAGTCCCGTGAACTGAAAACTGCCCGGCTCGTTGGTTTCAAGCCAGCGCTGCATCATGCGCACTTGTTCCTGGTTGGGATACTCGCGGATATAGTTTTCGATGGTGTCCTGAGCAAATGCAGGAACAGCAAAGAATGGCAGAAACAAGATCAGAGTGTATAGCTTGCGTAGAAACATCTTGGTCAACCCCATATTGGAAACATAGGTTTTGGAAATTTGTTTACTAAACTATAATTGTACTAGTCTGGAGCAAGCTAAAACGGATAGTGCGCTCGCATGACGCACAATTTTGGCCGAAAATGGCCAATTTGGGCAAACTTTGTCATGCGTGAGACAAGCGACTTAGAGGCATGACCGAATAGATCAGAAATGAACGGAAAAATACCTTCTTTAACACAAGCGCTAGTGCCGGTCGCAGTGTTAGTCGTTCTCCTTGCGACGGCTTACTCCCTCTATGGAGAGCAAGCGGCATCCGGCCCCAATCAGATTGCGTTAGTATTTTGCGCGCTCGTTGCAATTTGGATCGGGCATCAAAACGGCTACTCACTAGAAGAAATGCGTGAAGCAGCAGTCCAAAGTGTCACAACTGGCATCACCGCTATCTTTATTCTGCTCGCGGTTGGATCACTGATCGGTACGTGGGCAATGTCAGGTACTCTGGTTGCCATGGTCTATTGGGGGCTAAAAGTTCTGCAGCCGGATTATTTCTATATGACTTCGGCGGTTATATGTGCCGTCGTCGCCCTCTGCATTGGATCCTCATGGACTGTCGCAGGAACGATTGGAATTGGATTGATGGGTGTCTCATCATCCATCGGACTCAATCCGGCAATCACGGCGGGCGCGGTGATATCCGGTGCTTACTTCGGAGATAAATCATCCCCGCTTTCAGACGCTACCAACCTGGCAGCAATTTCCTCGGGCGCCGATTTGTATGAGCACATTAAGGCCGCATTCTGGACTTCAGGGCCGACCCTTCTGATTACTCTGGCAATTTTCTGGTTTCTTGGCAGCCCGCAGGAATATGACGCTTCGCCTATTACTGAGGCAATTGCTGCCGAATACAACGTGGGCGTTGTGCCCTTCATTCCTTTAATTTTCGTTCTTGTTTTGGCAATTACACGTTGGCCTCCTTTTACCACCATTTTTTTGGGCGCACTTATAGGAGGCATTGTGGCTGTCGTTTTGCTTCCAGAACGGGTGATCGAGTTTGCGGATGCCGAAAACCTGCCGACTACGTTGGGCCTATTGAAAGGTGTCTGGTCAGCCATGGCCAATGGCTACATCTCAGATACAGGTCGGCCCGGAATTGACGAGTTGCTTTCGCGTGGGGGAATGGAAAGCATGCTAATCACAATTTGGCTTATTCTGACGGCACTGGCTTTTGGCGGCGTAGTTGAAAAAACTCGTGTTCTTGAACGAATTTTGAAGCCGATTGTGGACGCAGCAAAGTCCGTTGTCGCGCTCGTTGCGGCCTTGGTTGGGGCATGCATCGGTACCAATTTGCTCGCTTCTGATCAGTACATTGCAATTGTATTGCCTGGTCGGATGTTCCGCTCAACTTTTATCAAACGCGGGCTGTCAAAGACCGCTGTATCCCGCACTGTTGGCGACAGTGCGACTGTCACGTCCGCGTTAATCCCGTGGAATTCCTGTGGTGCCTACATGGCTGCTACACTCGGAGTTGCAACGGCCACTTACGCGCCCTTTGCATTTTTCAACCTGCTGAATCCGCTTGTTGCAATCATGCTTGCCGCAATCGCGCCTGCGCTTTTCCGAACGGACGATTCCGGCGGAGACGGTTCTGGTATCCACAAAAGTGACGTTTCATCAACTTCCAGCTGAACCCATTCCTTCATACGATTGATGAGAAAGCGACTGCTACGCGCCACAAAAAGATCTCGAGCTGCACGGACAATTGGTGGTTTCTAGTGTATCGGGTCGAGAAAGAGTGCGTGCTTTCAATCGAGAACCCTCTTGAAAAATACAAAGATACATCAAGCCAAGACACTTTCGGACTGCCAAGTGCCGTCGGTTTTCCCAAGGCGCGCGAACTTAGTTCAGGATAAATAACAGCAGTGCCGGCCTAGTAGAGACGAGTTTGGGTCGGTCTGACAGCATCATCTCGACTTTACTTTACCGCGACCGGAACCTAAACGCCAAATTTCTCTCGACACAACTCTCGCACCTGCTCCCAAGTGTCTTTGTATTCGGGCGTGCCGTCCGCTGCATAATGGAAGTTCTTCATTAAGCCAGTCAACTGCGTGAATGTTTTTCGTACATTTTCCTTGTCTTCGAACGTCGCCTCGGATTGCGTTACGTCATAAACGAGCTTGAAGGTTATTTTTTGCCTGTCCAACGGAACCGTCGCATCAACGTTGTCGAAAGGGTCTTGTCAGAAGAACTTTGCTTGAGCGGGGCAGGGCGGTTTCGTAGCGTCTGGGAATGACCAAACCTGCCGCCTTCAAGTATTTCAAAACCAGCCCCGAGATCATCCGCCTGGCGGTGATGCTGTACGTCCGTTTCCCACTCTCGCTTCGGAATGTCGAAGATCTGCTGCATGAGCGAGGCATCGACGTGAGCCACGAAACTGTCCGATATTGGTGGAACAGGTTTGGCCCTATGTTTGCATCAGAGATCCGAAGAAAACGGGTTCAGCAACTCCGAGCCTTTTCAAAATGGAAGTGGCACGTTGACGAGGTTTTCGTGAAGGTGAATGGCAAGAGACACTATCTCTGGCGGGCCGTTGATCATGAAGGCGAGGTGCTGGAAGCCATTGTCACCAAACGCCGAAACAAAGCTGCAGCACTGAAATTCCTCAAGAAATTGATGAAGCGGCACGGTAAAGCAAAAACCGTCGTCACGGATCGCTTCGCGTCGTACCAGGCCGCTCTCAGAGAGCTTGGCGCTACCGAAAAACAGCAGACGGGCAGGTGGCTCAACAACCGAGTCGAGAACTCGCACCTGCCGTTTCGACGACGCGAACGCGCGATGCTGCGTTTCAGGCACATGCGAAGTTTACAGAAATTCGCCTCCGTCCATTCCTCCGTTTGCAACCACTTCAACCAGGAAAGATCGTTAGCCAGTCGAGACACCTTCAAGCTGACCCGCGCCGCCGCTCTTAGCGAGTGGCGTCAACTTTGTTCCGGATAGGTTAGCGGTTTCCGCGGCACACTGAGACTGGTTCGAATTCGTCTGACAGCACCGCCACTTGCGCACATAGGTTGAAGCGTTGGTCAAACGCGCGCCTTATCGCAATCTGCACACCTTGTAATTAAACCACTCGGATTTCCGATTAACCGCAACATCCAATGCGGCCCGATTTCGCGTGATTATAACTCCGTTGGAAGTTGTGTGGCGATGTAAGGTGTCGGACCAACCGGTCATTCTTCGGTCTTTTCCAGACAGCACAGAGCGGTTGCCTGCATCGGTTATGCCCAGCTTGTCTATGAAAACACTGGACGAACCATTCTTGGTGACCAATGATAGCGCTTACAGTCCATCGGCAGAGATCAGGGTGACGATGTCATTTTTGCTTTGAAGCGCCCGCCGTTCAGAAGCGGGGCCTGATGGATCAAAGTCTGGTTGAATTGACCTCATAGGGCCAGTCAGACGCGGGAGGGACAGCGGACATGACTTGTTCGTTTTGTCTTCGAGGTAAGTTGGGCGATCCTTCGTCCCGGCGATGTCTGGGACAGTTGGGTAATGCAACACGTAAGACAAAGGGCCTGCAAAAGGTCCGTTCAATGATATCGCATTTAGGGAGGAAACAAGAATGCGTAATCTGCTTAAGACGAAGTCTCTGATTGTGGCAGGGCTACTGGCTACGACCAGCCTGGCGCAAGCTGAAGATGTCGAGGTTCTGCACTGGTGGACCTCGGGTGGTGAAGCTGCCGCGCTGAACGTACTTAAGGACGACCTGTCTGGGCAAGGTATCGGATGGACCGATATGCCGGTTGCTGGTGGCGGCGGTGAGCAGGCAATGACCGTTTTGCGCGCCCGTGTCACGGCTGGCAATGCACCGACTGCCGTTCAGGCCCTGGGCTTTGATATTCTGGATTGGGCCAATCAGGGTGCCTTGGCAGACCTGAACGAAGTCGCCGCGAAAGAAGGGTGGGACGATGTGGTCCCGGATGCGCTTAAAGCCTTCGCCAAGAGCGACGGCAAATGGGTTGCGGCTCCGGTGAACGTGCACTCGACCAACTGGGTCTGGGCGAACAAGGCGGTTCTGGATGCAAACGGTATCGCGCAACCTACCAACTGGGATGAGTTCGTTTCGGCGGTTGAAACACTGAAAGCGGCCGGGGTCACTCCGATCGCGCATGGCGGTCAGGCGTGGCAGGATGCTACCGTGTTTGACGCGATTGCAATGTCCACGCTGGGGCCGGACGGCTATAAGGCCGCCTTTATCGATCTGGACGAGGATACGCTGGGCGGTGACGCCATGAAAGAAGCCTTCGACCGTATGGCCTTTGTCCGCGACAACGTGGATGAGAACTTCTCGGGACGCGACTGGAACCTGGCCACCGCCATGGTCATCAACGGTGAGGCTGGTTTCCAGATGATGGGCGACTGGGCCAAAGGTGAATTCCTAAACGCCGGTAAAGTTCCGGGGCAGGACTTTTTGTGTTTCCGTTTCCCAGGTACGCAAGATCAAGTCACCTTCAATGCCGACCAGTTCATGATGTTCGACCAAGGCGGTTCGGTTTCGGCCGAACAGGCCGCGTTGGCCAGCGCCATTCTGTCGCCGAGCTTCCAGATTGCATTCAACAAGGTGAAGGGTTCCGTCCCGGCCCGGACCGACGTGGATGGCAGCGATCTGGACGCTTGTGGTCAGCAAGGCATGAAAGATCTGGCTGCCGCAGCGTCTTCTGGCAACCTGTTCGGTTCGATGGCGCACGGCCATGCAGCACCTGCATCGGTGAAAAACGCGATCTATGACGTGGTGACCGCGCATTTTAACGGCGAATATGACAGCGAAACCGCTGTGACCGAGCTGGTCGACGCTGTCTCGATCGCCAAGTGATCCACCTGTGATCCTTTCGATAGGGCGGCCTGAAAATCGCCCTGTCGTACCGTGGGTGACAAGCCCCCGGTTCCCCAATACGCCAAGCAGGAGGGCGCGCCATGGCTTCATCGGCCGACGCGGATTTCAAAACTCGTCTGCAGAACTGGATACCCAAGCTGGTCTTGTCGCCGTCGCTGGCGATGATGCTGGTCTTTGTCTACGGGTTCATTTTGTTCTCGGTCTACCTGTCCTTTACCGATAGCCGTATTCTGCCGACATATGGCTGGGTTGGTTGGGAAAACTACGACAAACTGTGGCGGCTAAGTCATTGGGAAATCTCGTTGAAGAACATGGGGATTTTCGCGGGGCTTTATATCGTGATCTGCACCTGTATAGGGCTTGGGCTGGCGATTTTCCTTGATCAGAAAATCCGCGGCGAAGGGTTGCTGCGCCCGATCTACCTGTACCCCATGGCGCTGAGTTTCATTGTCACCGGCACCGCGTGGAAGTGGTTTCTGGACCCCGGTATCGGGCTGGAAAACGTCATGCAAACATGGGGCTGGACCAATTTCGAGTTTGACTGGATAAAGAACCGCGACTTTGCGATCTATACTGTTGTGCTCGCCGCTGTCTGGCAAACCAGTGGATTTGTTATGGCGATGTTTCTGGCCGGTCTTCGAGGCATCGACAATGAAATCCTGCGCGCGGCGCAGATGGACGGGGCATCGAACTGGAACCTCTATCGCCGGATCATCATCCCGCAATTGCGCCCGGCATTCCTGTCGGCCTTCGTGATCCTCAGCCACCTTGCGATCAAGACTTTTGATCTTGTGATTGCCTTAACTGGTGGCGGGCCGGGTCGCGCGACCGAACTGCCCGCGACCTTCATGTATTCCTATACTTTCACGCGGAACCAGATGGGCATCGGCGCGGCTTCGGCCACGATCATGCTGATGACTATTGCGGCGATCATGATCCCGTATCTGTACGCTGAATTGCGGGAGAAACGCTGATGAGCCAAGCCTCGCAAGACACCGCAATTCGCACGGGCCGCGTCACGCGTACTCTGATCTATCTGGTGCTGCTGCTGTTTGCCCTGTTCTATATGCTGCCGCTTTATGTGATGCTGGTGAACTCGGTCAAACCTCTGGAAGAGATCACTGGCGGCGGCATGATGAACCTGCCGCAGGTCTTCACGCTTGAGCCTTGGCTCAAGGCGTGGTCTTCGGCCCAGATCGGGGTCGATCCGACCGGGCTAAAGCCCTATTTCTGGAATTCGATCAAAATGGTGGTACCGGCGGTGATCGTCTCGACCATATTGGGGGCGCTGAACGGCTATGTGCTGACCAAATGGCGGTTCAAGTATGACACCATCCTGTTCGGACTGATGCTGTTTGCCTGTTTCATCCCGTTTCAGATCGTGCTGATACCTATGGCACGGATGCTGGGCCTGATGGGTCTGGCGGGCACCACATGGGGCCTTGCTCTGGTGCATGTGGTTTATGGTATCGGATTTACCACGCTGTATTTCCGCAACTATTACGCCGTTTTCCCGACCGAGCTGATCCGGGCGGCACAAATCGATGGCGCAGGGTTCTTTCAGATCTTCTGGCGCATCCTGCTGCCCAGTTCAGGACCGATCGCCGTGGTGTCGATCATCTGGCAGTTCACAAATATCTGGAATGACTTCCTGTTCGGGGCCTCATTTGCGGATGCCAACAGCCAACCCATGACCGTGGCGCTGAACAATCTGGTGCAGTCATCCACGGGGGTAAAGGAATACAACGTTCATTTCGCAGGGGCCATTTTGGCGGCCCTGCCAACTCTGCTCGTCTATATCGTTGCCGGTCGGTATTTCGTCCGCGGCCTGATGGCGGGTTCGGTGAAAGGATAAGACCTCATGGGTTTTCTAGACATAGACAACGCGACCAAATCCTATGGCGCGGTCGAGGTTTTGCACAAGGTCGATATCTCGGTGCAAGAGGGCGAGTTTCTGGTGCTGGTTGGCCCTTCGGGTTGCGGCAAGTCGACCCTGCTGAACATGATCGCGGGGTTGGAAGAAATCACCAGCGGTGAAATCCGCATTAAGGATCAGGTGATGAACGGCGTCCACCCGTCGAACCGCAACATCGCCATGGTGTTCCAAAGCTATGCTTTGTACCCAAACATGACCGTTGGGCAGAACATCACCTTTGGGCTTGAGATGCACGGCGTGCCCAAGCCCGAACGTGAAAAGGCCATGGCCGAGGTTGCCAAGCTGTTGCAGATTGAGCAGTTGCTGGACCGCAAGCCCGGCCAGTTGTCGGGCGGTCAGCGGCAGCGCGTTGCAATGGGGCGGGCCTTGGTGCGCAACCCTGATGTGTTTCTGTTTGACGAGCCGCTCTCGAACCTCGATGCCAAGCTACGCGTGGACATGCGGACGGAAATCAAGAAGCTGCACCAGAATCTTGGCACGACCATTGTCTACGTGACCCATGACCAGATCGAGGCGATGACGCTGTCCAGCCGCATCGCGGTGATGAACGGCGGCTACGTTCAACAATTGGGTACGCCGCAAGAGATCTATGACACACCCGCCAATATCTTTGTAGCAACCTTTATGGGGTCGCCCGCGATGAACGTGGTGCCGGCCAAAGTGGTGGTGCTGAACGGGCGACCCCATGCCGAGGTGGCCGTCCATGACGGGTCAATGACACAGCTACCGTTCAGTCAAGATAACCTGGCCGCGTGGGACGGGCGCGAAATCCTGCTGGGCATTCGCCCTGAAACGATCACTGATATGGATGGGGCGGATCGCAAGTCCTCGAACATTGCTCAGATGGGCAATCGGATTGTTGTGACCGAACCGGCGGGCTCGGACACGTTCGTATCGATGCAGTTGGGTGGGCGGGACGTAATCGCTCGCATGCGGTCGGACGCCGAGGTCGCGCCGGGGCAGGATTTCACTTTTGCAGTGAACATGGAAAAGGCTGTGGCATTCGATCCCGAAAGTGAGATGCGGATCACGCCGTGATGCCCGAAGGGTATGATTTTATAGTGGTCGGCGGGGGCTCGGCCGGGTCGGTGATAGCGGCGCGTTTGTCCGAAGATACCTCGGCCACGGTCCTATTGCTTGAAGCTGGATCGTCGGATCGGCACCCGCTTTTTCATCTGCCTGCCGGGTTTGCCAAGATGACCAAGGGCATAGGCAGTTGGGGATGGACCACCGTGCCGCAGAGGCACATGCAGAACAAAGTGTTTCCTTACACCCAAGCCAAGGTGATCGGGGGCGGCTCCTCCATTAACGCGCAGATATACACCCGAGGCGCGGCGCAGGACTATGATGATTGGCGACAAATGGGCTGCGTCGGATGGAGTTACAACGACGTTTTGCCGTATTTCCGCAAGTCCGAAGACAACGACAGTTTCGAGGATGAGTTCCACGGCAAAGGCGGGCCGCTGGGAGTCTCGAGGCCTGTCGCGCCCTTGCCGATCTGCGATGCCTTCATCGAGGCCGCCGGGCAGGTCGGTATTCCCAAAACGTACGATGTTAATGGTGATCAGCAGGATGGGGCAGGCTATTACCAACTGACCCAGAGGAATGCACGTCGGTCTTCGGCGGCGATGGCGTTTCTTGCTCCGAACCGCAACCGTCAAAACCTAACCATTCGTACCGGCGCGCAGGTTCATCGACTGGTGGTCGAAAATGGACGGGTGGCCGGGATAGAGATGATGGATGGCTCGGTCCTGACCGCGGCGCGCGAGGTGATCCTTTGCTGTGGGGCCATTGGATCACCGCGTCTTCTGCAACTGTCCGGTATTGGCCCCGCCGATCATTTGGAGTCTTTGAGGCTTAAAGTCACATACGATCAGCCACAGGTTGGTGCGAACCTACAGGATCATCTGGATCTATACGCAATCTGCGAGGTCACCGGTCCGCATACGTATGATCGATTTGCCAAGCTGCCCTTTTCGGCTCTGGCTGCGTTGAAATACGTGTTCACGCGAAATGGCCCTGTTGCGTCGAGTCTGTTCGAGACCGGAGGGTTTTGGTATGCCGATTCACAGGCTCGTTCGCCTGACATACAGATGCATCTGGGCCTGGGGACAGGGATTGAGGCCGGGGTTCAGGCGATGCCGAACGGGGGCGTCACGCTCAACGCATGTTTCTTGCGTCCACGATCACGCGGGACAGTGCGTTTGCAAAGTTCGGACCCTATGGCGATGCCCTTGATCGACCCGAACTATCTGGCGGATCCTTATGATCGAGAGATGTCGATCCGTGGGTTAAAGCTGGTGCAACGCATTCTCGCCCAAGACGCTTTGAAGCCCTTTATTCTGGCCGAGCGACTGCCAGGGCCGGATATTCGAACAGATCAGGATTATTTCGACTTTATTTGCGTGCACTCAAAAACTTCGCACCATTGTGCCGGGACGTGCCGCATGGGGGTGGATGACGGTGCGGTTTTGGACCCACGTCTGCGCTTCAATGGGATCGATGGATTGCGGGTTGCGGATGCGTCAATCATGCCCACGGTGAACTCATCGAACACCAATGCGCCTTCGATCATGATCGGTGAGAAAGCTGCCGACATGATCAAACTGGATCACGGTATGTCCCTGTAGCCGCCCGCGCGGCTGCGAACGCGCGAACTCTTAGTGAGTTTTGGAAATGGCTTTCCCGGGCTCGGCTTGGATTAGCCGAACCGGGCAACCGGAGCATTTGGAATGTCTGCCAGTTCAACGGCCTTGTCGATCAGGAACAAAGCTTCCATCTTTGACGAGGCGCGCAATGCGACCACTTCGCCAACATGATACGAGAAATCTCGACCCGAAACACTGCCATGCGAGCCTTTTACGAAGCGATTGGCAAGTTTGTGCTGCAACTCGGCAGCGGAAACACCCGGCTTGCTTTCATGTATCAGTAGGAAAACGCCATTGCCCCAATAGGTGGCAAAATTCCGACCTTCCTGCGAGACAGTCAGTAGTTCATTGCCAGCGGCCGCCATGGCTTCGCGGAATTCCACCGAAGTTGCGGTTCGGAATATGTCGTCGACCTCAGCCACTTTGACGGCCATCATCTTGGACGCGCGTGAGTGCATTGTCGACAACTGTACGACATAGTTCTCAAACTCGGCCAAGCCGATACAACCGGGCAGGTCACCGAAATAGAGCGGATCGCTAAGGCGGAAATTGGTGTTAATCTCGGAATCGTTGACGGCATACACATCCGCTTCGATCACTTCGATGGCTGCGCGTCGTTCAGCTGCCAGCCTGTAGGCGTCGGAAAGCCGTTGTTTCAGATCGGCAAACTCGAACGGTTTCGTCACGTAGTCTGTGGCGCCGACCTCAAACGCTTCGTCGATGTACTGCTTTTGCACCATAGCAGTGATCATGATGATCGGCGTAAACTGATAGTCAGGAAGATTGCGCGCATGCTCGCAAAGTGTGATGCCGTTCATTTCGGGCATTTGGACGTCAAGCAAAAGACAATCGAAAATCTCGGTCGTTTCCGCAAGGATGTCGAGCGCCTCTTGACCGCTGCGAGCAGTCACTACGTCTTCGTACCCAAAAGCCCCCAGGACACAAGTCAGAAGCTCCAGGATGCTGGGGTCGTCATCTACGGCAAGTATACGCATAAACAGTCACCAATCTTTGCCACCACACTGACCTTGAGGACTCAAAAAGTGCCGCACAAAGGCCGGAGGGGCGTTGAATATCGCTTACACGCAGGCTGTCCGAGAAAAACGGCAAAAGGATGACGTATGCTGGGCGCGGAAGTGACCGAATATTTTTTTTCGGGTTCAGTCATACTAGCCGCAGAAACTGACATGTTTGGCTCGTTAGGGCCGGTCGCGGCAATCACAGGTTGGGCGGCGAAGTGATGCAGAATGACAGTTTCACAACCACCAGCCCGCGAGAGGTTAAATTTTACGATGGTGTAAGCTCTAAAACTGGCGAATTAAGGAATACAATGATGATTCAAGACGTTGTCTAATCAGGTTGAAACCACGATGCAGTGCATTTTTCGCAAAACCGCATGCTAAATATGCCAAAAACTCGCCCTGAATGCTCAATGTTTTGTATGGGATGTGAATTCGCCACACAATGACGCGATTACCGGAAAAAACATCATTTAGTTGTAGACGCAGCGATTCATATCTTGTCATAAGTGTGTCTAAAATAAGAGCAAAATATGGACCGACCACTCAGGTATGAACAGGCATACTCAGCGTCCAAGGTATTTCCGGACCTGGAGCCAGCCAATACGGCCCAACCCGTGCCCCAACCGTCGGCACGGCGTAAGCTATTTGCGTTCAAGCGCGACACGCCTGATCGCAAGCGCGAGCTAGGGAATGTCCGTGCGACCGCAATGAGCTTTCGCAACATGCACGAGCACGGCACATTGTTGGCAAAATATCTCGAGACTCGAAAAACGATCTTCATCGATCGCCTGCATTGGAATGTAGGTGAGGCGGATGGGATGGAGTTTGACCAATATGACACACCGGCCTGCCGGTGGGTCGTTCTGCATGAATTCGGCGAGGTTTTGGCGGGCGTTCGCCTTTTGCCGACGAACGCGCGCTGTGGGGCCTACACCTATATGCTGCGGGATGCACAGAAAGGGTTGTTGCGCGATCTTCCGACGGACATCCTGTTTTTCGAGGCACCGGCGAACCCCAAGATCTGGGAAGCCTCCCGGTTTTTTGTCACCGAGAGCGTACCGGCTTCTCGCAGGTTGGCCGTGCAGCAAGAGCTGTTTTTCAGGATGACCACTACGGCAGAAGAAAACGGCGCGACACGCATCCTGGGCATCGTTCCTTCAGTTTGGGCACGTTGGTCGCGCAGATTGGGTGTTGGGGCTGCTCCGGTCGGGGCAAAGTTCTCGATAGACGGTACAGTAAGCCAGGCGGTTTTGTTCAATATCCACAGCACGTCTTGACACTGATCCGAGCCCTCGATCGTAGGACCGGTAAAACAACTTGAGCGATTTGTCCGCGACTGGTAGATTATGTCAGGGTTTGATTTGACCCCAAGCTGGGTGATATGCTGCTAAATCGTTAAGATTAAACATAAAAACCTTTTAAGTCTCGGTGCTCGGCGACATTAGATCTGAGAGTTTTCGCCAAAATAACGCCAAGAAAAAACCCAATTTATCCAAGGTTTTTGCGATTTTTGCCGCTGTTTCGTCCTAGTCGTTTTCTATTCTGAGCCTGTTTAACAGGTTGAAAGCGGTTGACTAGTCATGAAGCATACGACTCCGACAAGTGATGAATTTCAGCGCAAATTGGACATGCGCGCGTTGAAGCGGACGCCTCTGAAAGTGCTGGCCGTTGACGACGAACCCGGAATTCTTGAGCTGTTGCAAACAGCTTTGGCCGAGTTTGAAAGCTGTCAGGTCTCTGTTGCCAGTTCCGCCAGCCAAGCGCTGCAGGTTATTAAAGAGGCGGAAACACCGTTCGATTGCCTTCTATTGGACATTCAGATGCCCGGTACCAACGGGATCGAATTGCTGCGGCAGATACGGAACACACCCGGAAACTCGGAAACGCCTGCCATAATGCTGACCGCCATGAGCGACCGAAAACATGTCGAAGACGCTTTTGCCGAAGGTGCGTTTGACTACGTTACAAAACCGTTTGATTTCTTCGAGTTGCGCAGTCGCATGAATGCGGCCCATCTGTTGATGCAGGAAAGGGTCCGCAACCGGATTTCATCGGTTTCGGTCAAGAACCTGCAAAACGTTCTCGACTACAACCAGCAGTTCAACTTTGAGGACCCTCTGTCTGTCGACGGTCTGAAACGGTGTCTGCGTTATGTCGAATTCGACAACTATATCGAACAACTGGGCCGCAGTCGTTTGTTTGACTCGTGGGTGACCGCCATCAGGTTGCAAGATGCAGCCTTTCGCTTTGATCTGAACGACTTCGGAGAGTTTCGTCGCATCATCGCGGATCTTGGAAAAAGCATTCAAGCGGGGACAGCCGAGGCCGAAGCTATTTTCTCATACCGTGGCAGCGGCATCTATTTGGTCGTGACGCATGGACGGTATTGCGCAGCAAAACTCCCAAGTGAAGATCAACTTAATCAGAACTTCGCTCAGATTTTGGCGCAGCGGAACGTATCAGGCGATATCCGTACGGTCATGAGTACACCAATCTCAATGAGGGCGTTGTCTAAATCGGGTGCTCTTGCTGCGTTCGACAAGGCCGTCGCGAAGTTGGAACTGCGCGAAAAGGGCGCTCCGGCCGGGCAGCAGGCGACGCAAGATCAGACGCCACATTCGCCCAACAAGACCAAGCCACGAGGCAGCTTGTTCGAAACGGTGTTGCGAGAGATGTACGGTAGCCAGACTTACCTGAATCGGGGTTGAGCCAACAATGTCCTACCTAGACAGGTGAGGCATTCAAAATAAGCGGGCCGCTTGTGCGCATCGTGAAAGTCAAAACCGGTTCTGGCAACGGTTCGTCTGACAGCGAAAACGCGACTTTGCGCAGCACTGAGGCCATGAGAACCATGATTTCCGTCTCGGCGTATTGAGCGCCAATACATATGCGCGGTCCGGCACCAAAAGGT
This sequence comes from Ruegeria sp. D3, assembly GCF_056534465.1. NCBI lineage: Bacteria > Pseudomonadati > Pseudomonadota > Alphaproteobacteria > Rhodobacterales > Roseobacteraceae > Ruegeria > Ruegeria sp. D3. The sequence continues at coordinate 132,747 of NZ_JBQFPK010000002.1, forward strand.
ATATATTGCCCTCGGGGTATGGTCCCGCCAAGAAAACGTTCAGGACGATATTGATCAGGTTCGTCCCACAGTTTCTCATTCCGATGTAACGAGTATACGGGGAAGAACAACGCGTCACCGTCTTCGATCTTAACACCGTTTATGTCCAGTTCAGCGCCTGCGTCCCTGGCGAAAAAGGCGGCTGATGGATACAGCCTGAGCGTTTCTTTGATGTGGGCCCTCAGCAGCGGCATGTTTTCCAAATCGGAATACTCCACAGGGCCATCCGGTCGAACCGACATGATCTCGTGTCGGACGCGGTTTTGCATTTCTGGGTGCAGCGCCAGCAGGTAATACCCCCATGCAAGCGCATTGGCCGAAGTTTCGTGTCCCGCGACCACGAATGTCAGAAGGTTGTCCACTGTCGTCTCAGCATCTTCAAAATCCGACTTTAAAGCCTCAATCATCAGATCCAAAAAGTCTTCAGGCTCATCGCGGCTTTCAGCACGACGCAGGTCGATCACCTGGCGGGCCAGATCGCGCATAGTGGTAACTGGCGCCTTGCTGCTGAGCCATTTCTTGCGCGGCAACCATTTCGGAAGGCCCATTAAGTCAAACAGGGAAAGGTCTGAAATATAATTAAAATATGCAATCAACCCAACGCGGATCTGCTCGGCGCTGACTTCTTCATTGCCCGAAAAAATGACGCGAGAGATATTGGTCAGTGTTGAGGCGGGCGCAACCTGGGCCACGTCGACTGGCCCGGGATGCTCGGCTAATGAATCCGCAACTTCAAACCCTGTTGCGGCAAAATGGCGGGCCAGAACCGGCAAGTTGCGTGCCGCAAATAAGGGCGAGTAGCGATGCCGCTGCTTCCGCCATTTCTCTCCCTCGGACAGGATGAGACCGTTCCCGACAGCTGATCCGATAATGTCCTTGGTGAATTTCGCTTTGGGGAAAGCGCGCCCCTGACCGACCAGCAACTCGGTGATCATTTCGGGTTCGCAGATATAGTGGATATTCAGCGGACCCCGGACGTAAGTTTCGCGCAGCGTTTCTGCGGGAATGACCTCAAGCATGTTGCGCCCTGCCGAGCGGGCGAATTGAAGCAATGTGACCGGCTCTTCGGCAAGCTGTGCCGAAACGGGTGTCACACCCTCGTGATTGGCTTCTATCTTTCCAATAGCGACCACAACCCCACCTCTTTGTTTGTCTCGCTAGCCTGTTCTTGCATTAAGGGGTAAGGGGGTCAAAAAGGCAATAAAATCGTTAATTTATAACGCACAGTGTTGTGTCTTTACCGGCATAGGCCAGCGAAGGTGTTCGACAATAATTCGGCCCGATGAAAACTATTGCCAAACTGTGAACGAAATTCCGACCAACTACGTCCTCATTGTGTCGATAAATCTCCTCTAACTGATCAGCAAAAAAGACTTTACGATGACCGCCATCGAAGCACCCCAACTAGACGGGGCACCCCAAGACAGCGACAGCAGGCTGCTACAGAATATCAAGGACTACACTGCCATGAGCTTTGCGCTGCTTTGGCAGCGGCAGGCCATTTTCCTTGCAACCACGATCCTGACAGCGTTTTTCTTCAATCCGCTGAACGCACTGTTTTTCTACGGGACAATATTGATCTGCGAGGCGCAAGACCTTTACCTGGCTAAGCGGGTAGCACGCCTTACGCCCAAGGAACGCCGGTCTATCGCAATGATGGTGGCGTGGATTTTGTTCAATACGGTTCTGAGTTCTACCGCTATCTGCCTATACGCGGTGTCTGTTGCGCTGAAACAACCAACAGGCGGTCACTTCACCCCGCTTTTTTTCTTGTTCGCCGCCGCCCTATTTGCGGCCATGAACAACCACCAATTCGTTTGGGCCATGATTGTGCGCCTCGCCATGTATGGCATCTCGTTCATGGTGATCGTGGTCAAAGACATCTGGATCGAACAGCCCGACCTTTCATCGGACTTGTGGCTGCATTTCTTTACCGTCGTTTTCGTGATGTACTTTCTGATCGATTGCTCGCTGGTGTTTCTCAAACTGTACCAGACCAACTTAGAGCAGCTGGAAAAGCTCAGGGAGGAGCATGAGCGGACCAAAGCGGCTTATATTGCGAAGACTCAGTTTATCTCGACGGTCAGCCATGAGCTGCGTACGCCATTGACGTCAATCAAGGGCTCTTTGGACCTAATCAAGTCAGGCGCCGTGGGTGAGGTACCAGACAAGATGCAAAACCTTGTAGAGCTGGCGAGTAAGAACAGTGAGCGTTTGGCCTCGTTGATAAACGATGTTTTGGACATCCAGAAAATGGAAGCCGGCGAGATGGTCATCAAAGAGACGCGGATCAACGTGAACTCGCTTGTGGATGAGGCAATCGCTTGCAACCTAGGATTTGCCAGCGCCCATAATGTCGAACTGGTCGAAGAACGTTCGTCCGAACAAGATTTGTTCATCAAAGGTGACGCCTCGCGGTTGATCCAGGTTCTGACCAACATGATCTCGAACGCGGCGAAGTTTTCGTTTGAACGTGGCGTCGTCACTGTAGGGTGCGAGGTCGTCGGATCGCGGGTGCGGGTATACGTTAAAGATCAGGGGATCGGCATCCCCGAGGGTAGTCGCGACAAAGTATTTGATCGTTTTTCGCAGATTGATTCATCAGATGAACGGCACGCCGGAGGAACCGGCTTGGGGATGAGTATTTCGAAGGAGATTGTTGAGCATTTCGGCGGGACAATTGACTACGAAAGCACACTAGGTGTCGGTACCGTATTCTTTGTGGAATTCCCGTTGCTGGAGGTCAGCAAGAAAAAGGCACTGTCTGAACAGCGCCTTTCACTGGGAAAGAATGCGCTGGCCGGAGAGTAGGGACAGTATTCTAACCTCGCCCGGCCATATTTGGATATCACCAGTCTACTCGCTCATAGGCATCGCTTTGAATGCTGGTGATCTCAGCTTCGGGTGAGGTCTGGACGGTCTCTGCCATGACATCGGTTTCGGCGCCATCGTCCGCAGGAGAAGAGTGTGCATCCCACGCCAGTAACTCGTCGGTTTCGCTTTGCAGCAGGTTAGACAGATCTTGCCCTTGCTGCATCGTCGCGCCTTCTGTATCGTCAGGGTGCCCGACAACAAGATCAATCTGAGTTTCAGAGGAAATATTTGCGCCATTGAAACCTTTGTCTGAGACAGTGATCTCGGCTTTTATAGTGCCCTCAAACCCTGGCGGAGGCGAAATCTCAAGCATGTCTATGTTCCACCCCTGAAGCTCCACCGAGCCACCATCTGACAGGGCTGCGTCTTCGCCACTAAGTATCATGGTGTTTGGCGGCAAACCTTCCAGCGAAACGGATGCTGTCGGACTCGCGTGGCTAAGGTCTATCCCAAGTTCGAAACTGCCATCTTTCTCTATGGTCGTCCCGGCATCGGCTTGAACGAATTCCCGTCCGTTGGTGTCGGGACCTTCCCATTCCAGTTTCAGACCAGCTCGGCCACGGTTCTCGAAATACCGGACTTCGATGTCATACGTTCCGGTCTCGAGTTCGATCTCACCAGAACGGGTCCGAAACCCATGGCGACCGTCGTTGTCAACTACCTCGACGCCATTGATATATACAGCGACACCGTCGTCCCCGCCGGCAAAAAAGGTGTAGGACCCGCCTTCTTCGATCGTAATTTTTCCTTCGAACTGGGCGCCAAAAGTGTCTTTTGACCCATCTGCCCAGAATGAGCCTTTGGTGGTTTCGAAATTTATTTCCGATATCAGCTCTTGATGGCTGGGGTCTGCGGACCAGTCCACGTCGTCCAAGTTTTTCAGTTTATGGTCGACGTCAAAAAAGCGCGCAGTGAAACCGCCGAATACTTGGGCCGATGGAAGGGTTTGTTGTGCTGCATTAACGTCGAAAGCAAGCGTTTCCACGCCATCATAGCTGGTGTCCCCACCCGTTGGGGTGGAATGGTGCAACGTTGCCTGCACTGGTCCCGTAAACTCTGCAGGAGGCGTGATCGAAAGAGCTTGCACATTCCAGCCGCTCAGTTCGACGGTGCCGTCAGGGCCTGCAATCACTGATCCGGACTCTGTTTCGACCTGTGTGCCCTCTGGCAAATCACTCAGCGCGAAGTGAGACTCTTCCGTAAAGCCGACGGCGCCGGCGCTGATTTCAAAGGTAATAGGCATTCCCGATACAGTCTGTGCATCCACTAGGTCCGGCGCCGTGACTGGCTGTCGCCCAACAAGACCGGGGCCTTCCCATTCCAGGGTTGGCCCTGCTGCACCGGGTGTGCCGGCATTTCGCAATTCAATTACATGCGTGCCGGGCGCAAGGTCGATTTCGCCTGTTTGCGCAGAGCCATTCGGAATGACAGTCACGCCGTCGACCACCAGTGTCGCTGAATTGTGGTCATCCAGATGGAATGTAAAAAGTCCGCCTTCTTCAACGTTAATATTGCCAGAAACTTCGATGCCGAATGCATCGTTTGACTTGCTGTCCTGGTGAAGGACCTGTCCAAAGTCGGTGGTCGAAACAACTTCTGTACGGACTGGAGCAGCGTTCCAGTCGACGTCCCCCAGACCGTCTTGGGCGGTGGTTCCAAAAAATTTAACGCTGAAACCGCTGGATATCGAGACGTCGGGCATATCGGCGACGTTCACTTGATAGTTGACGGTTTGGCTCAGCCCTCCCTCGTCAATCACTGTCACATTGACACTAACAGAGGCGGCTTCCTCGAAATCCAATGAAACACCCGGTTTTAGGCGTAGAAGGTTGTCGACAACTTCAAATCGGTCATCCGATACTTCGAACCGGTGAGTGTCTCCTTGATCGGGGTCGTCAAAACTGATTTTCCCGACAACGGCTCCGGTGACATTTTCGGCAACCGTTTGCATGGCCGCCGTCAGGGTGATGTTGTCGATCAAGGCCCCGTAACTGTCGTTCTGACCCTCGGGTTCGCGGAGCTCCAACGTATCCTGTCCTGTCCCGACGACCTGTAGTTGAAACGTCTCCCAATCCGATGACTGGGAATCCAACTCGGCAACGAGGTTTCCGTTCCAATAGACTTCGACCGTATCGGTGCCGCCGGCAAGCCGCTCGCGAAGGTCCAGCCCCAGATCATAAAGCTGGCCGTCCACTGTTTGGATCACTTGCGAAATACTGTCTACGCCGTGACCGTGGTCCAATTCCATCAATTGGTCGCCATCCGAGGCTTTGGTGCCGCCGAACTGGTCCCAGATTTCGATGCCGTGTGAATCCGTCCAAGACCCCGACGGGTCATTGTTAAATCCTCGCCACCTTCCTTGATCGAGGTCGAATTCTTCAAAGCTGCCGTTGGAAACCAGATTGTCCGTGTTGATGCTGAGGGTCAGGTTTTCAGGACCTTCATTCACGTTCTCAATGGAGATGACGAAGTCCTTCGTAGTACTCAGGCCACCAGAATCTGTAGTTGTGATTTGCAGCTCGATCTGGTCAGTCTCTTCGTGGTCGAACTGTACGTCTGGTTTTAGCCGAAGATCACCATCAACCACCTCAAACCGGTCGTCCGAGACGTGATAAGCATGGTCGTCGTTGATGTCGGAATCTAGCGTTGATAGATTTCCAATCACAGCCCCAGCGGCGTTTTCTGCGACCGAGTGGTTGTCAAGGATCACATCTTGGGGTGCTACGTTAATGTCTTGAACGTCGATTGTGAAGCTCTCGGTCAGGCTTAGCCCGCCGGTGTCCGTCGCCGTCACGTTGACTTCGACCTGGGCGGCGTCTTCGTAGTTCAATGAAACGCCGGGCTTCAACTGCAGATATCCGTCGACCACTTCGAATCTGTCATCGGAAACACTGATGTTGTTGTTATCATCCGCATCTGGGTCGGTAACCGTAAGAGCTCCAATAATTGCGCCTGCCGCGTTTTCCGCGACAGCAACGCCGTCTAACTTGATTGTGTCGGGCGCTTCGTTGACGTCCAATACTTCGACGGTGAATCGTTCTGTGAGTGTCAAGCCGCCTGAATCAGTCACGGTGACGTCGACTTCGATCTGGGCTGCCTCTTCGTGATCTAAGGTCACTTCGGGTTTCAGTTGTAGCTGTCCGCCCACAACCTCGAACCGGTCGTCGGACACATGAATTGAATGCGTGTCTGATGTATCAGGATCTACGACCGTCAGTGTTCCCACCACAGCTCCGGCGGCGTTCTCACTGACTTCTAGGGCATCCAACAGGATTTCTTCGGGGGCGTCATTTTCATCCTCAGTGGAAGTGACGAAGTTATCACTCGGAGTGCCTGGATTTAAGGGGGAGGGCACGAAGGGAGTTGGTCCTGAATCATACTGGACCGTTTGTTGTGTTTCGTGCGTATTGCTTTGAATTTCGAACCTCGCGGTGTGATCCCCGGTATCAGGCCCAAGTTGCGCTTCGGCCTTTGGTTTCGTGTCTGCCGTTGGCCCGGTTGCCAAAGTTTGATCCACGGTTTGTTCTGTTTCGGGTGCGGTATTGCTTTTGTAAGACGCCTGTTCCTGCACGGAATGAACCCGCCCAGACTGGCCGCCCGGTGCGCCGTCTGGTCTGAGCCGCGTCTCAAGGGAACCTACCCGGTCTTCACCCGTGTGCAGTGCGGTTCGGGTGGGATCATTCGAAACCTGCGGTGTCCCATGGGAAAACTGCGCCGCGAATTCCTCTTTTTCTTCCGTCTCTGACAGCTGGGATTGCGCGAAACTTGAAATTTCGTGGGGGGATTTGTTCATTGCGCTACCTCGATTCATCTGTCGGTCCGACCGATAGATATCATGAAGGGTGCTACAGAAAGGTTTCATAAATATCTGCAATTTAAAGGAAATTATTCACGACGGCATCTGGGTTCTTTACCATTCCTAAAGCGGCGGTCGCGCAACCTTCTGGGACAGGAAAGGGTGATAGTGCATCATGGAACCGCAACCGCTTGCTGGAAATTTGTCCCGATCTGGATTTGGATTGCCAATCTGGGCTGCATCGTTTTCGTTGAATGTTCTGGCGCTTCTGATGCCCTTGTCCATTCTGATGATCTTCGATCGGATTATTCCGTTTCAATCCACAGATACGTTGCGGGTACTAACCGTCGTATTGATCATCAGCGCCGCGGCAGAACTTGTTTTGCGCCAGTGCAGAACAATTATGCTGACCAGCACCGCCGAAGGCACGGCGATAGGCAACCGTCGGCGTTTTTTGAAACAGGTTCTAAATGCGAACACCCGGTCATTTTCGCAAAATCCTGACAGCACTTATTTTGAACGGTTTGCCGCCATTGATCAGTTGAGGGATTATCAATCAGGGCAAAGCCAGACGCTTTCTATTGATTTACCCTTTACTGTGTTGTTCGCGGTGTTGATCGGGTTGATCGGAGGCTGGCTGTTTCTTGTTCCTCTCGGCGCGTTTTGCATCGTGCTTGGTTTTGCCTTTGTGATGAAGCGCGCTCAGTGGGTGTTGTTCGAACGGCGCAAATCTCTGGACGCCCGAAGATACGCTTTTTTGTTAGAAACTCTGTCCAACGTGCAGACTGTAAAAGCTAACCGGATGGAACCGCAGATGGCGCGCCGGTTTGAAATGCTCGAAGAGCAAACCGTAAATATTAGTAACAAATTAATCCAATTTGCGGGGATTGCACAGAGTTTCGGAGCGATTTTTTCACAAATGATGGTCGCGGCAATGGGGCTTTGGGGGGCCTGCCTCGTCATCCAGAACCATATAGGCATTGCCGAGCTTGCAGCCTGCATGTTGTTGAACGGTCGTATCATCCAGCCTTTGACCAAGTTGATGACATTGTGGGTTCAATCCGAAAATGTCTCGGTTGCACGAGGGCGGTTGAATGACATGGAGGAGTTGGAAGTCAACGAAATACCTTCTGGCCAAGTGCCTGAAATAATGGGGCAAATTTCGGTGCGCGAGATGACTGTCGAGCGCACGGATAGTGCAGGCGCGCTCATGGCTCCGGTAAGTTTTTTAGTACCGCCCTCTGGTTGCGTTTTGGTGGAAGCCGAACAGAGTTGGATGGTTGACTCCGTTTTTGATGCGATCTCTGGTCAACGGCTTCCCTCGAACGGAGAGGTCTTGATCGATGGCTTTTCCGGGGCCAAACGTGTCAATCAAAAAGGGCAGGGCGCGACGATCGTGCTTGAGGCGGACCCTGCAATGTTTTCAGGCACTTTACTTGAAAACCTGAGCGCATTTGGGGACGCGCAAGTCGTTGAGAGGGCGAAAAAGTTTGCTGCTGCGTTGGGTTTGGAAAAACGCATTCACCGGCTCCCCGCAGGATACAACGCCGTCATGACTGCGCGAACAAGTTTCGAGAAAGATCCAGTCAACCGTCACTTGGTTTCTTTGACACGGGCATTGGCGTTGCAACCCAAAATTTTGCTCATGAATGAGCCGTCGGCGGCTCTGGACACACCAGAACGCCAGGCTTTGGCGGATTGTTTAAGAACCCTTGCGCCGCGGCCGACTATTGTTTTGTCCAGTCCGGACCCGCGCTTACGACAACTGGCAGATCAGGTCGTTCATCTAAAGGCAAAGCTGTCTGACGAGATCACGTCTTGGAGGGATGATGCAGAGCTGGATCGCCAGGCCGCGCTGCTTAAACAACGGGGGGCGGCATGACAAGTCTAAGTACGCAAAGCGCAAGGGGACTTCTACAACGACTTCTATTGGCGGAGGGTTGGAAAAATGGAAAGGACACTATTGCCGAAGCGTTCCCTCATTTGTCGTCCGAACTGCACCGCGACGACATAATAGAAGCGCTTGGCAACCTGAATATTCCCTTCTCGAGAGTCAGGTGCAGGGAAAGCGAGATAACTGATCAAGAATGTCCCGCGCTTGTCTTTCCCAAGTCCGGCGGGTGTTACATTGCCCTTGGGCGTTCCGCGCGGACTATCAGGGTCAGTGACAATCAAAACCCCGACCTGCGTCACTATCTTCCAGGTTCAGGCCTTTGCACTGTAATCAAGTTGCAAACCGCGACACCAGGGATATCGGAGAAGAAATTTACATCTGTACGTTCGGCTTTCGCTGGTATGCGCGCGATGCTGCCTTGGTTGTTGGTTACGTCGCTGCTTACAAACGTTTTGGGCCTGCTGACTCCATTGTTGATCATGGCGATCTATGATCGTGTCATTCCGTCGGGATCCATTGATATGTTGGTTTCATTGGCAGTCGGTGTCGCCATAATCGGAATATCGGATTTCGCCTTCCGTCTTGCGCGATCTCGCGCGCTTGCTTACGTCGGATGGCACGGTGAGCGTCAGTTGATGATCGCCCTGTTTCAAAAACTGATGTCCCTTCCGCTGAGCCAGCTGCAAAAGTCAGATGTGACGCAGCAATTGGCTCGATTTCGCCAATTCGAATCTTTGAGAGAAGTTTTCACAGGTCAGGTGATGGCAACCGTTCTGGATTTGCCATTTGTGTTGATTTTTCTGACCCTTCTATTCTTTCTCGCACCCGAAGCCGGATTGTTGTGTCTCGGCATGGTTGTCGTGTTCATCTTGGTCGGTTGTCTTACCATTCCGCGTCAGCGCAACTTGGATCGCGCCGCTGCCGAGGCCGTAGAAGTCGGCCAGTCGTTGGCTCAGGATGCGATCGTTCATCAAAAAGTAATTGCAAACCTGGGCTTGCAGGAAAGATGGATGCGACGTTCGACGCCAATGATCGAACTCGCCGAAGCCGCAGCCCGTCGCGCGCGCCAATTTCAGGCGTTTACCCAGTCACTTGCGCAAACTTTGTCCGCTTTGACGGTCGTCGGCTCAATCATCCTGAGCGCCCACGGGGCGGTAACTGCCGATCTGAGTTTTGGCGCTTTGATTGCGGCCATAGCGCTGGTTTCCAAGGTGCTGACTCCGGTGCAGACTTTGTATGCCAGCTTCCCTCAGATGTTAAATTCAGTTTCCAGCCGAGCGCAGGCGGACCGGGTCCTGGGGTTGCAGGAAGAATTGGAACTGGGTTTGGCCCAATCGCATCGAAAAACACTTCGTGGAGCGATTTCACTGTCCTCGGTTACGTATCGGCCGGACCCGCTGACTGGCCCGATTTTGTCGCAGGCCAGTTTGAATTGCGAACCGAGTGAAATTGTTTTGCTCATGAGTAGTGATGCTACCAGCCGGACTGCGGTTTTGGATCTGATCGACGGGCTGCACACGCCATTGGCCGGTACGATCGAACATGATGGCATCGACATTCGTCAGATAGCGCGGGATGAGCTGCGTAAGTCAGTCACCTACGCCCCTTATGAGAAGTCTCTGTTTTACGGTACGGTCGCGCAAAATTTCCGTCTTGCATGTTCGTCGCTTTCGGATGCCGAAATCGTTGCCGCCCTGGATCATATGGACTTGTTGAATGACACTGGGTTGTTGGCAAAGGGGCTGGAAACGCGCCTGACGGACGTGACACTGGCGCAATTGTCAGATGAAACCGTCAAAGCGCTGACCTTAGCGCGCAGTATCGCGCGCCCGTCTACTGTCTATCTGTTCTCCGAGCCTACAAACGGTTTTTCGGACATGCGCCGTAACGGATTCAAAAGATGGGTTTGGGAGCAAAGAGGGCGAAAAACGATACTCATTTCCAGCGCGGACCGCTCGTTCCTCAACATTGCAGACCGTTTCGTTTTTCTGAACGGCGATAGGGTCGTTGTAAATGCAACAGGGGATGCCGGGTTAAAGAAAATCCAAGCTGCTCTGAAAACTGCTGAGGGTCGATCATGACACGTAAGGAATACACCAATACCAAGCCGGGACCGATGGCCAGGGCGGTGGAAAGAAGGCGCAAGAAACCTCCTCGTTTTGCGGCTTTTTTAACTTTGGTCTTTTTTTTGATGATCTGTGGCCTCGTGACGGTAGCCGGGCGAACAATGATGCCACAGATCACGCGCGCGCCGGGTACGATCATGCCAATTGGGGACTACCCGCAGATCGAAACTCTACATGGTGGAATCGTAAAGGAGGTCCACGTCCGAAACGGTCAAAGAGTTGAGGCAGGCGATGTACTGGTAGAGTTGGAGCATCCGGATTTGACGCAGGAAGGGGATCTGGCTGCAGAACAGATCAAGGCAATCCAGCGAGATCTGGAAAATGCGATGACCGTACTTGCGATGCTCAACAGGGCTGTGCCTCCAAGCGTGTCCGAGATCAAAGCGCTCGAAGCTCAGGGGCTTGTGACGGCGTCATCCAGATTGCAGCTGTTCTTTGAACGTCAGAGAATCCAACAAACATCATTGGAGCAGCAGAAGGAAACGCTGAATATTTTGCGGCAGGCGGCGGACCTTGCCAATAGGCGTGTGGTCAAGAAAGAGGAGCTTCTGGCGAAGTATGCTCAGCTTCAGGCTCAAGGTCTCAAGTCGCTTAGCGATTATCTCGAAGAGGAGGACGAAGTCGAAGCGGTACGCTCAGCCGCATCTGCAGTTTCGGTGCGTCTTGCCGAGGCGCAAAGCGCGCTCATCTTGGCAAGTTCGACATTGCAAGAAGAGACACTGTCTTTGCGTGATGACGTTCTCACCCGGATTTCCGAATTAGAGCAGGAACGAGATCGTCTGCGTGTGTCCCAACAGATCGTAGCTGGTAAACTCGCCGGGCTGCGCATCGTTGCGCCGGCGCGTGGAGTTATTCAATCGGTCGCATTTCCCAACCCAGGCGAAGTGATCGCGCCCGGAGAAACCATCTTTGAGATCCTACCAACCAGACAGGCGCTGATAGTCGAGGCACGTATTCCGAATGCCGAGGTCGGGCATGTCAACGCCGACGATCCGGTATCGATCAGCGTGGACACATTCGATGTGCGCCGTTTTGGCAAAGTCGAGGGGCAATTGAACTCGATTTACCCCTTGCCATTAACAGATGAAAAAACGGGCGAAACCTATTTCCGCGCCTCTTTGGCGTTGGCGCAGGCGTCGATCGGAACTGGGTCTTTCGCTCGACCACTGCAGGCCGGGATGACCGTGGTTGCTGAAATGAAAACCGGAGAACAGACGCTGCTGGCCTATCTTCTTAAGCCGGTCCAGACGACATTGGATCGCGCATTCAAGGAAAGATAGCCGGCTGACTTCGAAATGGGGCTGTAAGAAGGCCGCGATACATCGCTGCGGTGGGCGTGGCGCAGCGGTCTTGCACTGCGGTCACAAAACCCATCATGTTCGAATTTAGGGAATATGAGGCGGGAGCTCCTGAATGGCTGATACCATGCTGCAAGAAACGCGGGTTTTGGTCGTCGTCGCGCCCAGTTTCAACATCGCGACAACAATGGGGTTTATCGATCCGTTAAGGGCGGCGAATTACCTCGACGGCGCGGGTCATTTCAAATGGGAATTTGCGTCCGAAGCCGGAGGATCATGCACGTCCAGCAATGGGGCTGCAATCTGGACCCTTCCTTTGAACGAGGTCGCTGCGTCCGAAGTGGACATCGTTGTCGTATCGGCCAGCTGGGCCCCGGAAAAGCATGCGACGGATCGCACCGAAAAGGCGCTTAGGAATTGGGCGCGTCGAGGCGCGAGTATGATCGCGCTGGATACTGGAGCATTCATTCTTGCCCAGGCAGGGTTGCTACGGGGGCGTAAGGCGACAGTGCATTACGAACATATCGACGCGTTCCAAGAGCTTTTCCCCGACGTGGAAGTTGTCGAGAACTTGTTTGTTTTGGACGGCAACCGGATCACATGCTGTGGTGGCGGGGCTTCGGTCGATCTGGGGTTGCAAGTGTTACAGGGTCTGCATGGAAGCGCGCTTGCCAATGCGGCGGCCCGGTACGTGTTCCACGACACACTACGCGGCCCGGCCAACAGGCAGCAACCCGACGGCGCCGAGCCGCTGGGGGCAACGGTTCCAGCGAAACTGCGTCTAGCAATTCAGGCTATGGAGGCCAATTTGGAAGACCCATTGCCTGTGCCCGACATATGCAAAGTCGTCGGTATCTCGCATCGGCAACTCGATCGCTTGTTTGCGGTCCATGTCGGAAAGACACCAGCCTTGTATTACCGGGATATCCGTCTTGATCGGGCGCGGGGCCTTGTGACGCAGACGCGCCTTCCCTTGGCCGAGATTGCCATTGCATCAGGCTTTGCCAGCCAAGTGCATTTCAGCAGGTCATACAAAGACAGGTTTGGCTTGCCACCCAGCGTGGATAGGGTCGAAGGCAGGGTGCCATTTGAATTTCGTGCTTGGCCAATGCACAGAAATCCCAAGGACCGAGATGGCTAAAAAAATAAAAAATATGGCAAAAAAAGTTAAGGAAAAAGTGTTTTTTCCACGGATCATGAGCCTGATGACCCAATTGGCGGGCCAATTTACCGTCCGATTTCGCGGAGAGAACGATGAGCGAGCTACCCTCAAAAGCGCAATTTGATACGATTTGTGAAGGCTTTAGTCCCGATCCGTTCAACTCAAGCTCGCTCAAAGCTGACGCCTATGTGGATCCTCGTTGGTATCAGGCAGATGTGGCAGCGATTCTTGCGAAGACATGGCAATGGGTGTGTCATGTCGAAAAGCTGCGCCGACCGGGATCTTATTTGACGACTGAGATCGCAGGCCGACCGATTGCGGTGGTTAGGGATCGTCAGGGGGTATTGCGTGCGTTTTATAACGTCTGCAAACACCGGGCGCATCACTTGTTAACCGGCGAAGGCGAAACGACGCGTATCATGTGCCCATATCATGCATGGGTCTATAAACTGGACGGTCAGCTTGTTCGGGCGCCCGAGACCGAGAGCCTGACAGGTTTCGATACTGCGGATATCTGCCTGGACCAAGTTGGAGTGGAAGAGTTCGCCGGTTTTATCTTTGTGAACCTCGACCCCGGGGCGCGCCCGTTATCCGAGGTCTCTGGCGATCTGCAGACTGAAATCCGCCATTGGGCGCCCGATATCGATAATCTGACTTTTGGTCATCGACTGACCTATGACATCAAGTCGAACTGGAAGAATGTCGTCGACAACTTTCTTGAGTGTTATCATTGTCCGACTGCACACAAAGATTTCTGTGACCTGGTCGACATGGACACCTACAAGGTCACGACCTACGGGATCTATTCCAGCCATATGGCAGAGGCGGGCAAGGGCGCAAACTCGGCCTATGACGTGTCCAACGCGACCGTTCGTACGCATGCGGTCTGGTGGTTGTGGCCCACGACCTGCCTGATGCGCTATCCGGGAAGATCGTCGATGATTGTCTTGAACGTTATCCCGGTAGGCCCTGATCGCACGCTGGAAACCTATGACTTCTTTTTGGAAACTCCTGAGCCTGACGATATGGAGCTTGAAGCGATCCGCTATCTTGACGAAGTACTGCAGCGCGAAGACATAGATATTGTTGAAAGTGTGCAGCGCGGCATGAATACCCCGGCTTTCTCGCAGGGGCGGATCGTTCACGACCCTAGCGGATCGGGCAAGTCCGAGCATGCGGTTCACCATTTTCATGGTCTTGTGCTCGACGCTTATGAAAAGGTTGCGCCGTGAGGCGGCCCAATATCGTCGTCATCATGGCCGATCAGTTAGCACCGCATTTTTGCGGCGCTTACGGCCATCCGACGGTGAAGACACCTAATATTGATGCGTTGGCGGCTCGCGGGATGCGGTTCGATGCGGCATATTGCAATTCTCCGCTGTGTGCGCCGTCGCGGTTCGCATTCATGTCGGGACAACTGATCAGCCGGATTGCAGCCTATGACAATGCCAGCGAGTTCAAAGCTTCGGTCCCCACCTTTGCGCATTACCTCAAGGCGCTGGGATATCGGACTTGCCTGTCCGGTAAAATGCACTTTGTCGGCCCTGACCAGAAACACGGGTTCGAGGATCGGGTGACGACCGATATCTATCCGGCTGATTTCGCCTGGACCCCGGATTGGGAGGCGCCGGATGAACGGATCGACAAATGGTACCACAACATGCAAACTGTCAAAGAAAGCGGCGTGGCTATCGCAACCTTCCAGACAGACTATGATGACGAGGTCGAATTCGCAGCTCGTCGATGGCTGATTGATCGGGGCAGGGATCGGGCCGCGGGGGATGCCGCGCCATTTTGCATGGTCGCAAGTTTCATCCACCCGCACGATCCCTATGTGGCAAAACCCGAATGGTGGAACTTGTACTCGGACCTGGACGTTCCGATGCCGGATTACACGCTTACACCAGAGGAGCAGGATCCGTACTCACGCCGTGTGATGGACGGGATCGAAGCAAGCTACGTGCCGTTGAGTGATGAGGAGGTTCGTCGTGCACGCCGCGCTTATCTGGCAAATGTCAGCTATTTCGACAGCAAAGTCGGTGCCATCGTCCAAGCCCTGGAAGATATCGGAGAACGCGACAACACAATCGTCATCGTGACCGCAGACCACGGCGACATGCTGGGCGAGCGCGGGCTTTGGTACAAGATGAACTTCTTTGAACACTCGGCACGGGTGCCGCTGATCATGGCGGGGCCAGAGATCGCTTGCGGGGCGGCCGCGAGTGCGTGCTCGCTGGTGGATCTGTTGCCGACCTTCATTGATATTGCCGGTGGAACAGATGCCATTCTGGGCGAACCGATTGATGGCCGATCGTTGATGCCTCTGGCGCAGGGGCAGGTCGACACGGTGGATGAGGCCATCGGCGAGTACTGCGCCGAGATGACGCCCTATCCTGTATTCATGATCCGTCGGGGGGCGCTCAAGTACATTCATTGTGACCCCGATCCGCCGCAGTTGTATGATTTGGAACAGGATCCCGGTGAACGGACGAACGTCGCGAATGACCCTGCCTACATCAAACAAGCCAGGGCTTTTGCGGCCGAGGTCGCCCATCGCTGGGACAGCGAGGTGTTGCGTAAGGATGTGATCGCGACCCAGAAATCGCGACGTGCCCTACACGCCGCAATGGAGGCCGGTGCCGGCGAAGCGTGGGACTATACGCCTCGGCGCGACGCGACGCAGGAATACGTCCGTAATCATATGGACTGGACTGCGGCCGCCGCAAGATATCGGTACCCGCCCCGAAAGGAGAACAGTGAATGATGCTGAAAGGCAAAACCGCTTTGGTCACCGGTGGACGCGGGGGAATCGGACGCGCCATCGTTTCGCGTTTCCTGCGCGAAGGGGCCCACGTTTACGCTGCGGATCTTTCACCCGAGGGGTCGCTGGCGGAACACAATGAAGATGGCAGCATCTTCGTAAAACTCGACGTCACGCAAGAGGCTGACGCGGTCGCGGCGATGCACAAGGTCGGGGCAGAATCTAGACAGTTGGACATTCTGGTCAACGCGGCAGGGATCGAGATTGAAAAGACGATTGAGGAAACGACACTGGAAGAATGGAACCTGTCGTTTGCGGTCAATGTCACCGGGACATTTTTGACATCGAAACACGCGCTGCCACTGATGCGTAAGGCAGCACAGGGAACCACGGCGTCTATCATCAACTTCGGCAGCTATGACGGCTTTATAGCCGACCCCGGTCTGGCTGCTTATTGTGCGACCAAAGGCGCGGTTCATGCGTTGACTAGGGCCATGGCCTGCGATCACGGCCCTGAAGGCATTCGCGTGAACGCGATTTGCCCGGGCTATGTCGACACTCCGATGTTGCAGAGCTTTTTCTCGGGTGACGGTTCAGGCGGAGGTGGCAAGTCGATCGACCAGTTGCAGCAGGCGGTTCGCGACGTCCACCCGATGCGGACCTATGGCACACCTGATGATATCGCAAACCTCGTGAATTGGCTGGCCTCGGACGAGGCGCGTTACGCCAGCGGACAGCTTTGGGTCTTGGACGGAGGCTTGAGCGCTCAGGTCCAGCAGATGAAGCTATGACAGCCCCTGATCTTAGGGACGAACCGGGCATGCCGTCGACAAGCGGGGTTGCGGCAGGGATAGACGCCGCCTCGCAAAACAGTTCAGGAGAATAGTGATGCGTTTGGCTGGTAAAAGAGCGCTGGTGACAGGCGGTAGGCAGGGTATCGGGCGCGGGATCGTCGAGGCGTTTGTTCGCGAAGGCGCAGCTGTCACCACGTGTGGTCGCGGTACCCGTCCGACAGATCTGGGCAAGGACGTGATCTGGTACACGCTGGACGTAACCGATGCTGCTGCGGTTGCGGAACTGGCCTTCACAACCGACGGTACGGATATTCTGGTCAATAACGCCGGTGTGCAGGTGGAAAAGACTGTCGCGGACAGTACGGACGCGGATTGGGAGGCGGTCATAGGGACAAATTGCCGGGGCGTATTCAATCTCTGCCGCGCTTACATCCCCCGCATGCCCGAGGGCGGTTCGATTATCAATATTGGTTCTATTTCTGGCCATGTCGCTGATCCGTCTATGGCGCTGTACAATGCGTCCAAGGCATTTGTGCATGGGCTGACACGGTCCATTGCTGTGGATCACGGCCCGCGCATTCGCTGTAACGCGATTTGCCCGGGGTGGATTGAGACAGGAATGCTCGACGCCGGTTTCGAGTTGGCTGGCGATCCGGATGCCGCGCGAAAAGACGCGCTGACCCGGCACGCGATGCGCCGTTTTGGCAAACCCGAAGATATCGCATCCATGGCCCTTTGGCTGGCCTCGGACGAGGCCGGGTTCGCAACAGGGCAATTGTTCACAGTGGACGGCGGCATGACCGCTGCCTCCCCACTCAATCCGGGGCTGTTTTGATGGATGTTAAACATACGGGTTGTCTTGGCGGTGGCGTCATCGGTGCCAGTTGGGCGGCGCTTTTTCTGGCCTCTGGCCGCTCGGTCGCGATGTATGATCCCGCCCCGGATGTCGAAAGCAAGGTACGCGCCTATATCGAAGAGGCGTGGCAGACGCTGGCCGCGCTTGGCTTGACTGAAACCGGCGGGCCTGACGCGATCACCTTTTGCACAGACCCGGCAGCAGCCGTTGAAGGCGCAGATTTTATTCAGGAAAACGTCCCCGAAAAGCTAGAGGTCAAACACGCGACCTTTGCCAGTATTGAACCTTCGCTTTCAGCGCATGCAATCGTTGCCAGCTCGGCGTCCGGTTTGACGTTAAGCCAGATGCAATCTGGCTGGAGAGACCCCTCTCGGTTTGTTCTGGGGCATCCGTTCAATCCTCCGCACTTGATCCCCTTGGTCGAGGTGTTGGGAAATGACAGGACGACATCGGGAGTGGTTGAAACCGCCCAGCGGTTTTACGAGAGTTTGGGTAAGACCACCATTCGCCTGAACAAGGAAGTCCCAGGTCACGTCGCCAATCGCCTGCAGGCGGCTTTGTGGCGCGAGGCGATCCATCTTGTGATATCGGGCGTCGCGTCGGTCGAGGATGTGGACAAAGCTGTTTGGGCCGGGCCGGGCCTGCGATGGGCGGCGATGGGGCCGACAATGCTGTTCAACCTTGGCGCAGGCGATGGTGGGTTGGATGCGTTTTGCGATCATTTTTCCCAGACCTTCAACGGGTGGTGGGATGATCTGGGTCAGGTCTATTTGACAGATGATGTAAGGCACCAGCTGACCGCAGGGATAAAAGCGCAAACACAGGGAATGCCGCCTGCGGCCCTGTCGCGAGAACGCGATGCACTGATCGTGGCACTGCAAAAGTCGGTTTCGGATGTGCGCCGAAATCAGGCTTAACGGCAGGCACACCCACCGGCTTTTTGCCTACGTAAGAACAGATTTCCCAGATATGCGCGCCCTCCGGAACATCGCCCAATCCGGCGTAGTATGGAAATATTTGAAATTCTGGTGTGTTCCGCCTAGCATTGATGACATGTGGCCCTCGGGTGTTTGCTTTACCCGTGTCAGGTCTTCGTAGTGTGAATGAGTTTTTTAGTTTGCGGTGACTGAAATGAATCTATTTTCCAGCCGTCGGCGGGTCCTTGCGATGCTTCTTTCTGCGGTTGCGGTGGTGCCAGTCGCGCGGATCGGCTTGATGAAACTTAAAGACAATCCCCTTCCACAGGTGCCAGAGCCGCGACTGACTCTGGTCGACGGATGGCTGCTGGATGAAAGTGACCCTGGCGCAGGAGAAGCGTCGTGATCCTTGATGCGCGTTCCGAAATTCCAAACCTCAACGGGACGTATGATTGCTGTGTCATAGGTTCGGGGCCGGCGGGTTTGTCGCTGGCATTAAAAATGGCCGAGGCGGGCAAACGGGTGCTTGTACTAGAGGCCGGTGACAGGGACATCGAGTCAGAGTCGCAAGACCTGTACGAAGGTCAAGATTTGGGCGTTGAGTACGGATCTCTTTCTGCCACGCGCATGCGGGCCTTGGGTGGGTCGACGTCTGCATGGTATGGCCGTTGCCCTATGCTTGATCCCTTTGACTTTTTGCCTCGTGAAGATGTGCCACTGAGTGGTTGGCCTATCGGCTTTGATGACCTGCAGCCTTATCAGGCGGGCGCAGAACGTATGTTAGGCACGGGTAAATTCGGCCCTCGACTTCGCAAACCAGCAGACGAAACCGGACAAATCGACATCGTCGAGCAAAGGTTCAGTTCGGATCGCGAGTTTTATGACGTGCGTGATGACGAAGCAGCCCGCTTTGGAACCAAATACTTGTCGGATCTGGAGACTTCGGAGAACATTGATCTGGTCCTGAATGCCAACGTCGTGGGCTTCACAGTTGATGGCGACAGCGGCAACGTCACTCAAGCACATGTTCGAAACTATGCTGAAGGTGAAGGAAAAGTTCAGGCAGACACCTTCGTGCTGGCGATGGGTGGCGTTGAAAACAGCCGTATGTTGCTGCATTTGAATGCGCAGGAAAACAACCGGTTTGGCAATCAGAATGACATGGTCGGCCGCTGTTTCATGGAGCACCCGATTGTCGTGTTTGGTGCCTACTTTATCACCAAGCGCCTATACTCTCATTCAGCGTCATGGGAGTTCGAACGCCTTCTGCGTCGCTCGGTGCCGGAACTGATGTTAAGTCCCAGCCAAGAGACAATGATGGCAAATGGCTGGTTGAATTCCAGCGTCAGGCTGGAGCGTCTGAAACAGCGTCCGATTGCCAAAGCGCTGGTAGGGGATTCTGAATTCATCAAGGGGCTGACCTACGATCAGGACTATTTCTTTACGGGTGATTGTTTCGTGACGGGCGAACAACTGCCCAATATGGACAGCCGTATCGTTCTGACCGAACAACGTGATCGCTTTGGGCTGAATGTTGTTGGGCTTGATCTGCAATTCACTGACAAAGACATCGAAACTATGCGCGGTTCGGCAGGTGAGGCGGCTAAGTTCCTGATCCGCAATGGACTGGGGCGGATGCGGATGGTGCCTGAGCTTTGGGACTTAGCGCCAGTTGAAGAGATCGGGCTGGGCTATTCAAACCATCACATGGGCGGGGCGCGGATGTCTGCGACGGCTGAAACCGGGGTAGTGGACTCTGATTGCAAAGTGCATGGAGCCACTAATCTCTACGTCGCGGGTTCTGGTGTATTTCCGACATGTGGACAGGCGAACCCCACTTTCACCATTGTGCAATTATCGCTGCGCCTGGCCGACCATTTGATCGCACGGAGTTAACGGGCACTGTTTTCAGCGGTGCAACGGCCATTTTCGGGTTGCTCAGATCGGTTGTGCGTTGTCTCTGTATGACAACAAATGGGGGCGGGAAATCCAATGGCAAATCAAGCGTCCGGTCGGGCGGTCTTTTTGACAGGCAGCCTCATGCGGCATGTGACACGCATGTCCTTGACCACAAGTATTGGCTTGATGGCCATTTTCGCGGTCGATTTTGTGGATATGGTTTTCATCGCGATGCTCGGGAATGATGCGTTGGCTGCGGCGGTGGGATATGCGGGAACGCTGTTGTTCTTCACCAATTCCGTAAACGTGGGCCTGTCCATCGCGGCCGGGGCGCTTGTCGCTCGCGAACTTGGTGGCGGGCGGGGCGATCGTGCCCGCCATTACGCCACCAGCGTCGCCATGCTGGGGGTCGTGTTCGGGATTCTGGTATCCGGGATTGTCCTGTTCAATCTCAGGTTTTTTCTCTCACTGCTGGGGGCAGAGGGCGAGGTCCTGCGGCTGGCTGCACGCTATGTTTCGATAATTCTGCCAACGATGTGGGTCATGGCTTTGGCCATGGCGGGTATGGCTGTTCTGCGTGCCCATGGAGATGCGCGTCGTTCCATGATGGCGACGATTTATGGCGGAGTAGCAAATGCCGTGCTGGATCCGATTCTGATCTTTGCTGTCGGGTTGGGACTGGACGGTGCGGCTATTGCGTCGGTGATCGCCCGTCTCTGTATGTTGGTTTTTGCGCTTGGGCCGGCGATCAGGGTACACCGCGCTTTTGCGCGGCCTTCGATGCGGCAAGTCGCCCAGGATTTCCAGGCGGTGCGCGGTATCGCCGTTCCTGCGGTGCTGACCAATATCGCAACACCGGTGGGCAACGCCATTGTCATACGCGAAGTCGCTCAATTCGGAACAGATGCCGTGGCGGGCATGGCAATCATCGCGCGACTGATGCCGGTTGCGTTTTCAGTCGTGTTTGCGTTGTCGGGGGCCATTGGTCCAATCGTCGGTCAGAATTTCGGGGCCGGGCAGTACGATCGCGTCAAGGAAACTTTTCTGGCAGGGGTGAAATTTACCGGCGTCTACGTCCTGTTGATGGCCGCAGTTTTGTTCGCGCTGCGCGCGCCCATCGCCGATCTGTTTCAAGCGCAAGAAGAGACGCGGTCTTTGATCTACTTGTTTTGTGGGCCGTTGGCGCTGGCGTCGTTTTTCAACGGTGTGATCTTTGTCTCCAATGCCAGCTTTAACAATCTGGGGCACCCCATTTATTCCACTTGGGTGAATTGGGGACGGCATACACTGGGGACGTGGCCGTTTGCAGTCGCGGGCGCATATTTTGCCGGAGCACCGGGAGTGTTGTTGGGCCAAGCCTTTGGTGGGGTCATATTCGCTTTGGTCTGTTGGGTGCTTGTGCGCCGCGTTGTGTCCGGCCTGAAAGCGCCACAGCGTGTTGATCCATTTGCAGGGCAGAACCGCCTGCAGGCCCTGTTTGGCCGCCGGGGGTGGTAGCCCCCCGGATCAGTTGCCAGCGTTGCGGGCCTCAAGACGCTCCAGATTGACGACCGTGGACAGCATAAGCCGGTCGTGGCTCCAGTCTTCGGTCTGCTGGACAGAAGCAGCGCCCAAGCCCAGAACGGCGGCGAATGTCAGCGTTAGGACAAGGAAAACGACCGGTGCAGTGGATTGCACCGACGGGGCCTCAGTCAGGGCCAATACACGTTGGCGCAGGACTCGCTTGGCTTTTCCACCGGTCACAAGCGCGACGTTCAGAACACGCGGGCTGCCGCGGCTGATCGTTTTGGCGCAGTAGTCCAGCAGGCAGTTCGTATAGTCGCGCGCGTCGATACCCCTGCGGGAGACCACCGACTGGTCACAAGCCAGTTCGCGCAAGCGGTCGAATTGATATTTCAGCGCAATATAGGCTGGATTCCAGAACAGCAGGGGTCGAAGCAGTTCAAAACCCAATTCCCATTCCACATCGCCGGCGCGCAAGTGCTGCAGCTCATGCGCAAGGGCAAATCGCAGCTCGCGCGGGGTGTCCAGCAGGTGGCTGGGCAAAACGACATGACGGCGGAACAGGCCGCGAACCGCAAAGGGCACGGTAATCCGGTCCGACAGACGAATGTCTACTTTGGCCGAGCGACGCCAAAGAAAGCTGTTTTGAATCGTTTGGCGGATCGCTATCCCATCGCGGACGGCCCGCAATAGATAGACAACCGCCATAACCGCCAAAAGGGACAGAGCAGCAGACGCCAAGGGATAGGCGCCCGAGAGCAATATTTCGACCCAGCGTTCACGCGTGTTCAGAAGCGCTTCGAACTGGGTTGCAGGCATTGCGATTTCTCCGCGCAAGTAGGCCGCTACGGCGATGTCGCCTATTGCGACTGTCCCGTGAGACGACGTTTGCGCCGCAAGCGCGCCTATACCCACAGCCAACACTGGGCTGATCAAAACGCACAGGCACAACGCTTTGAGCGCCCTCAATTGCGCAACAAATCCATATTGCATCGGAGTTTTGGTCAGAGCCACCCGGGCGGCCATCCAAATCAGGGCAGCAAGACCCAGCACGATGTTTAATTCCAGATATACGTCGAGAACCGGTTTAACCGCTGTCATTTTGCAGTCTCCTCTCTACCAGTGCCCGAATATCCTCCAGATCGGCTTCGCTCAGGCCCGCATCGTCAACCAGACGCGCCACCAGCGAGGCAGGCGTGTCATCGAACAATGTACGCGAGAGGTTCTGCAACGACCGTGCCTGATACTTGTCCTTCTCCAGCAGCGGCGTATAGATAAGCGTCTTGCCGTCCTTGCGGCTTTCGACAAAGCCTTTCTCGTCGAGAATCCGCAGGATGGTTGCGCCAGAGGTATACGCCAGATTGCGTTCTGGTGGCAGGCGATCAAGCACGTCACGGACCGAGCCCTGACCCAGCGCCCAGAGTTCATTCATGAACTCCAGCTCTACCTCGGTCAGAAGGTTTGTTGTCTTTTTCTTTCGCATCGGTCTTTCGTGTCGCATTTTTTAGTATGCCTGACAGACAAGCATCCTTTCGCTGTTTCGCAAAGCTCAAACTTTCCAGAAGACGAAAATACCCCAGCCGATGGATAGGAATAGCGGTGTCCAGACGGGTTGCCCAACGATCCCAAGCCAGGCGAGGAAGATATAGGCCGATCCCAGTAGGGTGATGAACAGCCGGTCGCCCAGGGTGGTCGTCAGGCCCAGCACGCCGCGCCGTTCGATCCCGTCGCGGAATTTGAAGCCCTCCAGCACGCCGATTAGCGCGATGGCCGAAAAGATGCCGACGAACAATGCCAGCGTTGCGGGCGTCCAGGCCATCCAGAAATCGGGCCACAAGGGATCGGTCCAGGAAAACCCTTTTTCCTCTTGCTGGCCGACACTGCCCCAGCCTGCCTGTTGGGCCGCCGCCATCGACGGCAGGAAGGGGAGGGTGAGAAGTAGTTTACGCATATCGAACCTCACACACGGCCCATCGCGAACCCACGCGCGATGTAGTTGCGGACAAACCAGATGACGATGGCGCCGGGAATGATGGTCAGCGTACCGGCCGCAGCCAGCAGGCCAAGCTCATACCCTGCGCTGGAGGCGGTGCGGGTCATTACAGCGGCGATGGGTTTCGCCTCGACCGCTGTGAGCGTTTTAGCCAACAGCATTTCGACCCACGAGAACATGAAGCAGAAGAACGCCGCCACGCCGACGCCCGCCTTGATGTTGGGTAGGAAAATCGTCACGAAGAAACGCGGGAAGGAATAGCCGTCCACATAAGCGGTTTCGTCTAGTTCCTTGGGGATGCCGCGCATGAAGCCTTCCAGAATCCACACCGCCAGCGGGACGTTGAACAGCGTATGCGCCAGCGCCACGGCCAGATGGGTGTCAAACAGCCCGATCGAGGAATAGAGCTGAAAGAACGGCAGCGCGAACACGGCGGCCGGGGCCATCCGGTTGGTCAGCAGCCAAAAGAACAGCTGCTTGTCGCCCAGAAACCGATAACGCGAGAACGCATAGGCCGCTGGCAGAGCCACACAGACCGACAGCACCGTGTTCAGCGTCACATAGACGATCGAGTTGATATAGCCCCAATACCACGTCGGATCGGTGAAGATGGTAATGTAATTCTCCAGCGTAAAGGTCTGGGGAAAAAGGGAAAAGCCCGACAGGATCTCGTTCGTGGTCTTGAAGGACATCGCGACCAGCCAATAGATCGGCAGCATCAGGAACGCGACATAGAGAATCGGGATGATGGGGCGCTTTTTCATTCTGCGTCATCCTTTGTCATCAGAGTGTAGAAGACCCACGACACAAGCAGCGTGATGGCGAAATAGATCAGGCTCATCGCGGCGGCAGGGCCGAGGTCGAACTGTCCCAGCGCGATCTTCACAAGGTCGATCGACAGCAAGGTGGTTGAGTTGCCGGGGCCACCGCCGGTCAGAACGAAGGGCTCGGTATAGATGTTGAAACTGTCCATGAACCGCAGCAGAACGGCGATGGTCAGGACGGTTTTCATCTTGGGCAGCTGGATATAGCGGAACACCGACCACGGGCTGGCTCCGTCGATCTTGGCCGCTTGATAATAGGCATCTGGGATCGACACGAGGCCCGCATAGCACAGCAGGACGACCAGCGAGGTCCAGTGCCAGACATCCATGACAATGACCGTGATCCAAGCCGACAGCGGCTGCTGCGTCATGTCATAGTTGATGCCCAGAACGTCATTCAGGAAGTACCCCATCAGGCCGATTTTCGGCAGGGTGAAGATGTTCCACATTGAGCCCACCACGTTCCATGGGATCAGCATAGGCAGGGCCATCAGCACCAGACAGACTGGCACCCAGAACCCTTTGCGGGGCATCGATAGGGCTACAATAATGCCCAGAGGCACCTCGATCAGCAGGATCAGGAAGGTAAAGAGGAACTGCCGACCGAGGGCCGCTTGGAACCGATCTGAGCGCAGGATTTGTTCGAACCAGCCCAGTCCTTCCCAGAAGAACTGGTTGTTGCCAAAGGTTTCCTGCACCGAGTAGTTGACCACCGTCATCATCGGCACCAGCGCGTTGAACGCGACCAGCGCCAGCACCGGCAGGACAAAGAACCACGCTTTTTGGTTTTCCGTTCTCATCAGCTGCGCTCCTCGGTTGCGATCCAGCCGTCACGGTAGACGCGGGATTGTTCAGGTTTGAATTGCAGGAAGACCTGCGAACCCGGCTCGGGCACACTGTGTTCGGTAACGGCTTTCAGGGCGGTATTTCCGACCATGGCGCTGACCACGTAGTGGCGACCAATATCCGAGACCTTGGTCACATGCGCCGGAATGCCTGTATCGCCAAAGCCCACATATTCCGGGCGGATACCCAGATCAGTGCGTCCTCCGTCGCCATGGGTTGGACCTTCCAGCACCACTTCATGGCCCTCAAACACGGCCCGGTCGCCCTTGGCCTCGCAGGGTAGAACATTCATGCCGGGTGAGCCGATGAAGTGACCCACAAACGTATGCTGAGGGCGCTCGAACAGTTCAACCGGCGTGCCGATCTGCACCACTTCGCCTTCTTGCATGACAACGACTTCGTCGGCGAAGGTCAGGGCCTCGGTCTGGTCGTGGGTCACGTAGATCATCGTGGCTTTGACCCGCTGGTGCAGCTCTTTCAGCTTGGACCGCAGTTTCCATTTCAGATGTGGGTCAATCACGGTCAGCGGTTCGTCAAACATCACCGCGTTCACGTCGTCGCGCACTAGCCCGCGTCCCATCGAGATTTTCTGCTTGTTATCCGGGCTGAGGCCGCTGGCGCGGGTGCTCAGCATATCCGTGACATCCAGCATTTCGGCGATCTCATCGACTCGGCGTTTGATCGTTGCCGGGTCAACGCCTCGGTTTTTCAGCGGAAAGGCCAGGTTTTCGCCCACAGTCATCGTGTCGTAGATCACTGGAAACTGGAACACCTGCGCAATGTTGCGCTGGTCGGGGGGCAGGGTGGTCACGTCCCGATCATCGAACAAGATTTGTCCTTCGGACGGGGTCAGAAGGCCCGAGATGATGTTCAGCAAGGTGGACTTGCCGCAGCCCGACGGCCCCAGCAGCGCATAGGCTCCGCCATCGCGCCATGTGACGTCGATTTCCTTTAGCGCATAATCTTCGGGGCCTTTCGGCGCGGGCATATAGCTGTGTCGCAGGTTCGAAAGTTTTATCTGTGCCATGTCAGGCCACCCTTTTGCCGTCTTGGCTGAAATACCGGCAATGCGCCGGGTTCATGTAGAAACTGTGATCTTCGCCAACTTGGTAGGGATGCACCCCCGCCGCCAGCGAAACCCAATCATCCGATCCATGGCGGAAATGCGCGCTGGAATCTGATCCCGACAGCTCGGTCACAATGACCCGGCCCGTCAGTTCAACATCCGCATCCGATGTGCGGAACGGCGTCACCCGGTGCGGGCGCACGGCGACCATGTAGTCTCCATCGGCCATGTCCGAGACGGCCCAGCCACCGCCACCTGCCAGTTGCGCTTGAGCGCCGGACACGGTGATTTGGGCCACGTTGATCGGCGGGTCCGAGAACACACGCGCGGCGGCGATGTTTTCAGGATTGCGATAGATATCTGCTGTGGGGCCGAACTGCGTCACGCGGCCATCCTCCATTAGGGCGGTGTAGCCACCCAGCAGCAGCGCCTCTTCGGGTTCCGAGGTGGCATAGACCACCACGGCGCCGCGCCCGGCGAACAAGTCGGGCAGTTGTTCGCGCAATTCCTCACGCAGTTTGTAGTCGAGGTTTGCCAGCGGCTCGTCCAGAAATACCGCGCGGCTTTCCTTGGCAATCGCGCGGGCGAGAGCCGTTCGTTGTTGCTGACCACCCGACAGCTCGTGCGGGCGGCGGTGCAGCATGGGGCGCAACTGCAGCAGGTCAGCAGCCTCTTCGACGCGGCCTTCGATTTCGGATTGCGCCATACCAGCCACGCGCAGGGGCGAGGCGATATTGTCAAAAACAGTCATGTGCGGGTAGTTCACAAAGAACTGGTGCACCAGGCTGATCTGTCGCTTTTGCGTGTTCAGCCGGGTCACGTCTTGCCCGTCCATCAGCACTTTGCCCGAGGCCATCGGATCCAGCCCGGCCATCATCTTGATCAGAGAGGTCTTGCCCGATCCCGTAGCCCCCAGCAGCACATTGAAATGGCCGGTCTGCAGCTTCAGGTTGGTAGGCTTGATATGAATAACGTTGCCAACCCGCTTGGTGGCGTCTTGAAGTTCGATCATGTCCGTGGGTTCCGGTCCTTCAGTGCGGCGCACTGGTCGTGGGGTGGGGATGCCGCGCACGGCACCCCCGGGTGCATTGGCTTAGTTGGCCTGCCAGCGCGCAACCAGCTCGTCATAGTTGACGGTCTGGCCCTGCGGCTTTTCGTTGTCCAACTTGGCCTTAGGCGAACCGGCTTTTTCCAGCCAGAAGGCAGGGTCCTGCGGCTCGTTCAGGCGCGGGCCGCAGCCGCCATAGACGTTGGCTGCCTCATCCGCGGCCTGCATCCGGGCCATGGTGATGTCCATTTCCTCGGCCAGACGATCCATCGCCTCTTGCGGGGTGAAGGCGCCCGAGTTCACGTCACCGATCTGCTGCCACCAGATCTGGGCCAGCTTCGGATAGTCCGGAACATTGATGCCGGTCGGCGACCATGCCACACGATCGGGCGAGCGGTAGAACTCGACCAGACCACCCAGCTTGGGTGCGCGTTCGGTGAAGGACTCGTGGTTGACCGAGCTGTCGCGGATGAAGGTCAGACCCACGTGGGACTTCTTCACATCAACAGTCTTGGACGTCACGAACTGAGCGTACAGCCACGCGGCCTGGGCACGATCCGAGGGGGTCGATTTGAGGAACGTCCAAGAGCCCACGTCCTGATAACCAACCTTCTGACCTTCTTCCCAGTAGGGGCCATGCGGGCTGGGCGCCATCCGCCACAGCGGCGTACCTTCGTCATCCACGGTGTTGTTGCCTTCGGACTTCGGCTTGACCATGTCGGCGGTAAAGGCGGTGTACCAGAAGATCTGCTGGGCCACGTTGCCTTGGCTGAGCGCGGGCAGTGACTGGTAGAAGTCATAAGACGCCGAACCCGGAGGCGCATAGTTCCGCAGCCATTCGTCCCATTTGCGGATCGCATAGACCGCAGCCGGACCGTTTGCAGCACCACCGCGCGAAACAGACGCGCCAACGGGGTTACAGGTGCCCGCTTCCATGCGGATGCCCCATTCGTCGACCGGAACACCGTTCGGCTCGCCCACGTCACCGGCACCGGCCATCGACAGCCAAGCGTCGGTCATACGCCAGCCCAGGTCCGGCGCGCGCTTGCCGTAATCCATGTGGCCATAGATTGCGACACCGTCGATTTCTTTCACGTCATTGGTGAAGAACTCGGCGATGTCCTCATAGGCTGACCAGTTGACAGGAACACCAAGGTCATAGCCATACTTCTCTTTAAATGCGGCCTTGTTGGCCTCATCATCGAACCAGTCCTTGCGGAACCAATAGAGGTTCGCGAACTGCTGGTCGGGCAACTGATACAGGTTTCCGTCCGGGCCAGTGGTGAACTGAATGCCCATGAAGTCATCCAGATCCAGCGTCGGCGATGTGGTCGCCGCCCAGTCACCTGCCATCTGTTCGGTCAGGTTATAGGCCAGTTGAAGGCGCGAGTGCGTACCGATCAGGTCACTGTCGTTGACATAGCCGTCATACAGGTTCCGGCCCGTCTGCATCTGGGTCTGAACAGCTTGAACCACTTCGCCTTCGCCCAGGATCTGGTGGTTGACCTTGATGCCGGTGATTTCCTCGAATGCCTTGGTCAGAACCTCGGATTCATACGAGTGCGTGGGGATGCCTTCGGACAGAACGTTGATTTCCATCCCGGCATAGGGTTGTGCAGCTTCGATGAACCACTTCATCTCGCCCATCTGTTCGTCTTTCGACAGGGTCGATGGCTGGAATTCGTCGTCGATCCAACGTGTTGCTGCGGCTTCGTCGGCCCAAGCAGAGCCGTGGCCCGCAATGACGGCCGCCGCCGCCACTGCGCAAAGTAGATGTCTCCGCATCTGTCTCCTCCCAAAGATTATGTGATCCGGTGCGGACCGGATAGCGCTCAGCATCAGCGATTTTTTGCATATGTGTCAAACTAAATTTTTAGTAAATGAGATTGGTCACCTTACAGCCTTAGAAACATGCGCTTTTTGATGATGAGGGCCTTTGACGGACGGATTCGCGCGTCTTGTCGGGTAACTCATTCGTTGATCGGCATCTATCCTTGCCAAGTTGTTGATTCTTAGTAAGCTGCTTCCACGTACAAGCCCCGAAGCGGTGCGCGCCCGGGCGACAAATTTCATTTTGATGACTGAGGATGTTTCATGTCCCAAAGTCTTTTGAAGTACACACGCGTTCTGGAAATTGTCGGCGACACCATCAAGGTTCGGGTGCCGCTGGACGGGTCGGCTGACGCCGCTGTGCGGTTCAACGATCTGGCGGTGATCGAAACCATCGACGGACATAAAACGCTGGCGCAGGCGATTTTCATCGACCGGGATGTGGTGACGCTGCAGGTGTTCTCGGGCACCAAGGGTATCTCGACCGAGGCGACAGCCACTTTTCTGGGTCATCCGATGCAGACACCGTACTCGGCGAATATTCTGGGCCGTGTTTTTGACGGGGCAGGGGTGGCAATCGACGGTGGGCCGGACCTTTCGTCCGAGCCGCGGATAGAGATTGGCGGGCCGACGGTGAACCCCTCGGAACGTGCAGTGCCCAACAAGATGATTCGCACGGACGTGCCGATGATCGACGTGTTCAACACGTTGGTGGAAAGCCAGAAAATCCCGATCTTTTCGGTCTCGGGCGAGCCGTTCAATGCCTTTCTCAGCCGGATCGGCATTCAGGCGGACGCGGATATCGTGGTGTTTGGCGGGCTGGGGCTGATCTTTGACGATTACCACACGTTCCGGACGTCGTTCGAGGATGCGGGCGTGTTCTCGCGTACGGTGATGTTCGTCAATCAGGCGATGGACCCGCTGGTGGAACGGCTACTGGTGCCGGATATGGCGCTGGCGGTGGCCGAGAAATTCGCGGTCGAGGAAGGCAAGCGGGTGCTGGTTCTGCTGACCGACATGACCGCCTATGCCGATGCGATGAAAGAGGTGGGCATCAGCCAGGAACGCGTGCCCTCGCAGCGCGGCTATATGGGTGATCTCTATTCCCAGCTGGCGCGGCGGTATGAGAAGGCGTGCGATTACGCCAAGGGCGGTTCGGTCACGGTGCTGACCGTGACGACAATGCCCGGCAATGATGTGACCCACCCGGTGCCGGACAACACGGGCTATATCACCGAGGGGCAGTTTTACCTGCATTCGGGGGTGATTGACCCGTTCGGAAGTCTCTCGCGCCTCAAGCAGAACGTGATCGGAAAGACCACGCGTGAAGATCACGGGCAGATCATGAACACGATGATCCGGTTCTATTCCGAAAGCCGCGATGCGGCGCAGAAACAGGCGATGGCCTTCGATCTGTCGGATTACGATCATCAGTTGCTGAAATTCGGCGCGCTGTTCCGGGCGCGGTTCATGGATATCAACGTCTCGATCCCGCTGGAGGACGCGCTGGATCTGGGGTGGCAGACGCTGGCCGAGTGTTTCCAACCCGAGCAGTTGCTGATGAAGCAGGCCTTGGTCGACAAGTATTTCCCAAAGGATACCGATGGCGCGGTTGCAGCTGAATAAATCGTCGCTGGCCCGCCAGCAGACCCAGCTGAAAAGCTACGAGCGGTTCCTGCCGTCGCTGGACCTCAAACGCCAGCAGTTGATGGCGGAACGTGCCAAAGCACGCGAAGATGTCCAACGCCTTCAGCGAGAGGTGCATGATCTGGCGCAGCAGGTCGGGGAAAAGCTGCCGATGCTGGCACAGCAGGGGGTCGACCTGGACGGGTTGGTCGAGTTGAAGGATTACCAGTTGAAAGAGGTCAACGTGGTCGGCGTCAAGATGCCCGATCTGGACCGGATCGAAGTTGCCGTGCGACCCTATTCGCTGTTGGCCAAACCCCATTGGGTCGATGCTACCTCCAGCCTGTTGCACGACATGATCGAGGCGCGGCTGCGTGTGAAGGTCGCCGAGGAACGGGTGCGCATCTTCGATAAGGCCGTGGCCACGATCACGCAGCGGGTGAACCTGTTCGAGAAGGTTCTGATCCCGCGCGCCAAGGCCAATATCAAGAAGATCCGCATCTATCTGAGCGATGAACAGATGCAATCGGTTGTGCGCTCGAAGATCTCCAAACGCAAACATGCGCAGGAGGCACTGACATGAGCGTTGCACGGCTGAAGAAACTGTCCCTCGTCGGACCGGCCGCGCATAAGGGCGGCACGTTAGAGGCGTTGCAGGAGCTAGGTTGTATGCATGTACTGCCGCTGGCGCCTCCACCCGCCGAGCCGGAAAAGATCAGCGAACGTGGCGCGCATGACGCCTATAAGGCGCTGCGCTTTTTGACCGACGTGGCCGACCCGCGCCGCCAGATACAGCGCGATCCGGCCTTCGACATGGACCAGTTCGTGCGCGACGTGCTTGACCTGATGCAGCGCACCCGAGAGGCAACAGATCGGCGGGATTTTCTGGCGCATCGGATTGCGCAGGTGCGTCCGTGGGGGGACCTGGACTTTCCACCCGATGACGTTCTGGCGGGCAATCGGCTGTGGTTCTACCAACTGCCGGTGAAACACCGCGAGGCGCTGTCCGAGGTCAAACTGCCCTGGGCCATTCTGGAACAGGATCACCGCTATATCTATGCCGTGCTGATCGCGCCCGAGGATCCGGGTGATGATATTCTGCCGGTGCCGCGCACTCATACCGGGTCGCTGCCGATCCATGAGCTTGAGGCGCAGCTGGAAGAGGCCGAGATTGCGATCGAGGCGCTGGAGGCCGAACGCATCGCCCAAACCCGCTACCTGACGCTGATGCGCCGCAACCTGTCGGCGGCGGAAAGCGCGGCGGAACTGGCCCATGCCACGCAGAAAGTGCGCGACGAGGGCGCGATGTTTGCCCTGCAGGGCTGGGTGCCCGATGATCGCGTGGATGCGGTGCTGGAGATGGCGCAGGCGCGAGACGCTGCTGTTCTGATCGAGGAGCCGGGGCCGGATGACGCCCCTCCGACGTTACTGGAGCAGCCTGAAAACCGCAGCGCGGCGGTCGATCTGGCGCTGTTTTACCAGATACCGGGCTACCGGGATTGGGATCCCAGCATCATCGTTGCGGCCTCGTTCGCGATCTTCTTTGCGATGATCGTCGCGGATGCGGGCTATGGCGCGGTGATCCTGTTGGGCCTGCTGACCTTCTGGAAAAAGATGGACAAGTCCCCGGCGCAGCGGTCGTGGCGGCTCTATGGTGTGATCATAGCGGGTGCGACGGTGATTTATGGGGTCATGGTCGGCAGCTATTTTGGTGCGTCCCCTGCGGAGGGGTCGATCTGGGCGCGGCTCAAGATACTGGACCTGAACAATTTCAACGCCATGATGATGATCTCGATCGTGGTGGGGGTGTTCCATCTGGTGCTGGCCAACGCATTGGCCGCTCGGGCGGCGTGGGGACGGCGCAGAGCGGTTGCCAATCTGGGCTGGATCGGAGTGCTAATCGGCGGGTTTGTTCTGTGGCTGGCCTACATGAATGACGGCGCGACCCTGCCCGGAACCGTCCTGATGGTTGCCGGTTTTCTGACCATTCTGCTGTTCACTAGCGAGCGACAGATCACCAAACCTACCGACTGGCTGTGGCGTCTGATCGAAGGGCTGCAGGGGCTGGCGGGTGCGATGGGAGCCTTTGGCGACGTGCTCAGCTATATGCGCCTGTTCGCGCTTGGTCTGGCCTCGGCCTCGCTGGCGATCACGTTCAACGATCTGGCGGTCCAAGTGATGCAGGCGCTGAAAGGGCCGGGCATCCTGTTCGGGCTGCTGATTCTGATTGCCGGGCATCTGCTCAATTTCGCCCTCGCGATGATGAGTGGCGTCGTCCACGGGTTACGTCTGAATTACATCGAATTCTTTAAATGGGGTCTGCCGGATGAAGGCATCGTCTTTCGCCCGTTCGCCCGCAAGGAGGTTCAGGAATGAATGAGCTTGTATTGACATTGGGTTGGCTGGGAATCTACGCGCCCATGGCTTTGGGTGCGGCGTCTAGCGCTATTGGTTGTGCCATTGCGGGGCAGGCCAGTATCGGCGCGATGACCGAGACCGAGGGCGGCTATGGCCGGTTCATCGGCGTTTCGGCGTTTCCGTCTACGATGGTGATCTACGGCATCGTGATCATGTTTACGCTGAACCGCGATGTGACCCCGGAAAACGCGGGCGGGCTGTTCGGTATCGGCATCCTGTCAGGGATTGCGCTGATGTATTGCGGCATCTGGCAGGGCCGCGCCTGTGCGGCGGCCATCAATGCCACCAAGGAGAAACCGGAAATCTTCGGCCTGTCGCTGGCTCCGGCGGCGATCATCGAAGGCTTCGGCGTTTTTGCCTTTGTTTTCGCATTGGTCATTAGCGCGGGGATCAGCTGATGACACAGGACGGAATGATCTCGCACGGGGTGGATGCGCTGATCGACAAGCTGCGCAGCGACGGTGTTGCGGCAGGGCAGGCGGATGCGGACAAGCTGCGTTCTGAGGCCAAGGCCGAGGCGGCCAAGATCCTCGCCGATGCCAAGCGCGAAGCGGATGAGTATCAGAAAAAGGCCCGTACCGAATCCGACAATTACCGTGCCGCCGGGGAAGAGGCGCTGAACACCGCCATGCGTGATGCGGTGTTGACCATGAAGGCGGGTCTGACCGATCGGTTCCGCGAAGATGTCGAACGCCTTGTCACCAAGGAAATGGCCGACCCCGAGATGCTGAAACAGATGATCCTCGAGGTCGTTGGGCGCGCGGCGGAAGGGGCCAAGCTGGACGGTAAGGTGCAGGTGATCCTGCCCGCCAAGGTAGCCACGCAAGAGGATATCAAACAAAACGCTGACGATATCCAGTCAGGCAAGCTGACGAAATATGTGCTGGGCCTGACTGCCGACATGCTGCGCGAACAGGTGGAACTTCACGCCGCAGACGGCACGCAGGACGGTATCCGGGTGCGCGCCGAGGATCAGGGCGTGGTGCTGGACCTGACTGACAAGGCCGTGGCCTCGTTGTTGATGGAGCATCTGCAGCCCCGGTTCCGTGCCGTGCTGGAAGGGGTGATCCGCTGACATGTCGGACCCCGACGCCTATATCGCGCTAATCAGCAGCCTTCCCGGCTCAGAGCGGTTGTTTATCGCCAAACAGCCCCCAATCTCGCGCTTACGGCTAGACCGGCGGCTGCGCGCGTTGACGCCAGAGGATGCGCAGGTGCTGCGGGTGTTGGAGCACGCCCTGAACTGGGGCGATTACGATATTGACGTGACAGACGTGCAGGCCGTCGAACGGTGCAAGGCCGCGCTTGCTGATATTCCGCAGCCGACTTTGCAGAAGCTGTTTCTGGAGCGGATGGATTTGCGCACCGCCGTAGCCGCATTGCGCCTTCGCAAACAGGGTGGCAGCTCGCCCGCCGGAACCTTCGGCATGGGCCGCTGGGCCCGCCACATCCCGGCCAACTGGAGCGATCCGACCTTTAAGCTTGAGAGCTCGATGCCGTGGCTCAAGGAAGCGCATCAACTGCTGGAGGCCGAGGACCCGCTGGGTCTGGAGAGGCTTCTGCTTTCGGTTAGCCATAAGCAGCTGAAACGCCACGCTGCCCGCCATCTGTTCGATTTCGAGGCCGTAGCGATTTACGTTCTGATCTGGAATATTTTCGACCGCTGGGCGCAGAGCAATGCGCAGGATGCGGCAACGCGATTTGAAAAACTGGCACAACAGGCAATGGCCGACGTCGCCGATATCGACTTTGAGGGAGCCTACGCATGACCGCCCCAACCCCCGTCACCCAAACCGCCACTGCCCGCGTTGTCGCGGTGCAAGAGGGGCTGGTGCAAATTCAGGCCAACGCAGATGCCTCGGGCGCGCCGGGGCAATTGGTCAAGAACGAGGTGGTCTTCATCCTGCCCACGCGCCCCGGCCCCGGTGGCCGTCAGGAGCGTTTGAAAGCCGAAGTGCTGCGCGTGCGGAGCGACACGGCGGATGTGCAGGTCTATGAAAGCACCGATGGCGTGGCTGTCGGTGACCCGGTGGAACAATCGGGCCAGTTGTTGTCGGTTGAACTGGGGCCGGGTCTGCTGGGTCAGGTGTTTGACGGGCTGCAATCGCCGCTGCCGAAACTGGCGGCGGATTTTGGCACTTTCCTGCCACGCGGCGCAGATGTGGCCCCGCTGGATACGCTGGCGAAATGGTCGTTTACGCCCTCGGTCAAGGTGGGCGACACGGTGACGGCGGGCGACAGTATCGGCACTGTGCCCGAGGGGCGGTTCGAGCATAAGATCATGCTGCCGTTCAACTGGGTGGGCGACTATAAGGTCGTCTGGGTCCAGAAAGGCGCGGCCACGATCCACGACATCGTGGCCCGGCTTGAGGATGAGCAGGGCGGCGAACACACGCTGACCCTGTCGCAGAAATGGCCTGTCCGGCGGGCGCTACCGGAAGGCATCCTGAAACGCGCCTTGTCGGAACGTCTGTACCCGACCGAACCGGTTCTGACCTCGCAACGCCTGATCGACACGTTCTTTCCCATCGCGCGCGGAGGGACGGCCTGTATTCCCGGCCCGTTCGGTGCAGGTAAGACGGTCTTGCAGAACCTGATCGCGCGGAACTCAAAGGTCGATATCGTGATCGTCGTGGCCTGCGGCGAGCGCGCGGGCGAGGTGGTGGAAACCATCGCGGAATTCCCCAAGATGACCGACCCGACCTCGGGCGGCAGCCTGATGGACCGGACGATCATCATCTGCAACACTTCGTCCATGCCGGTTGCTGCGCGCGAGGCATCGATCTTCACCGGCATCACGTTGGGCGAATATTATCGCCAGATGGGCTATGACGTGCTGCTGATTGCCGATAGCACCAGCCGCTGGGCGCAGGCCATGCGCGAGACCTCGGGCAAGCTTGAGGAAATTCCGGGTGAGGAGGGCTTCCCCGCCTATCTGGAAAGCTCGATCAAGGGGCTATACGAACGCGCGGGCGCGATGAAGACCAATGATGGCGCGTTGGGCAGCCTGACGCTGATTGGCACGGTCTCACCCGCCGGGGGCAATTTTGACGAGCCAGTCACGCAGTCGACCTTGTCCACGGTCAAGTGTTTCCTCGGCCTGTCATCAGAGCGTGCCTACAAGCGATTCTACCCGGCGGTGGACCCGATGCTCAGCTGGTCGCGCTATCTGGATCAGCTCTCGGACTGGTATGACAAGAACGCCGAAGCCGGTTGGACCGGCAAGGTCCGTGATCTTCTGGCGCTTATCGAAAAGGGCGAACAGGTCGACCAGATGATGCAGGTGACGGGCGAAGAGGGCGTCACGATCGAAGACTTCGTCACCCAGCAAAAGGGGCTGTTCGTGGATATGGTCTATCTGCAGCAGGACGCATTCGATCAGGTGGACGCGACCGTCCCGCTGGAGCGACAGAAGATGACCTTCAAGCTTGTCTATGGCGTGACCCAGTCCACCGCAGAATTCAAAGATAAGGCCGAGGTGCGGCAGGTTTTCACGCAGCTGACAGGGTTGATGAAAAACTTCCACTATGCAGCAGAAAACACGCCAGAATTCAAATCCACGTGGGGGCAGATCGAAGACCTGTGCCGCGAGAAATTCGGAGTGTAAGGAAATGGTAGCCCGTAGGGGAATCGAACCCCTCTTTCCAGGTTGAAAACCTGGCGTCCTAACCGATAGACGAACGGGCCATTTAGGCAAAACAAGCACAAGTGGTAGCCCGTAGGGGAATCGAACCCCTCTTTCCAGGTTGAAAACCTGGCGTCCTAACCGATAGACGAACGGGCCACGCTGGCTTGTGGAGGGCCTTTTACGGTTTACCTACCACCCCCGCAAGCCGAAAAATGCAGGGAGGGAAAAGTTTTTTGCTGGGGCCGGGGACGGGTTCAATTTGCCTCGGCGGCATCTTCCAGCCGAAGCTGCACGGATTGCCGTCCGCCCCATGTATTGACCTCGAGCCGACCGGCGAAATGGAACCGCGCGCCGCCGTGATTGGACAGCTTTTCGCCCATTGGTCCATCGAACGCACCGAAGGCTATGGCGTCCAGACCGCCGCCCACGCCATCGGACAGGGACAGTTTCAAATGAGATTCGCCCACGCGTTTGGCAAAACGCACCTGTAGATCGGGCAGGGCATAGCGTGGGGCAGGGGCGCTGGCCCCGAACGGTCCTGCTTTTTCGATCTGTTCGATCAGGTCCACGGTGGCCGCACCCGGCATCAATGTGCCGTCGAGTTTCAGATCCGCTGGGCCGCCTTCGCCCGCGCCTTGTTTGGCCAACAGTTCCGAAAGCCGCGCCATGGCCGGTTCCAGCTGATCGCGCATCACTGTCAGCCCGGCGGCCATCTTGTGCCCGCCACCTTTGACCAGCAGCCCCTCAGCCGCCAGCCGTTGAATCGAGGCACCCAGATCAACACCGCTCACAGACCGGCCCGAGCCTTTACCCTCATCTCCATCAAAACCGATGACGATGGCGGGGCGGTTCGCAGCCTCCTTCAGGCGCGAGGCAACGATGCCCACGACGCCGGGATGCCAGCCCTCACCGGCGGCCCAGACCAAAGGCGCGTCCAGCCCGCGCTCCTCGGCCTGTTCGATGGCGGCCGCGCGCACGGCGTTTTCGATATCGCGGCGCTCGGTGTTCAACTCATCCAGCCGTTGCGACAGGGCCTCGGCCTCGTGCATGGAATCGGTGCTGAGCAATCGCGCACCTAGATCGGCCTGACCGATCCGCCCCCCGGCATTCACGCGGGGGCCCAGCAGGAAACCTAGATGATAACTGTTCGGGGCCGAATCCATCCGTGCCACGTCCGACAAGGCCACCAGACCGGGCCGCTGCCGCTGGGCCATCACCTTCAACCCCTGACGCACCAGCGCACGGTTCGCCCCGATCAGAGGAGCGACATCTGCCACGGTCGCCAGCGCCACCAAATCCAGCAGCGAGATCAAGTCCGGTCCCTTAACCCCGGCCTCACGCAGTTGCCGCCCGGCCTCGACCAGCATCAAGAACACCACGCCAGCCGCACACAGATAGCCCAGATCGCCGCTTTCATCCTGCCGGTTCGGGTTCACCACGGCCACGCATTCGGGCAAGGTCTCACCCCCCAAATGGTGATCCAAAACGATAACATCCGCATCCTTGGCTGCAGCGATCGGTTCATGGCTCAGCGTGCCGCAATCGACACAGATAACCAGATCGTGCTGCGCAGCTAACTCCTGCATTGCGGGTACATTGGGGCCATAGCCCTCATCAATTCGGTCGGGCACATACAGCGTCGCCTGCAACCCCATCTGCCGCAGCCAGACCAGCAACAAAGCGGCTGAGCTGCCGCCATCCACATCATAATCCGCAAAAACAGCAATCCGCTGCTTGTCCCGCACTGCCGTCAGAAACCGGGTGGCTGCGGTTTCCATATCTTTCATGTCTCGCGGATCGGGCAGCAGTTCCTTCAGCTTGGGCTCCAGGAAGCCGGGGGCCTCCATCGCGGGAACGCCACGGCGCGCCAGCACTTGGCAAACAGCACGCGGCAGCCCAGCCTGTTGCACCAGCATCTCGGTTGCGCGTTCCACATCCGTCGAGGGGCCGACCCACCGCCGCCCGGACAAAGACTGTTCAACCCCAAGAAAGCTCATGACCCGCCCCTGATATGCCAAGGCCGGATTCCCTTCGGACCCGGCCCTTCTTTTCGTTCAAAATACGACCGCCGGAGGCAGCGGCGCAAGCCGTTAGTTGTCGTGAGACCACAGCGGGGTGCGGTAGGACATGCGCCGAACCGATCCGGTCTTAGACCGCATCAGCAGGGTGGTGGTTTCCAGCCAACCCGGCTCGCGCTTGATGCGCGGCAACAGCGACCCGCCGGTCACGCCGGTTGCGGCGAAGATCACGTCGGCTGTCACCATCTCATCGCGTTCGTAGATACGGTCCAGATCGGTGATGCCCGCCTTGGCGGCACGGCCACGTTCGTCATCGTTGCGGAACAGCAGGCGGCCAAAGATCTGACCACCCATACATTTCAACGCGGCCGCCGCCAGCACACCTTCGGGTGCGCCGCCTTGGCCCATATACATGTCGATGCCGGTCTCTTCACTTTCGGCGCAATGCATCACACCGGCCACATCCCCATCGGTAATCAGGCGGATCGAGGCGCCGGTCTCGCGTACTTCGGCGATCATCGCCTCGTGCCGGGGGCGTTCCAGAATGCAAACTGTAATGTCGGCAGGCGCGCAGCCCTTGGCTTTGGCCAGAGCCTCGACCCGTTCGCGCGGGCTCATGTCCAGATTGACGACGCCTTCGGGATAGCCCGGACCAACGGCCAGCTTGTCCATGTAAACGTCGGGCGCATGCAGCATCGAGCCGCGGGGGCCCATCGCAATCACGGTCAGGGCGTTGGGCATATCCTTGGCGGTCAGGGTGGTGCCTTCCAGCGGGTCCAGCGCAATGTCCACGCCGGGGCCATTACCTGTACCGACCTCTTCGCCGATATAAAGCATCGGCGCTTCGTCCCGCTCACCTTCACCGATGACCACGACGCCTGCGATATCCAACAGGTTCAACTGTTCGCGCATCGCATTGACCGCCGCCTGATCGGCCGCCTTCTCGTCACCGCGTCCCACCAGCGAGGCAGAGGCCAGAGCAGCCTGTTCCGCAACCCGCGCCAGGCCCAGCGACAGCAGTCGGTCGTTGAAATCAATCTTGGCAGCACTCATTTTCACTATCCTCAGGTCAGTATAGGCGTTTTCTTGGGCATAGCCTGCGGCCTAGGCAGGCCGCAAGGGTCAAACCTCTTCTATGCGCAGCGCGACCGGTTCGCCCGAGACCACATCGGTGTCGCGGAACCCATCCAATGCCACGTCCAAAGTGGCCCGTGTTGTCTTGTGCGTGACGATCAGGACCGGAGCTGTGCTGTCCGAGTGGCCGTATTGGCGCATCCGGTCGATCGACACACCAGCATCGCCCAGAATGGCAGCCACTTTCGCCAGCGCGCCGGGTTTGTCGAACAGCGCAAGACGCAGGTAATAAGGGGCAGGCAGGCCGGTGATCGCCGGTGCCGCATCCTGCAACGAGGTCGCGGGCCGGCCAAAGGTCGGGATTTGCAACCCGCGCGCTAGATCGCAGACATCGCCCATCACGGCACTAGCCGTGGGGCCTTCGCCCGCGCCGGGGCCGCGCAGAACGACTTGATCAACTGCGTCGCCCTCGATCACCACCATGTTGGTCCCGCCTTCCAATTGTCCCAAGGCCGAGCCACTGGGCACAAGGCAGGGCTGCATCCGCTGCACCAGCCCACGCGCGGTTTTCTGTGCGACGCCCAGCAGTTTGATGCGATAGCCCATGTCGTCGGCCTGATGGATGTCATCGAGGCTGATCTGCTGAATGCCCTCAATCTCGATCCCGTCGAAATTGGGTTTGGTGCCAAAGGCAATTGACGATAGCAGCGCCAGTTTATGTGCCGCGTCAATGCCGCCGACATCCAGATTAGGATCGGCTTCGAGATACCCCAACTCAGCGCATTCTTCGAATAGGGCGTTATAGCCCAGCTCCTGCGATTGCATCCGGGTCAGGATATAGTTGCAGGTGCCGTTCATCACGCCCATAACGCGGGTGATTTCATTGCCGGCAAGACCTTCGGTCAGGGATTTGATCACCGGGATACCGCCTGCTACGGCGGCCTCGAACCGGATCACGCGGTCTGCGGCCTCGGCCTTTTCAGCCAGCTCTTGCCCGTGGATCGCCAGCAGGGCCTTGTTTGCGGTTACGACATCTTTGCCACTGGCCAGCGCCGCCTCGACCGAGGCTTTGGCGGGGCCGTTTTCACCGCCCATCAGCTCGACATAGACGTCGATATCGTCCCGTTGTGCCAAGGCGACAGGGTCGGTTTCCCAGGCATAGCCCGACAGGTTCACGCCGCGATCCTTGGACGCGTCGCGCGCTGACACGGCGATGATTTCGATTGGGCGACCAGTGCGCGCTTGCAGCAAATCCGCATGTTGCCGGACGATCTTGACGACACCCACGCCGACCGTTCCCAAGCCCGCAATTCCAAGCCGCAGCGCCTGTGTCATCCCGTGGGTTCCTTTCGCTCGAATTTATCGCCTTTTGGGCCTTGCCCATTCCCGGGTGCCTTACCGGGTTCGGCGCATGGGCGCAATGCGTTGCAGGCCGGCCTGAACCGGGAAATGCAGGCGGTCAGTTAATTTCTTCGCTTTGTAGCTTGTCCGCCTTTTTCTGCAGCGCTTCTCGTCGGGCAGACAGGTCTTCTTCGACCTCAGCGGCCTCGCTCACTGGGTCGATCGGGGGGCCAAGATTCTCTTGGAGAGGGATCAGTTTTGGATACCGTGTGGTTTTCAGGCTTTCAGGCTCGCTGCCTTCAAGTTCAGGAAAGTCGACGCAGCTGGCGCAAAGACTCAAAACAATCAGCAATGGCAGGGGTTTCATGCCGAACCCTTTCGATGGCGGTTCTGCCTGTGATGCACCTTTTGAATAGCGCATTCAAGCGGGGTTCTATCTGAACGGACGTTCAGATACATTTGCAATATGGCACGGACACAAGGTTCTCATTCCGATATCACTGGCCCCCGTATTCGCAAGGCGGCCCTGTCGTTGTTTGCGCGCCACGGCTACGCGGCGGTTTCCATGCGCCAGATCGCGGCGGAGGTCGGGGTGCAGGCTGGAGCGCTTTACAACTACACGCCGGATAAGCAGAGCTTGCTGTATCGCCTGATGAACGACCACATGCAGGAGCTGCTTTCTACATACGCCAAATTGACACCTGCGGACTCGCCAGTCGAAGCCTTGCGGCAGTTCGTGGGCTTTCACATTCGATTTCACATGGAGCGCCCGGACGAAGTCTTTATCGCCTATATGGAACTGCGCAACCTAAGCCCCGAAAACTTCACGGAAATTGAAGCGGTGCGGCGCAAATATGAAGACTCTTTGGAGGCCATTTTGAAAGCCGGACAACAGCAAGGGCTGTTTACTGTTGCCGATACCAAAATCGCCACACTTGCGGTTATCGCCATGTTGAATGGCGTGATGACTTGGTATCGCGCAGGGGGGCGTTTGTCGCTAGACGCCGTCGAGCAGATCTACTGGGACATGGTTCATAGATCAGTTACAACTTGATCAATGCGTTGGGCGGATAAACGTGCCGTTCCGCAATTCTCGAAACGCCTGTTCCAGTTCAGCGCGGGTGTTCATCACAATAGGGCCGTGCCACGCGACGGGTTCATCAATCGGCGCGCCCGAGATCAGCAGGAACCTGACGCCACCGGGACCGGCCTGAACAGTGACCTCATCGCCCGTTCCGAACCGAACCAGAGTTCGATCCCCCGACATGTCACGAATGTTGACCTCTCGCCCTGCAACTTCTTTCTCTAGCAGTACCCCCGTCGGTTGCGAGGCGTCTGCGAAGGCGGCCTGGCCCTGAAAAACATAGGCAAAGGCACGGCGATACGTGTCAATGCGGAATGTCTTTTTTACGCCGGCCGGGATCGAGATATCCAGATATTGCGGATCTGCAGCGATGCCGTCGACTGGGCCGGTCTTGCCCCAGAACTCGCCGACGATGACTCGGACAGTTGTGCCGTCGTCATCGGTTATTTCCGGAATGTCCCTGCTTTGAACATCTTGATAACGCGGTGCTGTCATCTTTTGACTGGACGGCAGGTTACCCCAAAGCTGGAACCCGTGCATTTGACCGGTCGCGTTTCCTTTTGGCATCTCTTGATGCAAGATGCCGGACCCGGCCGTCATCCATTGAACGTCTCCAGCACCCAACGTGCCAGTATTGCCTAGCGAATCTGCATGTTCGACCGTGCCAGACAACACATAAGTTATCGTCTCGATGCCTCGATGAGGGTGCCAAGGGAACCCCGCCATATAGTCTTGCGGGCGTTCGTTTCGGAAATCGTCAAACAGCAGGAACGGGTCCAGCTCGGACGGATCCTGAAATCCGAATGCACGATGCAGCTTGACCCCTGCGCCTTCCATTGTCGGGACGGCGTTCCGGGTTTCCAAAGTGGGTCTAAGGGACATGAGGGCCTCCTGCTTGCTTGGGCCATACTTAGCCGTTGGATGACATGCGTCAATTTGCGGAAAGGCACTGCCTATGTGCAAAAAATTGCAGGTCGCGCCCCTCTGTCTTTCAGCGGGGAAAGGCGCTAAACCCTGACCACATCGAACGGGGAGAGAAGATGCAGGAAGAAGTACTGGCTCGGGTCAAGGCTTCGACACCACGGCGGTGGCTGGGTGTCGGAATGTTGACGGTTGTAGGAGCGATGGTTCTGTATGTGGCCATGGCAACGCCGCCCGAGCCTGCGTGGCTTGTGTTTTTGCTGGTCGTTGGCGCTGCAGCATTCTGGCTGGCGCATCGAATGTGGTATGCCACGAGCGACAGCATCGAATTGACCGATACAGTGGTTCGAACCGGGGCCGGGCGTGTGATCGCCCGGGTTCAGGATATCGAAGCCGTAGATCGCGGAGTGTTTGCGTTCAAACCGTCAAACGGTTTCTTGATCCGCACGCGGACCAAGGATGCAAATGCCTGGGCCCCGGGGCTATGGTGGCGCCTCGGTCATCGGGTGGGCATCGGCGGCATGACAGCCGCCG
The DNA here is from genome assembly GCF_056534465.1 of Ruegeria sp. D3. NCBI lineage: Bacteria > Pseudomonadati > Pseudomonadota > Alphaproteobacteria > Rhodobacterales > Roseobacteraceae > Ruegeria > Ruegeria sp. D3. The sequence continues at coordinate 176,917 of NZ_JBQFPK010000002.1, forward strand.
CTGAGACCAAGTTTATGTCGGAAATGCTGTCGGTTAAGCTTGCGAACAGGACTGAGGGCCAAGGTTCTGAGCAATCTCATTCGTAAATCGTGGGCGAGTAAACACGAAATTGCGGAAAGTGTGATCTTCGGAAACCCACGATCCGACCACCCAGTTCGACCCGAAAATAGGCTGATACCTATTGGAGGTCTCGACAATGATCAGCGTGTCCTGATCGGGCATCGGGGGCAGGTTATCCCGCATGTTACCGATGTTGTCGTTAGTCCAGGCCTCACAATAGCCGCGGATGGCTGACCATCTCACGTAGTGCCGATCATCTTCGGCATCGTAGACAATCAGCGAAATACGCAGTTGAATATCGTTTCGGCTGTTGACCATTCGATCCAAAAGCTCATGCATGGAGTCGACGTAGGTGTCGGTCACAGTCCCGGTTTCACGCGAGATGAGGTCGCCGACCGTGTAAGCAGCCTTTAGGTTAGCCGCGCTTTGCCGGAAACCATCGAAGAAGGCAAAGGCGCCCGTGATTGTCCAAACCAGCATTGGGAAAATCAGGATTGCTTCGACAGTTAGTATACCGCTTTCATCCCGTTTGACCGAGCGAAAGAGATTTCTGAGTCTATGGATAATGGTCATAGTCTTACGAAGGCTCCTGAACGAAGGCTGTGGTCGCCGTTAGTGCGATCTGTCCGGTGTCATCTACCAGCGCCCGCCCCATGGCCGAAGTCGGAAACAGAGGATCAACCCTGGCGCACGCGCGCAGAATCATGAGCTCATTCGACAGACCGTTTTGGAAGGTACGAACAGGGCGTACTTCTTCAGTGTTGTCGGTGCAGTCTACGGTTTCGGGCAGATTGACACCGGCGAACGCGCTCTGCTGGATCATTTCCAGTCGCAAATTTCGCGAGCAGTTACGGACTAGCAGCGTGTTCTCACAGATCGAGTCCTTGATTGTATCGTGGTCCGGGTTTGTTCCGGTTCCCAGTCGAATCTCGCGAACTGTTATGTCCACCGCACGTTCCAGCATTGATTGCTGGACCGTAACCACCGCGTATTCCATTGCGCTGAGGATGAAGAACATGAAAACCGGGAAAATGAGGACAAATTCCACAACGACGTTGCCGTCCTCAGATGCCTTAAGTTTTCCTAGATATGTTCGAAGATTTTGGATCATTGGGTCAGCCTCAGCTTCTTGATCGACGATGCGATTGACGCAAATGCGTCTTGCAATGAGATGCCTTCGGGGTCATCGAACTCGTCCACTTCGTAGACGTGGCTGTCCGAACTTGCACAGTTCTTGATGGTCGTTAGGCCCGCATTGGGTGCTTCGAACGCAATTCCATAGATGATCACACCATTATTCTTTGCAGCGCCGCAAATGCTGGTTGTGCGCGAATTCTTGGTTGTTGGTCCGACACTTATTCGAGGGTTCTGGAACCAGTTGAACACGTGATTGCTCTGCCAGAAGTAGTTGTTGGTCGCGTTCCAGTACAACGAGGCCTGATTGAACAGCTGAGGGAAAGCCATGCGCGTCGCTGTTCCCGGCTCATTGTTGAAAGAGTTCTCGTTCGGAGGGTTGCCGTAAGGATAGTCGGCAGTAATGAATCCTCCGCCGAACTGCGCGCCGTTTTCGATGCTTTGTTGCATCCACACGTAGCGGTCCGGGTTTCGCCGGAACCGAACGCTATATTCCCCTGTGGACCCATCGTCGCGGACGTATTCCGGGTTGAACCAAATGTCCGAAAAGCCTGAGCGGTACTGGTCTTTTAGCATGTATTGAGTGGTGTTCTGTCCGTCGGTCATGACGATAGCGACCTTTAGCACTTCTGAGTCATAGGCTTCGGGTCGATCTTTAAACTTATCCGGAACAATGTTCTCTCTGGCCAGTTCTCCGACAACGTTCTGGAATTTGGGATCCAGCATGCCGACACCCCATTTCATGCCCACGTCGATCGAAGTGTTGCCGTTGGCCGTAAGCGCATCGATGCGGTTGTGCAGAACATCGATATCGTCGGTCACAGCGGTAATGTCACTGCCTGCGCGGATAGGACAAACAGGGAAGCGGGGGAATTGCTCTGCGTTGTTGGTGTATTGGAAGGGGTCGAACGGAGCGGTTCGGTCATAGGAAATCGTGGGATCCAATGCCGAACTACCAAACTGGGCCGAAGTAAAGTTAATACAGTGAGAAAAATCATGCTCGGACGATACATTGCTGAAGTGCTTCAGTATGTCGTCACCCGCGCTGACCTGGGTTGCGTACGGAATGATGGACATCGAAATTTGGCTTTCGCCGGGCTTGTCCAGCATCAGGGTCACGAACTCTTTGGCGGCAGAGCGCAAGACCTCGATTTTCGTTCTTCCCGCTTCCGCAGACGCGCGGTTCATCGATCCGGACATGTCGAGTACGAGCGAGATTTCGACTGATCCAATCGATTCCTCCGCTGTACTTGCCGCTTGTGCAGTCAAGGTCTTGTGACCCGAAAAGCGCATGAAGTTGGTGTTCACGATCGTTTCTGCAGTCGCAGACACGGTCCGGGATCCAAATCCTTCCTGCACGTTGACCGATTTCAGTTTGTCACTGAGGCCGGCTTTGTCCAAGTATGACTCGACCACCTGTCGCGGCGGGAGCGTTTGGTCAAGGTCGGCAGCGGCAAGAACAGCGCGGTCCAAGGTCGACTGCAACGTCGCACGGTCGCGTTCAAAATTCATGACGTCGACCCCAATACCTGTGGTCGCAAAAATCACCAGCACGCCAAGCAGTACGAAAATGGTGAACGACCCGTCTTCTTCGCGCTGGAAGGCCTCGGGCGTTGGTAGTTTTTTAAAGCGTTTAGTAATGCCGCTTTTGAAACCGCGGTTAATCATATTGCCGTCCTCACTGAACAGTCATCCACTACTGCTAAGGAAAAGTTAACGTTGAGAAATTAACGCTCAAACGTGGCGGGAATTGGGCGAAACCGCCTTGGATCAGGCCCATTTCTTGTCAAACCGGGAATAATATGATCCGCGCTCAGGTTCTGTTGTCTTCTGGTCGACAATGCACGCGCGCGTGATCGCATTCAGCGACTCAGTTTTTCGAAATTTATTTTTGCTTAAATATTGATCGTTTATCCAATGGGTGCGACAAAACGACAGAACGCAAGTCGTTCGTTGGCACGGAGGTATAGATGACGGCCACAAAAGAACCCAGCTTTCGCGAAAGTGTTGACCTGATGTTCAACAGGGCGGCGTCCCTGATGGATCTGCCTCCGGGGCTGGAAGAGAAGATCAGGGTTTGCAACGCCACTTACACGGTGCGGTTCGGTGTTCGCCTGCGCGGTGATATTCATACGTTCACCGGCTACCGGTCTGTTCATTCCGAACACATGGAGCCCGTTAAAGGTGGCATCCGCTACGCTTTGGCCGTCAATCAGGACGAAGTTGAGGCGCTGGCAGCGCTGATGACCTACAAATGTGCGCTGGTTGAAACACCTTTTGGCGGCTCGAAAGGCGGGCTGTGTATCGACCCGCGACAGTATGAAGATCATGAGCTGGAGCAAATCACGCGCCGGTTTGCCTACGAACTGGCCAAGCGAGATCTGATCAACCCGTCCCAGAACGTCCCAGCCCCCGACATGGGGACCGGCGAGCGTGAGATGGCGTGGATGGCCGACCAATATGCCCGGATGAACACAACGGACATCAATGCGCGGGCCTGTGTTACCGGCAAGCCGTTGAACGCGGGTGGTATCGCCGGGCGGGTCGAGGCAACCGGTCGTGGTGTTCAATACGCGCTGCGAGAATTCTTTCGCCATCCTGAGGACATTCAGAAAGCTGGGCTTACTGGAAAGTTGGACGGCAAACGCGTGATCGTCCAGGGCTTGGGCAATGTGGGCTATCATGCCGCAAAATTCCTCAGCGAAGAGGATGGCGCGATTGTCACCGGCATCATCGAATGGGATGGCGCGCTGTATAATCCGGAAGGGATCGACGTTGAGTCCGTTCGGCAGTGGATCGTCAAACATGGTGGCGTCAAGGATTACCCGGACGCGACCCATTCCGCCGAGGGGGCGGTGGTGTTGGAAGAGGACTGCGATATCCTCATCCCGGCGGCGCTGGAAGGCGTGATCAATCTGTCAAATGCCGAACGCATAAAGGCCCCGCTGATCATCGAAGCTGCGAACGGTCCTGTGACGGCGGGTGCGGATGAAATATTGCGCAAAAAGGGTACCGTGATCATTCCTGACATGTATGCCAATGCCGGCGGTGTGACGGTATCGTATTTCGAGTGGGTCAAAAACCTGAGCCATATCCGCTTTGGCCGGATGCAGCGCCGTCAAGAAGAGGCGCGGCACGAGCTGATCGTCAGTGAGTTGGAGCGTCTGGATCGCTACTTGGGCGATGCGTGGTCGATGTCACCGGATTTCAAGGCCAAATACCTGAAAGGTGCCGATGAGCTTGAGCTGGTGCGCTCGGGCCTCGATGACACGATGCGGATTGCCTATCAGTCCATGCGTGAAGTTTGGCATAGCCGCGATGATGTCGAAGACCTGCGCACAGCCGCTTATATCGTGGCGATCGACCGGGTCTCGAAAAGCTATCGGGCCAAAGGACTTTGAGGAAAATGCAGGGGCGGAAATTGGTCGCCCCTGCGCAACACGAAGGCGCGAGGTTCAAAACGGCAATGGCCGGTTGGCTTTGCGGCGGATAAGCTGCTGCGACAGAAACGAATCCCGGAGACCCTCATGTTGCGTATCGCCATAGCGGCCATTGTTCTGGCTACTCCTCTGGCCGCTCAAGAAACCAAGGAACAGAGCTGCAAATTCCAGTCAGACGTCGTGGCTGCCGTCCAGCAGGCAAGGCTGGACCGGGTAAAGGAACGGGACGTGGCACAGGCAGTGGCAGAGTCAGGGCCGACATGGCCCGAGAACTACAACGCGGCGATTCCCCTGATCACTCCGTGGGTCTATGAGCAAAAGATGCGCGATGTGAGGAAAAAAGACCTCGGCGCTGCCTGGCTGGAGTTGTGCCTGCAGCAGTAATCCACATCCATTGCATTTCGCTGTGGATAAGCGCAGGCCATCCCCTTGGCCTGCGTTTTCATTTCTGGCAGGTTTGTCCCCATGTCTTTGCCCCCCGGATTTCTTGACGAATTGCGTACGCGCCTCAGCCTGTCTCAGGTCGTGGGGCGAAAGGTCATGTGGGACCAGCGCAAGTCCAATCAGGGCAAGGGAGATATGTGGGCACCATGCCCGTTTCATCATGAAAAGACTGCCTCGTTCCATGTGGATGATCAAAAGGGGTTCTATTACTGCTTTGGCTGCCATGCCAAAGGGGATGCAATCAGTTTCGTGAAAGAGACCGAGAATGTCTCGTTCATCGAAGCGGTCGAGATTCTGGCGCGTGAGGCCGGGATGCCGATGCCGCAGCGCGATCCCAAGGCGCAGGAAAAGCAGGACCGCCGCGCGCAACTGGCCGAGGTGATGGAGCAGGCGGTGCAGTTCTTCCGCCTGCAGCTCAAGACCGGGGCAGGGAGTGCTGCGCGCGATTACCTGACCCGCCGGGGGTTGGACGCGCAGGCGCTGGACCGGTGGGAGATCGGCTTTGCCCCCGATGGCTGGCAGGCGCTGTGGGATCATCTGACCGGCAAGAATGTGGCCGAGGATCTGATCCTGGGGGCGGGTCTGGCGAAACCGTCGAACAAAGGCAAAAAGCCTTATGATACCTTCCGAAACCGGATCATGTACCCGATCCGTGACCCGCGTGGGCGGTGTATTGCCTTCGGAGGGCGGGCGATGGACCCTAATGATAATGCGAAATACCTGAACTCGCCCGAGACCGAATTGTTCGATAAGGGGCGCAGCCTCTACAACCACGGGCCCGCGCGGCAAGCGGCGGGGAAGGGGCAACCTCTGATCGTGGCCGAAGGCTATATGGATGTGATCGCACTGGCCGAGGCCGGGTTTGGCGCGTCTGTCGCGCCGCTGGGCACCGCGATTACCGAACATCAGCTGCAACTGCTCTGGCGCATATCCGATGAGCCGATCATTGCATTGGATGGCGACACGGCCGGTCTGCGCGCCGCGATGCGCGCGGTTGATCTGGCCCTACCGCTGCTTGAGGCAGGGAAATCCCTGCGGTTTGCCCTGATGCCGGAGGGCAAGGACCCCGACGATCTGCTGCGCGCCGAGGGGCCGGGGGCCGTGCAAGCCGTATTGGAAGGCGCGATGCCTATGGTCAAACTGCTGTGGCAGCGCGAGACCGAGGGTAAAGTTTTCGACAGTCCCGAGCGAAAGGCCGCATTGGACAAGGCGCTACGCGAGAAGATCAAGCTGATCCGCGACCCCTCGATCCGGTCGCATTACAGGCAGGAAATCAAAGACCTGCGCTGGCAGTTATTCCGCCCGCAGCGCCAACCGCAGAACCGTCAATGGCAACCGCGCGGCAAGTGGCAACCCCAGCCGACGGCGACGCCCGGCGCACGCGCGTCGTTCCTGGCCTCGTCCGAAGGCGCGGAAATCCAACTGCGTGAGGCGGCCATTCTGGCAATTTCAGCTCTGAACCCGCAGGTGGTTGTGCAATTCGAAATCCAGTTGGAAGAGATGGAGTGCCGTGACCCTGACCACGCCGCCCTGCGCCACGCCATCCTGCGCCATGCGATTGATGACCCCGAGAATCTGAAAGACCACATTGCTGAAACTTTGGGACCCGAAGCCCTTGAAAACCTGCTGGCCCTTCGCCATGTCGCAGTGATCCCTTGTGTGTATAAACCGGGCGATGTCGAAAAGGCCGAAATGACGCTGGCCGAGGAACTCGCAAAGATCAAAGCTCTCAGGGGGTTGGACGCAGAGATTGCCGAAGCGGAGGAGGAGCTGTCGGATCTGGCAGATGAGGCGTTGACATATCGGCTGGCTCAGGCGGCCGAAGAGCGCAACCGCACAAGCCGTAGCCAGAATGAAGACAGGGCGATTTTCGACGTGGCTGACAATGGCGCGCGAATCAATCGTGACGAGAAAGACGCGTTTGAGGCAATCATGTCCGGGATCAATTTTGAGCGGAAACGCCGGTAAACTGGTGTTTTCGTAAGGCACTGGAAAAGAAAAACGGGTAAACGGGTAGCCGAATCACTTCTACGCGCTAATGATTCGGTTCAATCGAATCACCCATCCCTGCAGGAGCATTGAATGGCCGCCAAAGACACGACCGAAGATCGCAAATCCGACGAGCAGGAACAGGAAATCTCGCTGGACATGAGCCAGGCCCAGGTCAAGAAGATGATCGCTGAGGCCCGCGAGAAAGGGTACATCACCTACGACCAGCTTAATCAGGTTCTGCCGCCGGATCAGGTCAGCTCGGAACAGATCGAAGACGTGATGTCGATGCTGTCCGAGATGGGCATCAACATCATCGAAGATGAAGAAGCCGAAGAAGAAGAGAACAAAGGCTCGACCGAACTGACCACGACAGAAAGCAACCGCGAGGTTGCGCTGGCCGGGGCGGGGACCGAAAAGCTGGATCGCACCGACGACCCTGTGCGCATGTACCTGCGCGAGATGGGCAGCGTCGAACTGCTGAGCCGCGAGGGCGAGATTGCCATCGCCAAGCGGATCGAGGCTGGTCGGAACACCATGATTGCCGGGCTGTGCGAAAGCCCGCTGACATTCCAGGCGATCACCATCTGGCATGACGAATTGCTGTCCGAAGACATTCTGCTGCGCGACGTCATTGATCTGGAGGCCACCTTTGGCAACCAGATGGACGAAGACGGCGATGTCGAGGAACCGGTAGTCGATACCTCCAACGTGCAGACCGCCAAGCCTGAGAAAGAGGATAAAGGCCCCGAGCTGGATGCTGACGGCAACCCGTTGAACAACGACGACGATGATGACGACGATGATCAGGCCAATATGTCTCTCGCCGCGATGGAAGCCGCGCTGAAGGATCAGGTTCTGACCACCCTGGAACGCATCTCGACCGACTTCTCGATGCTGTCGGAAATGCAGGACAGCCGGATTTCGGCCACACTGAACGAAGACGGCACCTTCAGCGAGCAGGACGAGGCAACATACCAAAAGTTGCGCGCCGAGATTGTTGAACTGGTGAATGGACTGCACCTGCATAACAACCGGATCGAAGCGCTGATCGACCAGCTTTACGGTATCAACCGCCGCGTGATGTCTCTGGACAGCTCAATGGTGAAGCTGGCGGATCAGGCACGCATCAACCGTCGGGAATTCATTGACGCCTATCGCGGGCGCGAGCTGGACCCGAACTGGTTGTCGGATATGGCGGAAAAGCCGGGCCGGGGCTGGCAGATGTTCATCGAACGCTCGACCGCAAAGGTCGAGGAACTGCGCAATGATATGGCTCAGGTCGGTCAGTATGTCGGCTTGGACATCCCCGAATTCCGCCGCATCGTGCAGCAGGTTCAGAAGGGCGAGAAAGAGGCGCGGCAGGCCAAGAAGGAAATGGTCGAAGCCAACCTGCGTCTGGTGATCTCGATCGCCAAAAAATACACGAACCGTGGCCTGCAATTCCTTGATCTTATTCAGGAAGGCAACATCGGCCTGATGAAAGCGGTGGACAAATTTGAATACCGCCGCGGCTACAAATTTTCGACCTATGCGACATGGTGGATTCGTCAGGCGATCACGCGAAGCATCGCGGATCAGGCGCGCACGATCCGTATTCCGGTCCATATGATCGAAACGATCAACAAGCTGGTGCGGACCGGCCGCCAGATGCTGCACGAAATCGGCCGCGAGCCCACGCCCGAGGAACTGGCCGAAAAGCTGCAGATGCCGCTGGAGAAGGTTCGCAAGGTGATGAAAATCGCCAAAGAGCCGATTTCTCTGGAAACGCCAATTGGCGACGAGGAAGACAGTCAGCTGGGCGATTTCATCGAGGACAAGAATGCCGTGCTGCCGCTGGACAGCGCCATTCAGGAAAACCTCAAGGAAACGACCACACGGGTTCTGGCCTCGCTCACCCCGCGTGAGGAACGGGTTCTGCGGATGCGGTTTGGCATCGGCATGAACACCGACCACACGCTGGAAGAGGTTGGCCAGCAGTTCAGCGTGACCCGCGAACGTATTCGCCAGATTGAGGCGAAGGCGCTAAGGAAGCTAAAACACCCAAGCCGGTCGCGCAAGTTGCGGTCATTCTTGGATCAATAGACAAATAGGCGCCTCATCTGAGGCGCTTATTTTTTTTGCGCGGGTGGTGAAAGTGGCGGGTCCAAAATTCAAATTGGCAGAAAGTCACAAGTGTCATCTGGCTTGGTCGCCTATTTCCGTTTTGTCCACTCATGGGACGGGCCGGGGAGAGGCGACGGTGCCGATGACCCCCGGTCTCAGGCCCCGGAAGTAAAATCCAGTCTGCTGCGGAATGTGCTGGGTGCCTGACCTGTCCAGCGTTTGAATGCTGTCGAGAACGCTGGTTGATCAGCGTAACCAAGTGAAAATGCGATCTCAGACAAGGGCATGCCGTTGGTGATAAATGTTTGCGCCAGATCACAACGAAGGTCATCGACAATCTCGCGATAACTGGTTCCTTCGTCTTTAAGACGACGTGCAAAGGTGCGCGCGCTGAGGCCAAGGTTGGCGGCAGCGTCATCCGCCTGAATGATCGCTCCGGGCAGAGAGCGGGTTATCAAGCCTTCAACCCGAGCACGTAGTTTTTGCTTGGGCTGTCGGTGTTCTGCGATGACTCGATCTCCGTATTCCAACAAATGCGCGCGCAGCTTGGGGTCATAAGTTGGGACAGGTAGATCAAGCGATGATAGTGCCAGCACGATTTCAATTCGTTCCGCCCCAAAGATGACTGGAAAACCCGCAAGCTTTTGGTACGCGGTCCGATTGCCTCCTGTTTCATGTTGAAAACGTATTTCCATTGGGAAGAAATCAATCTGAGTCAGGTTTCGCATTCGTGCCAGACCTGCAAATACTAAAAACTCTGTGCGTCTGTGGTATCGAGCAAAGCTGGCATCTTTCCATTCAGCCTCGATCGACGCGAAATTCCCTGCGACGCGCAAACTGAACATCAGAGCCGGGTCAATGATCCCGTGAAAACGCGACGTATTTTCTAGAACTTGTTTCAAATCTCGCGAGTATTTGCTGATGTATGCGGTAAGGCTTGAGGAAGATCGGTATTCTAACCCGGCCGCTGCGGCAAAAGTCGGGTCCTCAAGAATATCGCAGGCATATCTGGCAAAGAGGGCTTCTGCGTGGGCGCTACAAGTGCCCGCAGAAACCGTGATGTCATCGCGCTGTATGTTACATTTTTCCAATACTCGATCTGTGACAGCAGGATTCTGTGTCTTGTGATCAAGCATGCGCGTCAAAAGCTGAATACGTGAGATATCGACGTCCATGCTGTATCTTATCGCGATATCTGTTTGTTTGCACCCTTGCTGAGAGGTGTGGGACGCATCCGCCGTGACATAAATCCGTAAAACGTTGGCAAAAAGTCACAAGCGCTTTGGGCGGCAAACCCGTATTTCTGTCACGTTGCCGGGTCAGCGCCTTTTTGGGGATGGGGCCAGAGCCCAGACGATAATTCGAGCAGGCATACTGTGGCTCCCCGGCACGCCCATTCCTGCTGTTGCCTGTGTCGCATTGTGGCGTCGTGTTTGCGGTGTCACTTTGGTGGAAATTACGGCAAAGGCGATTTTAAGATGCACGACATTGCATTGGACGAATTGGTTAAGAGCCAAGATTTTATTGTGTTTGATGGCGAATGCGTGCTGTGCACCGGCTTTTTTCGTTTCATGCTGAAACGGGATAGCGCACAAAGGTTCAAGTTTGTAACTGCGCAATCCGAGTTGGGGCGAAATCTCTATTCAGATCTTAAATTACCGACACAGGATTTTGAAACGAACCTCGTCGTGTTGAACGGTCAAGTTTATCAACGGTTGGATGCATTTGCTGCAGCCATGCAGGCTCTGCCAGGGATGTGGCCCGTCGTGTCCCTGTGCAAATATCTGCCTGGGGGGGTTAAAGACCCGATATATCACGTTTTGGCGCGCAACAGATATGCCGTGTTTGGTCGGGCTTATACCTGCTTGGTTCCGGACAAAGATCTAATGTCGCGCTTTCTTCCCAAAGGGTACTAGATGCAACCTGATCCGTTTTGGCAGGCGTTGCCGGCGCAGTCAGTTTTGCCCGACGCCTTGCGGCACCTGCGCGGCCGTCAGGGAACCTATTCGGGTTTCTGCGATGTTGAGCGTGGCCGCGACCTGTTAGTGCGTATGGCTTTGTGGCTTGGAAGGTTCCCCACTGGTGGCCGCAATGTTCCAGTCTCTTTATCCGTAACAAAACGGGACAGGGCATGGATATGGGTCAGGAATTTCAACGGCCAGACGACCAGGTCGCGGATCGGCTATAGGTCAGGCTACGTACTCGAGCGGATGGGCCCATTGACCTTGTGGCTGAAACCCGTGCTTTTCGATGGGCAGTTGTCCATTCATCTTCACCGGTTACGCTTGTGGGGAATCCCGTGCCCAAAGCTCATAGTACCCAGGTCTAATACGTTTGAGTGGCGGGATGACGAAGGGCGCTTTCGGTTTGATGTGTCCGCTCGGATGCCTGTTTTGGGGTTGCTGATCCGATATCACGGATGGCTAACGGCTGATCACGCAAAACAGGACGTGGGCTGAATTGATCGTGAACCCGCTTTGCCGTTGGGCGGGTTATACTATTTCCAGTCTTACCTCGTAACAGGAAAGAGTATGATTATGAAACAGGTTATGACTTACGCTGCGCTTGCCGCAGTTGTTCTGACTACACCGCTTTCTGCCGCTGGCTTTGCGCGATTTGGGTTTCAGACGGTCTCGGTCAATGCCAACGTCTACGAAGTGATCCCGCGTGGGCGCAACGATGTTGATGGGTATTGGTGTGCCGCTGCCGATTATGCCCGCAGGACTTTGGGCGCAGGTTGGAAACAGCCGATCTATGTAGTGCGCGGTTATGGACCCAGCGAAGCAACTGGACGCCGGACTGCTGTGCAGTTTTCCGTCAGTCCTCCGCCTGGTGTTGATTTGAACGTCAAGTCAATCAACGTCGGCTTTGTTGCTGGTCAAAGCAGATCGGTTCAGAGTGCGAACGCACTGTGCTATCGTCGGCAAATCTTTGACGACTAAGCGAGAATGAGCACCTGTTGCAGACCGAGTTTATTATTTCGACACGCGGACCGGGGTTATATGAATTCACCCCGGACGTAGGTAACTGGCTAAACTCGGTCGAACGCGACGGGCTGCTGACGTTGTTTGTGCGCCATACGTCCTGTTCTCTGGTGATACAAGAGAACGCAGATCCCGAGGTGCAAACTGACCTGAGTGCTTTCTTTGAGAGGCTGGTTCCGCCCTCGGATCATCCAACGATGTCCTATTTACGGCACACTTATGAAGGCCCAGATGACATGCCAGCACACATAAAGGCTGCCTTGCTGCCGGTATCATTGACGATCCCAGTGGCAAGTGGCCGTCCAGCTCTGGGCACATGGCAAGGGATCTATTTGTTTGAACATCGTTCAGCGCCCCACCACCGAAAGGTCGCTGCGCATTTCGCGTGACCCCTTTATCTTGCGGTGAAAAATTCCGACTACCCAAATCCTAGCGGCTGCCCTATAGTTGTGGATAAGTAAGCCACAGCGCTTACAATTGGAGGCGGAATTAGGGACGAGGAGACGGCGGATGCGCTGCCCGTTTTGCGGAAATATTGACACTCAGGTGAAAGATTCACGCCCCGCAGAGGATCATGTCGCGATCCGCAGGCGCCGGTTCTGTCCTGCGTGTGGCGGACGTTTCACGACCTATGAACGGGTGCAGCTACGTGATCTGGTTGTGATCAAAACCAATGGCAAACGGGAAGATTTTGACCGCGACAAACTGGAACGGTCTATCCGTATCTCGATGCAGAAACGACCAATCGACCCCGAACGTATTGATCAGATGATCTCGGGGATTGTGCGCCGCCTTGAAAGCATGGGTGAGACCGATATCCCGTCGAACAAAATTGGCGAGATCGTCATGGAAGCGTTGGCGCGCATTGACACGGTTGCTTATGTGCGCTTTGCAAGCGTGTACAAGAATTTCCAGGCGGCCGATGATTTCGAGGAGTTTGTCCACGAACTGCGCCCGCCGCAGCCTTCGTCTGACGAGTGAACGACACAGATAAACGATACATGGCGTTGGCCCTGTCTTTGGGGCAACGCGGTCAAGGCACGTGTTGGCCAAACCCCTCGGTGGGATGTGTTATAGTGCGCGATGGTCGGATTATTGGGCGAGGTTGGACCCAACCCGGCGGACGACCGCATGCGGAAACCGTTGCGTTGGCACAGGCTGGTAAAACGGCCAAAGGCGCGACGGCCTATGTCTCGCTGGAGCCTTGCGCACATCATGGGAAAACCCCTCCTTGCACGGATGCGCTGATCGCAACGGGGGTTGCGCGCGTGGTTTCACCGGTCGAGGACAGTGATCCGCGTGTTGCAGGGCAGGGCTTCGCCAAATTGCGCGAAGCCGGAATCGAAGTCACGACAGGTGTTTTGGCCGCGCACGCCGAACGTGACCACGCAGGGTTTTTCTTGCGGATGGAGCAGGGGCGACCATTCATAACCCTTAAGTTGGCGAACAGTTTCGATGGCCGGATCGCGACGGCCAGTGGTCATAGCCAGTGGATCACCGGTCCGCAGGCGCGGCGAGAAGTCCATGCGATGCGCGCGCGTCACGACGCGGTTATGGTCGGCGCAGGTACTGCGCGGGCCGATGACCCTTCACTGACCGTCCGTGATCTTGGTGTGGCGCAGCAACCTGTCCGTATCGTTGTCTCGCGCCATCTTGATATCCCATTGATGAGCCAACTCGCCCGATCCGCTAAGCAAATCCCGGTTTGGCTGTGCCACGGCCATGCCCCCGATGCCGAGCGGGCTCGGGCATGGGAGGGGCTAGGGGCCACATTGATCCCTTGCGCATTGCAAGATCACCAGATTGATGCTGCGGATATGTTGCAACAACTGGGGCAGGCGGGGCTGACACGTGTTTTCTGCGAAGGCGGCTCGGCGTTGGCGGCGTCTTTGTTGGCGCAGGATCTGGTTGACGAACTGGTCGGATTTAGCGCGGGTCTGACCATCGGTGCAGAAGGTTTGCCAGGGATCGGAGCATTGGGACTGGAGACGCTGGAAGCAGCCCCCCGGTTTGAATTGATGGAAACGCGCGCTGTTGGCCCCGACGTCATGCATCGCTGGCGGCGGTCACTGCGCTAGCGTCGCCATAGATGAGCATGTGTCGCAAAGGCGCCCTGCAGCTTAGATAGCAATCGTAACATCGGCGGACCTTTGATTCCTTCACGGTCGGTCAGGCGCTGCAGCGCGACCTCGACTGGGCAGGGGTTGCCTGTGATCGGGTCCAGATACCGCGGGTAGTCGATCAACGCGGCATGGACCAAACCCAACACCGTGGGATGTGCGCCACGCCGAGCCGGGACGGTGCCGAGGTCCTGCGTCAACCCCCAACCCGCATAGAAGGGGGCACCGACAGTGGTCACAGGCAGGTTGCGGATCAGCGCCTCGAACCCCAGTAAAGACGTCATTGTCCAGACTTCATTGACCTGCGGCAATAGCTGGGCCGGATCCGTATCGCGTATGGTGACATCAGCGAGGCCGTCGGCATCTATCGCACCGTCTCGTAGACTGGCCTCGACATCTGGGTGGGGCTTATAGATCAAAACAGCGTCCGGGTTCTTGTCCCGTACCATCTGTAACAGTTCAAGGTTGGTACGGATCGTTCCGGTCCCTAACAGGATCGAGGCGTCGTCCTCTACTTGTCCGGGTACAAGAATGCGATGCCCCTTGGGCAAGTCCGGTACTTGGCCGCCGATATTGTATTTGCTGATCTGCCCCGAGGTGATTTTCTCAACCAGCCTGTCTGCGCGCAGTTCCTGATCCGGGCGCAGAATTTCCCGTTGGGCGATAAGCTGTTCAAGCCGACTAGATCGCGTCGGGTCGTAATATATACCCAGATCATCGGTGACCAGCGAAACGGGTGGAACCAAGGCAGCGCCCAAACCACGGGACCGCAGGAAACCATCCTCGATCCTAACAACACTCTCTTGCCCTTCGGCTCGGCTGGCCCAAACCATATGTGGTTTTTCGGAAGACGGAGGAGGGCTTTTGGTAAAGCGAATTTTGGTCTCGCGCCCGAACATCCTTTGAAGATGACCACGTTTCCACAAACGCATCCCCGAGGCGGTCCAGCCTGCGTGATCCTGACGCCATGCGCGTGTCTGCGCCTCTAACGTATCCAGAACCATTTCCAATTCGCAAAGTTGATCCCGATAGGGGTCATACCAAGTAGGATAAAGGATCATGGCGGCCGCAAAAAGCTGGGCTGGCGTCAGGCTGCGCTGACGGCGGGGCAGGTATTCTTCGTCCTGCGTTAGGCCCCAGCCCGCATAGAAGGGTTGACCAAAGACGCGGGGCTTGTGGCCTGCCAAAATGGCCTCGAACCCAAATTGCGAAGACAGGGTGTAGACGCCCACTGCACCTTCAAGCAAGTCCCACGGGCTGATCGAGTCTTCAAACAAGGCGACACGACCTGATTGGTCCAGATCAGAGAAATACCCACTGCGATGGCCACTAATGGATTCGGGGTGGGTTTTGATCAACACGCGCGCGCCTGGGTGCTCTTCTTGCGCCATGACCAACATTTCGCGGAACCGGGCCGCGTCGCCTTTGCTGGCAGTAACCGATGCATCGTCTTGGGCCTGATCGACAACCAACACATACCCCGGCGCCGGCAGAGACTTAGTGACTTCAAACCCCGAATACTTGCTGAGATGCAGTTCCTTCATCCGCGCAATCGCACCGCGCGCCCGGTTCAGCAGGGCCGTATCATCCAAAGGGTGCGTCGCCAGCAAAGTCTCAAGATCGGATGGGCGCGTAGGATCGAAGTGTAGACCGGACCGGTCCAGCAATAGGCCTAGCGGCGGTTCGCCATCCCGACCAGGGTGCAAAGATCGCAGAAAAGCATCTTCGACACGCAAGACAGGGGATTTGTGTTTTTCTGCGATATTCAAGCCGCGGTGGGCGGTTGGACTGTTGCCCCATATGGCAACGGTGTCTCCGTCTTTGGGTAGACCCAGCCGAATGTCGTAGCCCGCAAGCTTGAGAATGCGACGAATACGGCGATTGGTCAGGAAACCGCCATTGTAGACACGCAGGCGGGTACGCTGTTCCTCGGCCATCGCCGCAGCCGACATCACCCGCCTGTCAGGGTCGTGACGTTGGCCAGCGGTGTAAGCCCGCCCGCGATCAGCGATATCGACTTGCTCCACTGCGCATAGGGCGCTTCGGTGACGTAGATCGTGTCGTCGTCGCGGATGACGAAATCACGAGCTACGAACAGGCCGTTTGGTGCAGTAAGGTTAAGCAGGTAAATCACCCGCTGTTCGCCCTGTAAGTCCGAGCGTCCCATGACCGAACGGGCAATGTCCTGTCGTTCGTTCCGCAGCACGAAGATACCGGTAGGGTCCGAGGACAGGGACTGTAGCCCTCCGACTTGGGCCAAAGCTTCGAGTGCAGTCAAATCTTGACTGTCGAACGCAACACGTGACTGTCCGGTAGCCCCTAGGGCGACGTAAGACCGACTGTCGGCCTCGACCAATATGCGGTCACCGGCGCGCAGTGCGATATCCAGCTTAGGATTGGTGAACAGGTCATTGTACCAGACCGTTCCCCGTTGATTGCCCCGAATAACGGTAACAAGCGCGATGTCAGACCCGACTGAAACGCCTCCGGCTTGGGACAGCATGCCAGCCAGAGTGCGGGTCGGACTTTCGATAGGATATATACCTGGCGAGCCAATCTCGCCGTTCAGCGTAACGGTTGAACCGTTTCCGGCTGTCCGCCGGACCTCGACCTGTGGATCTGGTGTTTGGTCTTGCAGTTTGCTTGTGATCAGTTGGCGCAGCTGTTCGGGGGTATTCCCAGAAGCCCTGACACGACCGGCATAAGGAACAAAGATAAACCCTTCACTGTCCACTTGAATTTGATCCAGCGTCGTCGCGCCGCCGATATCTGAAGAAAGCAGCCCGTCATCGACGTTCTCCCAGACCGACAGGCTCAGAGAGTCACCGGGGCGCACTGTATCGGCGGCCAGGTTTGGCGCGCTGAGGAAAGACTGCGAAAACCCGAATTGGGGAACAGCGGACGTGACCTCGGTGATACGATCATCCACTTCGACTATGAACGCATTGCCACCATTCTGAACTGAGCCAGCCAAAATTTCATTCTTGCTTGGGCCAGATTTGGGAAGCTGACACCCGGCCAAAAAGCCAAAAACGGCAACAAGGAAAAATCCCCGTGCCCATTGGAGCGGAAAGCACTGCACTGCCGAATATCCTCAGTCTTCTTTTGTTTGTCTTAAGTTAGCTTGTCATTGCGTTGACTTCCAGCATCAAGCCGTTTGTTTCCTTCAACGATCTTCAACTGTGGCGTCTGCGCCGCGTTACCCGACAGCAGTGTCTCATAGGGGTCGCATTGGGCAAGCAACATATCCGTTACACGCCGCAGCAACTGCCGCCGACCGCGTCTGGAGTAAAACCCTCCGGGCACCTGACAGGTTTTAAGCAGGAACTGGCGATAAGCCTGATACGCGGCCGTGTCAGGAGGGTTGGGGTTGCCAAAAAACTGGGCAAATGTCTGTCCCGAGATGAACTCGGGCTTGTTGTAGACGGACCGCCCGAAACTGCGCAGCGGAATTCCGCGCCACAAAACTTGCTGTCCGGCGGTCGAG
The DNA here is from genome assembly GCF_056534465.1 of Ruegeria sp. D3. NCBI lineage: Bacteria > Pseudomonadati > Pseudomonadota > Alphaproteobacteria > Rhodobacterales > Roseobacteraceae > Ruegeria > Ruegeria sp. D3. The sequence goes on from NZ_JBQFPK010000002.1 coordinate 194,681, forward strand.
TTGATGGTGACAGCGGAATTCGCCTCGTTCAACAGCCGCGCAAGCTTTCCACCCGGCACATAGTGGACACGGTCGCCGACACAATGGGTGTTGGCGATTTGACGGGTTCTGCGGTTCAGGGGTTCTCGGTGGTTTTCAAGCGGATGTTCTTTGATGACAAGCTGGTGGTGACGCGGTGCCCCATCAGCAAAGCCCTTGATGGCCTGTTCCAGAAATTCTGACATGTTGGAATAGTCGGAATGCGATTGAACCGAGCTGTCATGCCCCAATTGCAGCAGCACAAGATGATATGGCATACCGCTGCTGCGAGCGCGAAACGTCGCCCAGCGTCGTTGCAAGCGGTGAAAGGGCATCAGCATAAGCCGTTTGAAATATAGCTTAAATTCCTTGGAAACTGGCAGCTCTCTGTGCCGCTGGAAGTTGCGATACCTCTGATTGAGGAACAACAAAAACCAATGATATAGCGCACCATAAAAGATGTGCTGCCGCATGTCGCCCCAATGCGAAGGCGGCGGGGGATCCTGAGTGTCCGAGCGTTCGAGGGCTTGTTCCATCTGCGGGATCGTAAGCGACATCAGGCGAGAGTTCCCGTTCGATCCCATGCGTTCATAAGTGACCCACCACGGACGCAGATAACCTTCTTCGAACACATGCACGGTTATGTTTCGTTCGCTGGCAATCTTGATTGCTTGGGCATGTATTGGGCGTGCGTCGCCGTATAAGACGAGGTCGGTCACACCAAGCGTCTCAGTCAGCCCGCGGAAACTTTCAGGCCATTGCTCAGGACGGTCGGTAAAGGGAATATAGCTTGCACGGTCGAACCAGAACGCGCGGTCACCGGCATTGAAGCCCACACGCCGAACCTCGGCACCTGTTTTGCGCAGCACGCGTGCGAGTGCATTGAAAAACGGTCCGTGCGGTCCCTGTAGAAACAGGAAAACACGGCGCTCAGAGCCTTTTGTGAGTGGTGGCATTGGTGCTGCTCTTGCTCGTTGGTGAGAAATTTATGCCTTTTTGTGCTGCGTCCGGCAAGGCGGGCCTTGCCCGGAACCGCCGATGCGCTTACCTCGACAAGTAGACTGGGTGGAATATTAGGAACCGAAGGGTAAAGGAAATGTTCACAGGTATCGTCACCGATGTTGGCACCATTGCCGAACTTGACCAACAGGGCGACCTGCGGGCGCGGATCAAGACTGCCTATAAGACATCCGGCATCGATATAGGTGCCTCAATCGCAAGCGATGGGGTGTGCCTGACCGTCATCGCCTTGGGGGACGACTGGTATGATGTTCAGATCAGTGCCGAGACGGTATCCAAGACGAACCTGTCCAACTGGTCGGTCGGTAAACATGTCAATCTGGAACGCGCCCTTAAAGTCGGGGATGAGTTGGGCGGTCATATCGTGTCTGGGCACGTGGACGGAGTCGCCGAGGTCGTTGCTATCGAGGATGAAGGCGACAGTACCCGTGTGACCTTGCGCGCGCCCAAGGACCTTGCGCGCTTTATCGCACCCAAGGGTTCGGTTGCGCTGAACGGGACGTCTCTGACCGTCAACGATGTGGACGGCAGTGACTTTGGTATCAACTTCATTCCTCATACCAAAGAGGTGACGACATGGGGCGATGTTGCGATTGGAGACAAAGTCAACCTCGAGATCGACACCCTGGCCCGCTACGTTGCCCGCCTGGCCGAAATGTCCTGAGTTAAACGCCGCGTTCTGACCGGTTCGGGACGTTTGCAGACTGGCCTTTGCGCGCGGGGTGGTCTATCCACCCGTGCAAACATGCTCTGCGAAAGGCTGCCCAATGAGCTTTGAAACCCCCGGACCCGTCGAAGCGCAACTGCGCGACGCGATCAGCCCGATTGAAGAGATCATCGAAGAGGCGCGCAAAGGCCGGATGTATATTCTGGTCGACCACGAAGACCGCGAGAATGAAGGCGATCTGGTCATCGCCGCCGAGTTTGCGGATGCCGAGGCGATCAACTTCATGGCCACCCATGGGCGCGGCCTGATCTGCCTGCCGATGACCGCGGAAAGGGTGGATGCGCTGGGCCTGCCGATGATGGCGGTGAACAATTCCTCGCGTCATGAAACCGCGTTCACCGTGTCGATCGAGGCACGCGAAGGTGTGTCGACCGGGATTTCCGCCGCTGACCGGGCCCTGACTGTTGCGACGGCCATCAATGAACAAAACACGATGGCGGCCATTGCCACCCCGGGCCATGTCTTCCCCTTACGCGCTAAGCGGGGCGGGGTGCTGGTGCGCGCGGGCCATACCGAAGCTGCGGTTGATATCTCGCGCTTGGCCGGGCTGAACCCTTCGGGCGTGATCTGCGAGATCATGAAGCCCGACGGCACAATGGCGCGTCTGCCCGATCTGGTGGAATTCGCACAAACCCATGACATGAAAATCGGTACGATCAGCGACCTGATCACCTATCGATCCCGCAATGACAATCTGGTGGTCGAGACTTCTCGTGAAACCGTCAATTCGGAATATGGTGGCGAATGGGAGATGCGGCTGTTCACTGACCAGCTTCATGGCATCGAACATGTGGTCATGATCAAAGGCGACATCACCACGCCCGAACCCGTTCTGACCCGCACCCATGCTTTGCACGAAGCGCCGGATATCTTGGGCCTCGGGCCTAAATCTTCGCGCGAACTGCCGCGTGCGATGGAGAAGATCGCCGAAGAGGGGCGCGGCGTCGTCTGTCTGTTCCGCCAACCGCGCAACTCGCTTTATGCGGTCGAGGATGAAGGCCCTCGGACCATCAAACAAACAGGACTGGGGTCTCAGATCCTGTCCAAATTGGGCATTCACGAGCTGGTGCTGCTGACCGACTCGCCCGAAACCGTATATCTGGGGCTCGACGCGTTTGGCCTGTCCATCGTCGGCACCCGTTCCATCCTCAAGGAAGACTGATCGTGGCTGAACAAGACAAACACGGCGTCCTGCCGACCCCGACATTCGACAACCCGGTGAAACTGCTGCTGGTGGTGGCCCCGTTCTATCGTGCCATTGCCGACAACATGGTCGCTGGCGCCAAGGCCGAGATCGAGGCGGCGGGCGGCACTTGTGACGTGGTCGAGGTTCCCGGCGCGTTGGAGATTCCGACCGCCATCGCCATGGCTGACCGGCAGTGCAACTATGATGGCTATGTCGCGCTGGGCTGCGTTATTCGCGGCGAGACCACGCATTATGAAACGGTGTGCAACGATTCCAGTCGCGCCATTCAGTTGATGGGCCTACAGGGCCTGCTGATTGGTAACGGCATCCTGACCGTCGAGAACGACGAACAGGCCGAGGTTCGCGCCAATCCAGAAAAGATGAATAAAGGGGGCGGGGCAGCCGCTGCGGCCTTGCATCTGATCGCGCTCAGCCGTAAGTGGGGCTCTTCCAAAAAGGGCGTGGGCTTCAAGCCGCCGTCCGAGTCCATCCTTGTGGCGGGCGACAGCAACGGATCCACGACAGCATGACCCAGACAGACGCGCCGAAACCGGCCAACCAGAAACGCCTGATGAAATCCGCCGCCCGGCTTTACGCCGTGCAGGCGCTGTTCCAGATGGAGCAGTCAGGCCAGACGACCGAAGCAGTCGTGACCGAGTTTCTGGATCACCGGTTTGGTGCCGTTTATGAGGGGGAAGAGATGCTGGACGGCGATATCCGCCTGTTCCGCAAACTGGTCGAGGACGCCGTAAACTATCAGGCCCCGATCGACCAGATGACAGACCGCGCTTTGGTGGCCAAATGGCCCATCGGGCGCATCGACCCGACCCTGCGCGCTGCGTTCCGCGCCGCAGGCGCCGAACTGACCCAAAGCGACACGCCGCCCAAGGTGGTCATCACCGAATTCGTCGACGTGGCCCGCGCCTTCTTCCCAGAAGGAAAAGAGCCGAAATTCGTGAACGCTGTACTGGACCATATGGCGCGCGAAGCCCAGCCCGAGGCGTTCTGACGCCTTTACTAGGTGCTCTGGCAGACTAAGCTTCTTGCAGAACAAGGAGTGCCGCTATGCCCAAGCTCATTCGTCTTTATATCACTCAGGTTATCTGGGGCTTCGTAATCTCAGCCGTGTTTGTCGGCGTGCTGTTGGCGGTGAACGTGGCCAATCTGCGCGGGCTGATCTGGGGTTCGGACGTTGGGCTGGTGGCACTCGTCATGATCTGGTTCATGAACGGCATCGTTTTTGCAGGTGTCCAGTTCGCCTACAAGATCATGAGCATGGCGGAAAGGCCCGGTGGTCCGCGCCGTGGATCACCCGTCGTTAATGTGTTCAAACCTGTGCTGGCCAAGCAAGGCTCACGCGCAGAGCGCTGATAATTTTAGAAAAATGTGGCGGGACCACCAGTCAACCGTGCGGTGTGATTCCCGAGGACCTGTATGTACAGGTGGGCGCCAGGTAATCAGGCCAGGACCTGAACAGAGCCAGCCCCCTCGGAATTGCTTAAGGCCACCAGAATGCTACCAGTCACAAGAAGGGCAGAACCCGCCAAGCGCTTAGTTAGGGCGTCTGACGGACTGGCACAAGGGGTTAAGCGTCAACAGTTTCGTGCAGAGCTTTGCGCATCTTGCCGAAATGTTCGTCCCAACCGTTGTCCAGGGCCAGGATTAGGCCGAAAGCCTCTGCGCCTTGTGGCAGGCCTTCGTGCTCCAATGACAATCGCGTGCCGCCGTCTACGGGTTCTAACGTCCATTTGACCACGCTGACAGCGTCCCCCATCGGTTTCACCGTGAAGGTATATTCAAGATACTGCGGTTTGCGCGCCTCACGCACCTCTCCCCAGATCAATAGATCGCCACTTGTGGTCCCGAACATCTCAAGTCTTTGTCCTGCTGCCAGTGGGCGTTCGGGCTTGTGAAACCATTCGGCAAGATGTTCCGGTTCGGTCAGATAGGCCCAGACGGTGTCCGGTTCGGCGCGCAGGAAGATGGTCTTTTGCAAAACTGCTTTGGTCATGTCTCTTTCCTCTCAATGGCTTCTTTCAAGGTGCTAAGGCGCTCGTCCCAGAACTGATCAAAGAAGCTCAACCAATCCAGAACAGGGGCCATTCCCTTGGGTTCAAGACGGTTGATGCGTTCTCTCCCCCGAGCTTCGACCTGGATGAGGCCTCCGTCCGACAACACGGTCAGGTGTTTCTTGACGGCCGCTCGGGTCATGTCGAAGCAATCTGTCAGTTGCGCGATTGTCATATCCTGCGATGCAAGCATCTGAACGATGTCCCGGCGCGTGGGGTCCGCAAGCGCGCGAAACGCGTTTTGGATTTGGTCAGGCATCCGTTTCCTCATATTCGATACCATTTGGTTTCATATTTATTCAATACCATATGGTATCATGTCAACGGTAATCTCACCCTTGCAATTTGTTCACGAATTGTTCACATTTTCCCAATGACATTGGATCTACAACCCGGCCAGAAGCTAGCACGCGGCGTGGCGCGTCATCTCAGCGCGCACGGTTTTGTTTCTGTTGAGGAATTCGTGCCGGCGCGCGGGTTGCGTGTGGACGTTATGGGGTTGGGCCCCAAGGGTGAATTGTGGGTAGTGGAATGCAAATCCAGCCGAGCCGATTACCAATCGGATTCCAAGTGGCAGGGCTATTTGGAGTGGTGTGATCGGTTTTTCTGGGCCGTGGATACAGATTTTCCGACCGATCTGTTGCCGCCCGAGACGGGGCTAATTATCGCCGATGCCTACGATGCTGAAATAATTCGAATGGCACCCGAGGTTAAACTGGCACCAGCACGTCGCAAAAAGATGATCCAGAAATTCGCCACAGATGCGGCCCGGAGACTACACGCGTTGCGCGATCCAAGGCTATGATACTTCAGCCTTTAACAGCCAGAGCAGCCTGAGCAGCAGCACGGATTTCTTCCGCAATCTCTTCGGCTTCGTCCGGTTCAAAATCCATCGGAATCTCGACGCCATCCGCCTCAATGAACAGGCGTACCATACCTCGATCGGTTGGGCCGATTTGCAGATTTGCCTGAATGTCACGTTCGGTGTTGATGCTCATTTGCGCCTCCGGGGATGAGGGTCTGTGCTAGCGCGCAAAGACTTGAGAATCAAGACAGAGATGCGCTCAGATACAGTATGAACGATGTAGAAATCAGACTCTTTCGCGCGTCAGATGTGCCTTGGTTGGTAGAGCAGCACGCAATCCTATACGAGCGCGATGAAGGGTTCGATAAAAGCTTTGCCCGGTTGGTGCACAAGATACTTGACGAGTTCGTGGCCAGTCATGATCCCAAATGCGAACGCGGTTGGGTGGCCGAGCAGGCAGGTGATCGCCTTGGGAGTATTTTTTGTGTCCGGCTAGATGAGGACACAGCGAAACTGCGGCTTTTTTTCCTGGTGCCAGAGGCGAGGGGGAAGGGGCTTGGCAAACGCTTGTTGCGCACCTGTATGAACCACGCGCGTGCTGTTGGTTTCACGAAGATGTCACTATGGACCCATGAAAGCCATAGGGCGGCTTGCGCGCTTTACAAAGCTGAAGGGTGGCATTTGACGGACAGCAAACCGGTGCATTCCTTTGGGGTCGATCTTGTCGAACAAAGCTGGAAAATTCGGCTTTAATCCTCTTGCATTCCCCCGGCGCGTTCGGTAAATCGCCCCTCACGAGTGCCGCCTTAGCTCAGTTGGTTAGAGCGCTGGATTGTGGATCCAGAGGTCTCTGGTTCGAACCCAGAAGGCGGTACCAAGCTTCAAGCATAAAATCGGCAGAAAAAACCCAATAAAAACAAGGGTTTGAAAATTGTCATTTTCCCTCACATCGGAAAAATGGTGAGGGAAAATAGCATGAACGGGACAGGAACGCTTACAGAACTGAGGGAAAACTGAGGGAAAATACATCCGATTGGGGTTTCGTCGCGGCGAAATGTAAGTAACTCTTTCCTTGTTAACATGCATCTTTTTGATTTTTAGTAAGAATTAATTGCGCGGTTGTTCCGGCTCAACGTAACGCGAAAGAAATTAGGGAATCGGAGAGAGCTCTCGCAGCAAATTTTAGGGCGTTCTGGATTAAACAAGTTGTTGACTATCGATGATCCGAAGAAGTGGAGTGAAAGTTCTAATCGGGGGCAGCAAAAACGCCTTACGGTAATCGAACTTTATGAACAAGTTTGGCGACGTCCAATCATTCACATAGCACGTGAGATTGGAGTATCTAATACCGCGCTGTCTAACTGTTGTAGGCGGCACAATATTCCTACACCACCTCCGGGGCATTGGACCAAGGTGGAGCTTGGGAAGCCATATAGCGTGCCTCCTTTGAACTTGAGTTCCGAGCAGCAATTGCAGTTAGTGTCGCTGCCTGATCCATCAATGATGGAAGAAGACGCGCTCTGCACTAAACGGGAGCGTTATGAGACGGCTCGGCTGATTGCTTCGCCAAAATTTGAAAGCGACTTGAAGAAGCTGCACCCGGTTGTAATGCGATGGGTGCAAGGCCTGACCGAAACAACTAGGTCAAGCTTGATACGGGAACAAGAAGATGTCTTGAGCGAATATGATCGATTTAGGCTCATTGTAACCAGTGCTTTCATACATTCCGTCGAGGCCGTTGGCGCAATGGTCACCAAGGCAAGCCCGGATGGGAGGTTGCATCTCAAGGTTGGCGAGGCGAATGTAATTGTAGGCATTCGACAGAAAATGTCGGAGGCTCCAAACAAAAGGATCGACCGTGAGGAGTGGACAGCTTGGCCTGAACACCACGGATACTGGCTTTATCCGACGAACAACCTTAAGTTTTCTCTCAAAGGAAGTTGCGTTAGAAACTTAGAATTCTCCTTCAACCGCAAAGAAGTGCAATCTGGCGGATTAAAACGTTTTGTTGCATGCGTATTGGCGACAGAGAAATCAATGGCGCGGATTCAGCGACGCCGCCTTGAACGCGAGAGTGTGGAAGCGCGTTCCAAGAAAGAGCTTCAAGAATTAGAGCTGCAAAAGTCTAAAGACCTCGCGCGATGGACTAAGTTCGAAACGCTTGCCGATCAGTGGGTGCAAAGCAATAAGTTAAGTTCTTTCTTGGCAGCGCTTAGAGAGGAGGCGCGGCAATCAAAAGCTCCCGAAGTAGAAGGAGAAACATTTGAAAAGTGGTTATTGTGGGCTGAAGAAAAAATAGAAGAAAGCAATCCGGTCAACCAATTGAGCGAAGTTTTCAAGCTTCCTTGACAGGCTAGTAGTGTCAATCGCAAGTCAGTGGTTTCATACAATGAACCAAGAGCACGGCTGGTGAACTTCTGTTTTCTGCAGATCTTTCAGTGAAAGATTCGTTCTGGGGAACCGGTTCGTCAACTTCGACAATCTTAAAGCCGGCTGAAACTACGGCTGAAACAATGTCTGATACAGTGCGATGATAGTATTGTACTTCGTGCCCCAGCCAAGTGTAGCTCCTGAGTCCGACGTCGTAGTAGCCTGACACTGTCCAAGAAGGCTCGATTTCGGCTGCCTGATCTCCAATTGGGTTGGCTGTGCGAATTGGGTGCCTTTGGGAAAAAACGAAGGTACCACCGGGCTCAAGCCACTCGAACACTCTGCGGACAACGGCTTCGATGTCCGACACTAAGTGCATAGCCATGCCTGATACCACCATAGCCGGTTTTTTCTCTGGTACGTAGGCCTCGAAAGATGAACGTACAAAATTGACGTTTTCTGCTGCGACTTCGGCGACAGCCATTTCAATCATTATGGGTGATTGATCGATAGCGACAATCTCTCCGCAATGCTCAAGTATGGAAGCTGTTAGAGCTCCAGTGCCGCAACCCAATTCGACAAGATACTGAGGAGCTTTTCTTCGAACCCTCTCGACAATTGCGGGTTCATCTATGCAGTTGTTCACGCTATCCTCTTCGCAACGTCTTCGGACAAAGCGTTTCACGAAACCCTTGTTGCAGAAGGGATCCTCTTTTGTCATTTACTACACATGCCTCGCAATACATTCATGGCTGACTCCTACTTAGCAATCGCCGAAAAGACCATCCGGCACTCAGGCCGACCGCTTCATCCAAAGGAAATGTTGGAAATTGCTGCGGAGCAGGGCTTAGTTCCAGATCATTTGCACGGAAAAACTCAATACAAGACACTTGCGGCTCGGCTTAGCACAGAAATAAGAGAACGTTCTGCTAAATCGCCTTTTTTTAGAACTGGTGCAAACCAATTCTTCTTACGCGAGTTGAGAACGAACGAACATACCGTTTACAACGCGCGACCGAGAGTAAAGTCGCTGCACCATGAGCACGTTCTAACGGTGCCCGATAGGTTTCTTGAAGCCTCCAATGTGAACGGTCTGTTCGAAGGAATCGATGACCTGATTTCCTCTGCCAACCGAGAAGATGCATTTAAGCATGTAGTTAGAAAGGAAGCTGAGCGCCGCTACGACATCAAGCAGCTAATCTCTTATGCGATCGTATTCCGAGGCGGGCGAGTTCTGACGTATAGGCGGGGGACATTCAACAACGCCGCTGACGAACTACAGGGTAAGAGAAGTATCGGTTTTGGTGGTCATATTTCTTTTGATGACTCGACATTGTTTGATGTTCCTGGACACGGAATATTCGAAAATGCAAAGCGTGAACTCTGTGAAGAACTAGTGTTCGACAGCACCGAACAGGAACATCTTGATCGGCCTAGCAGCTTCCAGTTGCTGTGTGGAATAAACACATATGAGACTGTCGAGGCAAAGAAGCACATCGCTGTCGTGATAGTTTATTTTTGTTCTGAGCTCTTCGTTCCCACTAAGAACGAACTTTCAATAAATGATTTGCGTTGGACCGACCTTTCCGAACCGGAAAATGACATGGAGTCGTTCGAGCCGTGGTCACAAACAATTTTGTCAGCAATTTATTCAGGCGAGCTAAGAATTGATAACCCCTGAAAATAGCGAATACTTCGAACATCCGATTTTTCTCCATATCCTCAATAGAGAGCTTCACGACGCCATAGGAAAAACTGTGGATGTAGAGGAAATCGTGACTGCTATCAGAATGTTCTCCGTGGTTTCGTCGCAAACGATTTTTTGCAACGTCTCTCAGATTCACGAAGTTCTGTACGATCAACCAGCAGCTCTGTCTGAGATAACTGAACTGTCGGCGATAGGGCGTTTTGTAGCTCACTCCGACTACGGTTCATTTGATGAGTTTAGAGAAAGTCGGGCTGAGAAGTTTGCTCATTCCGCACTTCTTCATCCCGGTTTTTTTCTGAGGCCTATTCCGGAACTAAAGAAGCTTCAACACGGCTCCATGGGTGAAGATGTATCCACTACCAGCCACATCGAAGAAAGCCTTCGAGCGTGGCTAGAGGGAGAGAAAAATAGCTCGCTTTCAAAGAGCCTTTCACAAAACGACTCCCGAGTTTTGCGAGAAAATGAGGCTTGGATCGATAGAACCTTAAATACTCGTAGTCAAAAGGCGCTCACATTCGATGTGTTTGATCAGGCTTCTCGTGGCCCAGTATCCAAAATGTCCGAAGGAGCTGTACGCCGCGCACTGACTGAAATCTACATTGATAGTTATGAGGGGTCATATGACGCTCGCTGCCTTTGGGGTTTTAGAGGCAAAAATCACTTTGAAAGAACAAAGCTATTGGCCGGTTACAATTTTCCCTTTGCTTCCATCGTACTCGATCAAGTTGGGATTACCGAGGACCTAAGAAAATCGAGAAACTTTGGAAGAATGAAAAGGGTCACTTCTGACAAAAGCCCTGCTTCAGCTTACTTTCGTCAGGGGTATGCTGAACTAGCCTCGGCTATTGATAGCCATATAGAGGACCCTTACTCTTGGCGGCATTGCAACGCAAAATTAACGGCTGTCACTCAGCGCTTGCTATCCACCGGCATCTTGCGACCAGATCGTTCTTCTTATTCTTACCTTGATAACCTCCAGCGAGGGGGTGAAGTCTTAAATAAAGCCGCGCGTGAAATAGCTGTGCCGATTGAGGTAGGTTCCTACAAGTTGGGCAAAGCGAAAAATTCTGGCAACGAAAACACGAATTCTAGCTCGGAAATAGTGACAAAAACACAAACCGGTATTTTGGAAAAAAAACAAAAGTCCTTTTTTGCTCAAGCATTAAGCAGTTTTGTGGTGTTGGTAGTCTTAAGCGCAGCGTTGGTTGGCTTTGTCGCTTATTTTGGTTCCACACAATACTTGGGTCTGACTACGAAAAACTCGCTTCTTATTTCGTTAGTTTCAGCTTTAGTTGGAGGTGGCGTTGCTTACTGGTTCCATCCAGATAATTTTTACCGCCGCCATGCTTTGCTGGGTCTTAGTGTCTCGGCTATTGGCGGTTGGACCTATAACTTCAGGTTCGAAGGTTCTGTGCCGTTTGCCGATGGTGACCTTGAAATTGGAAACCTACCATCCACGGCAATGATGGTAGGGGGATTAGCGTATTCTGGCTTGTGTATAGTCGTAGATGCTTTCTCAAGACGAAACGCGGCAAGAGAAAGTGAAAAATAGCACTTAAGCTCTGTCTTTGGCACAACCATCTCGCTCGGCTCACTGTCGGAATTTGTTGGGCACGGATTCTGTTGTCTAGCTGGGCTCGGCCATCTGAACACTGGTATCTGAAAGTTAAGGAATATGTTCGTGGCGAGTACAATGGGCCAATGCATGGAAAGATATGATAAGTCTTTTAGAGTGCTGATGAAGTGGTTTTAAGTAGCTGAAACATAATGATAAAATGCTCGGGGGTCGGCGATTGTGGATCCAGAGGTCCCCTGTTCAAGCCAGGGAGGCGGTACCATTTCCTCGAAAAACGCGAAAAAAGAAACGCACAGGCCAGAGCTGTGCGCGTGTTGTGTTGCGAAAAGGTGCGCCGGGATCAGCGCACCAGATTCAGCCTCAGTTTCATTTTACTGCGTTTGGCAACCGGCAGATGCCGGTTCAGACGCTTGTTGACCATTCCAAATCCCCAGATCACGGCCAGAGTCAGCAAGATGAAATAAAAGGCCAGAATCGGGTAGGGAACAAACGGATTGAAAGTCTTGTCCGCGAAATATCCCGCGTAATACAGAGCGTCCCCGCGCTGCTGCCAGACCGGGAAGGCCGAGAAGAAGACCAGCGTGGTTGCGTGGAACAGAAAAATCGCCTCGTTGGTGTAGGCAGGCCAGGCCAGCCGCAGCATGGTGGGCCAGATGATGCGGCGGAACCGTGGCCAGCCGGTCATGCCATAGGCGTCTGCGGCTTCGATATCGCCCTTGGGGATCGAACGCAGCGCGCCATAGAAGATCTCGCCCGAATAGGCTGCCGTGTTGAAGAACAGCACGATCAGCGCGCCCAACCAAGCGGATGTCAGGGCATCAAGGAAGGGAAAACTCTGTTTGAGCGAGAGGAAGAAGAAATAGGCAAAGAAAAACTGGATAAACAGTGGCGAGCCTCGGAACAGGAAGATGAACCATTCCGAAGGTTTGCGCAGCCATTTCTTTGTCGACGCTTTTCCCATGGCCAGTGCAGTGGCCAGAAAGAACCCGGTGATCAGCGCCATGATGCCGAAATAGATATTCCAGATCATGCCCGAGCCGATCAGGGTGAAATGTTCGCATAGCGTGAAACCATCGCGTGGCAGCAACCGCTCACCAATCCCGATCGAACGCAGGCCGTAATCCTGAATAGTCTGAAGACAACTCATGCCGTCGTCTCCTTACGCAGCAACTCTCCGCCTGAGGTGGCCTGACCGTGCGACAGTCGGCGCATCAGGCGTTCCAGGCCAATCTCGGACACACGGGTCATTCCAAGGTAAAACACCAGCAGAGCAAGGAAGTACCACATACGCCAGTCACCATGGGGGTATTGGGTGAATTTCGGGTTCTTGATCGCGCCCAGCTCACGTGCCCAGTACACGATATCTTCGATGCCCAGCAGGAACAGAAGCGGCGTGGCCTTTATCAACACCATCCAAAGGTTGGATAAGCCGGGCAGGGCATAGACCCACATCTGAGGAACCAGAACGCGCCAAAAGGTCTGGCGATTTGTCATGCCATAAGCAGCGGCCGTCTCTAGTTGTGCATGGGGAACCGCGCGCATACCGCCATACAAGACGTTTGCTGCAAAGGCACCAAAAACGATCGAAAAGGTAATAACGGCCAGAAAGAACCCATAGGTTTCGTGGACCCATTCAGGGGATGTGCCCAGCGGCAATTTCGCAGCCTGACAGACGATAAAATCATTGCCTTGCCTAACCGGGTCCGTCCATTCGGGGCACAGAACTTTGTGTCGCGTCCATTCGAACGCCTGATCCAAAGCGATTACGAAGAACATGAAAAAGGCTATGTCAGGGACACCGCGCACGACGGCGATGTAGCCTTTGCCAAGCCATGCCAGCGGCAAAAAATGAGATCGGGCCGCCATCGCCCCAAGAAAGCCAAACCCCAATGCCACAGGCGCGGTGATTGCCAGCAGCAGCAGAACCTTGAAGAAGGACAGGTAGAACAGCCAATGGACACCGTTGGTCAAGTAACAGGAGAACCAACGGACCGTGCCGAGCGTTTCGGGATCAGTGCAGAACGAGAAAATGGCGGGCCTCTTTGACTTGCAAGGGCTCAGATGCGGCGCGCCCTGTGATCGGGCGCTCCGCTGAGGTTTGGATTAGAAGGTCGAAGACACTTCCCATTTGGTGATAAGCGCGTTCAAGCTGCCGTCATCCTTCATGGATTGGATCGCCGTGTTGAACTTTTCTTTCAGCTCACCGTCGGATTCGCGGATGCCCATACCGACACCGCCACCCAGCGGCACTTCGTCACCAACGAATACCATGCCCGAGCCGTCTTCGGTGAAGGGCGCCAGGAAGGATTTATCCGCCAGGACTGCATCCGCCTCACCGTTCTGAACGGCTGCGATTGTTTCTTCGGGGCTGGCGAATTCGACCAGAGTCGCGCCGGAATCGGCGACATAGCCCGCCTGAATGGTGCCGGTCTGCGCAGCGATCACACCACCGGCAAGATCAACGCCATCGGACATCGCAACATAAGCAGACGGATCCGGCGGCGTGTAGTTTTGGGTGAAGTCGATGACTTCGTCACGTTCGTCGGTGATCGACATACCGGCGATGATGGCATCGTAGTTGCCCGACACCAGGTTCGGGATGATCGAATCCCAATCGTTCTTGACCCATTCACATTCCAGGTTAGCGCGTTTGCACAGCTCGTCGCCCAGCTCACGCTCAAACCCGTCGATTTCGCCAGCATCGTTGACGAAGTTCCACGGAGCATAGGCGCCTTCCGTGCCAAGACGGACGGTGTCCGCCATTGCCATACCAGCGCCGAGCGCCAGGGCTGCTGTGGTCAGAATCAGTTTTTTCATTGGTTACTCCCCAGTTTGGTCCTGTCCGTTTATTAGGCCGCCTGTGTGGCGGATAGAAAGCCCTGAAGCCTCTTGGATTCAGGGGTGGTGAAGATGTCCTCCGGCAGACCTTCTTCTTCGATGAGGCCCTGATGCAGAAAGACGACATGGCTTGAGATATCAGCCGCCATCTTCATGTCGTGGGTCACAATGATCATAGTACGCCCTTCGGCGGCCAGATCCTTGATCACCTTAATTACTTCTTGCTCCAACTCGGGATCCAGCGCCGATGTCGGTTCGTCAAACAACAGGGCTTCAGGCTCCATGCATAGTCCGCGTGCGATAGCAGCGCGCTGTTGTTGGCCGCCAGAAAGCTGGGCCGGGTAGACATCGCACTTGTCGCCAATGCCCACTTTTTCCAGATACTTGCGGGCGCTGTCCTCAACCTCGGCCTTGTCACGCCCCAAAACGGTAACAGGGGCTTCCATCACGTTTTGCAGAATGGTCATGTGAGACCACAGGTTGAACTGCTGGAAAACCATCGACAGGTTCGTGCGGATACGCAGAACCTGCTTAGGGTCTGCGGGTCGGCGGTGATGGCCGCTACCTGTCCAGCGCACGGGTTCGCCCTTGAACAAAATCTCGCCCTGCTGACTGTCTTCCAACAGGTTGCAGCAGCGCAGCAAGGTTGACTTCCCGGACCCAGACGAGCCGATCAGCGATACGACGTCGCCCCGTCTTGCCGTAATATCCACCCCTTTCAGCACCTCAAGATTGCCGAAACTCTTGTGTAGGTTTTTGATCTCGATGACCGGAGTGGAATCTGTCACGGGCGACCTGAGTGTTGTTGGTGTTGGTGCGGTACTAGGGCTTAAATTTCAGCTCAATGCAATGCGCAAATGACACGATTGGGGGGCGAAACCGTCAAATTGACCAGACGTTCTGGTCAAATCGGTCAGGGAATAAGCTGCTTGACCATGTTCGGAGAGGGGTTTGGAATAGCAAGATAGTCTTGCGCAGGTATGGTGATCAGGTCCAGCAGATGCAGAGCATTGCGGTCGCGGGGCGGCAGAGCGTTGATTGCGTGTCGGACAGCTTTGGCGACAGCGGTCGCGTCCTGTGTGCCCGAGGTGACATAGGGCAAGGCAGGGGTAGGTTCTGTCGCGTCGACATCGCGCAGTTCCGTTCCCAGTTTTGTATGTTCTTTCAGCATCAACCACGTGAGCGCATCCAGTGCCGCAAAATCGGCTTCGCCTTCGGCCACAGCGCGGGCCGACATGGCGTGAGATCCGGTTTCCAGACCGGATAGAGGACACAATCCCATTTTTTCAAGATGAACCAAGGGGCCTGCCCAACCGGACTGAGACGTCGTCTCGTTATAGGCAAAGGTACCTCGGGAAAGGTCAGCAAGCCCGCGTGAATCCCGTGCGCGTGCCACAAATACCGATCGATAATGACCCGGTGGACAGCCAGACAGACCATAATCGGGCGTACCAACCAACTGAACGTGACCATATAGCCGCGTGCGAAAAGGCATACCGCAGGCCTGCGCGAACAACAAGTCAGGGTTTAGCCAGATATCCCAGGGTTCCGCATCGCGTGTAAGTTCAACCGGGCCGTAACCCAAAGCTGAGCGAATCAACGACCAGTAGCGGTCGTTTGCCGGCCGCAGGCTGGGCAAGTCGTACATGCCCAGCGCAGCGATCACGACTTGGCGGCCTTCTGTCGGGCCAGTGCTGAGTCTACGTCACTGACGCCCAAAAGACTTACCACGAGCCGTAAGAGCGAATCTTCTTCACCTGTCCGGTGTCCATCTGCCAAAGCAACCGACCACAGGGCCTGAACGACCGCGAGCCGGTCATCATAGGCAACGGCTTCTTTAATGGCACGTGTAAAACGCACAGTGTCCGGTGCCTCGGCTTCAAGATCTTCAGCGCGGGCGCGCAAACCGGCGGCCTCGAAAGGGGACAGGCCATAGCGTTCCATGGATATCCGGTCGATGCGGGACATCTCGCTATCGGCATAGTCATTGTCAGAACGTGCGATCCGCACCAAAAGGGCCGTAAGCGCCAGGCGCGCATCATGATCGGGCAGCGGATCGGGCTGCGGGTTTGTCAGGCGGGACAGAAAATCACTAAACATGCGCCAGATATAAAGCGCCGTCAGGTCTCTTCCAAGCGTCTTTGCACGCGGCCACGGGCGGCTTGGCTGTCATTATAGCTTAGACCCATCGCAATCCGGGCCTCTTCAACGATTTTCATTTCGCCTTCGTCCGAACTGCCATCCGCCAAAACGACTTCCCATAGTGCGTCCAAGGCGGCGAGACGTTCATGCAGATCGGTGGTCTCACGGATCAGCTTGCCGAATGTGTCCGTCTCAGGGGCGGCGGCGTGCAGTTTCTCGCAGGTTGCGCGAACTTTGGCGGCCTCGATCGCGTTGTGCTGATACAGCCGCGCCAGAATGCGGTCGATCAGGCTGATTTCTTCCAGCTTATAGTCCCTATCCGCCTGCGCCACGCGCACCATCAGCGCCCCTAGCGCAAGCTCTGCATCAGGGTCAGGCAAATTGTCGTGTTGTGGCGGTCGGAACGCCTGAAAAAACTTTTTCAACATATCGCGAGGTTATTCCATATTTGGTAGCCCGCCAAGCACGGACTACCTGTCATAGCCATCCGTGATCATCAAACCACCATTGACGATCACAATACGCGAAAAAGCGCCAACAAAACTCGGTTTTCAGCCGCCTTGCTGTAATGCCGCGCTTGCTTGTTCCTGCAACCAGCGCAGCATTTGGCGATAGGGCACGGGGCCATAGCTGATACGTGCCACACCAAGCGAGGCCAGAGTCGCCGTATCAGGCGTTCCGGGCAATGCGATAATGTTCACCGGCAGTTCGGTCGATTCGCAAAGTCGGGCGATCAATCCTTCGTCCTTAAGACCCGGCGCGAAGAACCCGCTTGCCCCTGCATCTGCAAAGGCACTGGCCCTTGCAATGGCTTCATCCAACATCGCATTGTCATGCTCTTCTGGCTTGGCCTTCAAAAACAAATCTGTTCGGGCGTTGATAAAAGCCGGAACGCCCGCCACGTCGCTTCCTTCACGCATCGCAGCCATCCTCGCGGCCTGGGTTTCTATGTCATAGAGGTCATTGGTTCCAACAATTTGATCTTCGAAGTTAAAGCCGACGACCCCTGTCTCCAATGCACGTTGGACGTTGGCCGCAATTGCTACAGGGCTTTCGGCGTAGGCACCTTCGAAGTCCAAGGTCACAGGCAAATCGACAGCTGAGACGATGCGACTAACATTGTCCAGCGCAAAGTCCATCGGAATATTCTGACCATCGCCGAACCCTTGAGCCATTGCGACCGGTGCGCTGCCTGTCGCAATTGCCTTGGCACCGGCATCGCGCACGGCACCGGCGCTACCCGCGTCCCAGATATTGTAAAGGATCACCGGTGTGCCTTTTTGGTGCAGGGCAGCGAAACGTTCCGCTTGTTTGATCTGATCGGTCATGGCCGGTCTCCTGTCTCGTGTTCCACGGACAGTTAACCCTGTAAACAGGTGTTTCGAACAGAAAAATCCGAAACACCCGTCACGTTAAGGTGACTTAGACCAAGCGCGAAGTGTCCTTGGCGGCGCGGACAAAATCGCGAAACAAAGGGTGCGGATCAAACGGTTTTGACTTGAGCTCGGGGTGGTACTGAACGCCGATGAACCATGGGTGATCGGACCATTCGACAATCTCTGGCAGACGACCATCGGGCGACATGCCCGAGAAGTTCAAGCCCGCTTTTTCAAGTTGTTCGCGATATTTGATGTCGACCTCATAGCGGTGACGGTGGCGCTCCTCGATATTTGTGCCGCCGTAGACTTCTGCTACCTTCGACCCCTCGGCCAGCACCGCATCATAAGCGCCCAGACGCATGGTGCCGCCCTTGTCGTCACCCACTTTGCGTTCGACCTTGTGGTTGCCCTGCACCCATTCTTTCAGGTGATAGACAACTGGCTCAAAACGCTTTTTCCCGGCCTCATGGTCGAATTCCTCGGACCCGGCCTCGGTGATGCCCGCAGCGTTGCGGGCGGCTTCGATTACGGCCATCTGCATTCCCAGACAGATACCCAGATAGGGGACTTTATGCTCGCGGGCATATTGCGCCGCCTTGATCTTGCCCTCGGTTCCACGCTCGCCGAAACCACCGGGCACAAGGATCGCGTGGAAGCCCTCAAGATGCGGGGCGGCGTCTTCAGTATCGAAGACCTCGGCATCGACCCATTCGACCTTGACCTTGACGCGGTTGGCCATGCCGCCGTGGGTTAGCGCCTCGGCGATCGACTTATAGGCGTCTTCCAACTGGGTGTATTTGCCGACGATGGCGACTTTGACCTCGCCCTCGGCGTTGTGGATGCGGTCGCTGACATCTTCCCACTTCGCCAGATCGGGCTTGGGGGCAGGGCTGATCTGGAACGCATCAAGAACCGCCTGATCCAGACCTTCGCGGTGATAGGCCAGCGGCGCGTCATAAATGGTCGACAGATCCTGCGCCGCGATCACGCTGTCCGGGCGGACGTTACAGAACAGCGCCAGCTTTTCACGTTCTTTCTTCGGAATCGGGCCTTCCGAGCGGCAGACCAGAATATCCGGTGCCAGACCGATGGACCGCAGTTCCTTCACCGAGTGCTGGGTCGGTTTGGTTTTCAACTCGCCCGAGGCCTTGATGTAGGGCAGCAGCGTCAGGTGCATGAACATGCACTGACCGCGCGGCTTGTCCTGACTGAACTGACGGATGGCCTCAAAGAAGGGCAGGCCCTCGATATCGCCCACGGTGCCGCCGATTTCGCACAGCATGAAATCGACCTCATCCTCGCCAATGGCAATGAAATCCTTGATCTCATTGGTGACATGCGGGATCACCTGAATGGTCTTGCCTAGGTAGTCTCCGCGGCGTTCTTTCTCGAGCACATTCGAATAAATCCGACCCGAGCTGACCGAGTCGGTCTTGCGAGCAGCAACACCTGTGAAGCGTTCATAGTGGCCAAGGTCCAGATCGGTCTCGGCCCCGTCATCGGTGACGAACACTTCGCCATGTTCAAACGGCGACATCGTGCCGGGATCGACGTTCAGATAAGGGTCCAGCTTACGCAGGCGAACCGAGTAGCCCCGCGCCTGCAACAAAGCGCCCAAAGCCGCCGAAGCCAGCCCCTTGCCCAAGGACGAAACCACACCACCAGTGATGAAAATAAAACGCGCCATGTTGTTCGGCTAGCTCCCGTGAGACGTCAAAATCAGCTGCCCGACGGTTTACGAAAAACCGCTGCATCACGGGACTTCACACATAAAGGATTCGCGCCCAAAGCGCAAGAGAACCGCAAGATGCTGTTGCAGTTCTCTTTCAGATTTCTAGGTTTTGTGGATCAGTTCGCTTGCGGGATCAGCGGCGCGTTGTCGCCCTGCGCTGGAGGCAACAGATCATCCGCCGACGGAACCGCCGGTGTGCTTTCCTCGACCGGGGCAGGTGCCGGAACGCCCAGACGGTCGATGACCGAGCTGCCCGAGGATTTTTGCGCGGCGAGAATGGTCAGCGTGATCGAGGTGACGATAAAACACGCTGCCAGAATCCATGTGACCTTGCCCAACGCAGTCGCTGCTGCGCGGCCGGTCATGGCGCCGCCACCGCCGCCACCCATACCCAGGCCACCGCCTTCGGACCGCTGCATCAGAACAACGGCGATCAGGCCCAGAGCCAGAAGAAGATGGATGATGAGAACGACGTTTTCCATGGTGGTCCTGTACAGCGTGGCGTGTATCGCGTGGTACTTATGCAAGTTTGGTTCCGGGGGCAAGTCAGGACTTTGCATCACACCCCATGATGTGTCCTATCACAGCAAAGGGACTGGACAGATCGGCGAAAGCTGGCGCACCCTGCCGCCATGCCTCATGACGATCACGACCACCCGCACGCCCTTTTGCCACCCGAACCCGCTCTGCGCGTCAAGGCGCTGGAGACGATTCTGACCCGCAAAGGGTTGATCGATCCGGCGGCGCTGGATGAGATCATTGATACCTACCAGAATAAGATTGGCCCTCAGAACGGGGCACGGGTTGTTGCAAAGGCTTGGCTGGACCCGGATTTCAAACGTGCTTTGATTGAAGACGCCACGCCCGTTGTCGCCGATCTTGGGTTCTATGGCCGTCAGGGCGAGCATATCGTGGTGGTCGAAAACACGCCCGAACAGCACAATATGGTCGTTTGCACGCTTTGCAGTTGCTACCCTTGGCCGCTGCTGGGAATCCCTCCGGGCTGGTACAAGTCTGACGCTTACCGTGCCCGCGCTGTGCGCGAACCGCGTAAGGTGTTGGCCGAGTTTGGCGTTACCCTGTCGGTTGAGACAGCCGTGCGGGTCTGGGATTCGACGGCCGAGATTCGCTATTTGGTCTTACCCATGCGCCCCAGCGGCACCGAGGGGCTGGACGAAGATGCCCTAACCGCGCTTGTGACTCGCGACAGTATGATCGGGACAGGCTTGCCCAGGGTACTAGCATGACCCGCGTACATGACATGGGGGGCCGCTTTGGAGATGGTCCGATCAACCCCGAGCCTAACGACGCCCCGGTCTTTGCCGAGAATTGGCACGGCCGCGCGCTGGCGGTGACGCTGGCCGCCGGGTTTCTGGGGCAGTGGAACATCGATACATCGCGGCACGCCCGAGAGAGATTGTCGCCCAAGGATTATGCTCGGTTCTCCTACTATGAAAAGTGGATCTCCGGCCTTACCGATTTGCTGGTGGAAAAGGGCGTTCTGACTCGCGAGGATTTCTCAGAGGCGGGCTCAGACGATCCGCACCCCCTGGCCGCACGGATGCTGAAGGCTGAGGCGGTGGCTACCGCGCTTGCCAAGGGCGGTCCGGCAGATCGCCCGTCGGACGTGCCGGTCGCGTTCGAGATCGGGCAACAGGTGCGCACGGCCCATCCTGCGGCCAATCGCAAGGTCGATGGCGGGCACACGCGCCTGCCGATTTACGCCTCTGGCGCAACAGGGCGCATTCTGCGTCTGCATGGCACCCATGTTCTGCCGGATTCCAGCGCGCATGGTTTGGGCGAAGCGCCGGAACCTCTCTATGCGGTGGTTTTCTCGGCGTCAGAATTGTGGGCGGACCCGGATAACCCAAGGGATGAGGTCGTACTGGACCTGTGGCAAAGCTATCTGGAGCCGGCATGACCAATTGCCCAAACCTCAGCGCCCCTGAGCCTGTCTTCTCTGACCCTTGGCACGCACAGGTTTTTGCCGTGACCGTAGCCCTGAACGAGGCCGGGCGATTCGACTGGCCCGATTGGGCGAGTATGTTCTCACGCACCCTCAGACAACACGGTCTTGACCGACAGCTTGACGGGGGCGATGACTATTTCAACGCGTGGCTGGAGACGCTTGAGAACTTGCTTGACGAACAGGGTGCGGCTGCATCTGATGAGATATCGAACCTGCAGTCAGCGTGGGAAGAGGCGTATCTGACAACGCCGCACGGGCAACCTGTGCATTTACGGCAAAGCGGGTAGGGGGCTCTGCCCACGCCGCCCGTTCCGGGCGACTCCCCCGAGGTATTTGGGGCCAGATGAAGCAGGGGATCCGCTCTTCATCTGGCTAAAAATACCTCCGCCGGAGGCAGCGCGCGCAGCGCGGTTCAAAACTGCGGCGAATTATCGGTTTCCCTGCCGCGTTCTCCTCGCTATACGAGCGAGGTTTGATAATTCAGCGCAAAAGGACCGGGTATGGCCAATGTGGTTGTTGTCGGCGCCCAGTGGGGTGACGAAGGAAAAGGCAAGATCGTCGACTGGCTAAGCGAGCGGGCAGACGTGATCGCGCGTTTTCAGGGCGGGCACAATGCCGGGCATACCCTGGTCATCGAAGGCGAAGTCTATAAGCTGCACGCACTACCATCGGGCGTTGTGCGGGGCGGCAAGCTGAGCGTGATCGGTAATGGCGTGGTGCTGGACCCGTGGCATCTGCTCAAGGAAATTGGCACCATTCGCGCGCAAGGTGTCGAGATTTCGCCCGACACTCTGATGATTGCCGAAAATACTCCGCTGATCCTGCCGATTCATGGCGAGCTGGACCGGGCGCGCGAAGAAGCCGCCAGCAAAGGTACCAAGATCGGCACCACCGGCCGTGGTATCGGCCCAGCTTATGAAGACAAAGTGGGTCGCCGCTCTGTCCGTGTTGCTGATCTGGCCGATGAGGCGACGCTGGAGGCCCGAGTAGATCGTGCGCTACAGCATCATGATCCGTTGCGCAAAGGACTGGGTATCGAACCTGTGGACCGTGACGCGCTGATTGCGCAGTTGAAAGAGATCGCGGCGGAAATCCTGCCCTTTGCGGCTCCGGTCTGGAAAGTGCTGAATGAAAAGCGCAAAGCCGGTAAGCGCATTCTGTTCGAAGGTGCGCAGGGAGCCCTGCTGGATATCGACTTTGGCACCTATCCGTTTGTGACCTCTTCCAACGTGATTGCAGGGCAGGCCGCCACGGGTGTTGGTATCGGCCCGGGTTCGATCGACTTTGTTCTGGGCATCGTGAAGGCCTATACAACCCGCGTGGGCGAGGGTCCGTTCCCGACCGAGTTGGACGACGCAGATGGGCGGCGTCTGGGTGAGCGTGGACATGAGTTCGGCACCACCACCGGACGTAAGCGCCGGTGCGGCTGGTTTGACGCCTGTCTGGTCCGCCAGACCTGCGCGACCAGCGGTGTGAACGGCATCTCGCTGACCAAGCTGGATGTTCTGGACGGGTTCGAGACGCTGAAAATCTGCGTCGGCTACGATCTGGATGGCGAACGTCTGGACTATCTACCCACCGCCGCGGATCAGCAGGCACGCTGCACACCGATTTACGAAGAAATGCCGGGTTGGAGCGAATCCACCGAAGGCGCGCGCAGCTGGGCCGACCTGCCGGCCAACGCAATCAAATATGTGCGTCGGGTCGAAGAACTGATCGAATGCCCGGTTGCCCTTTTGTCCACCAGCCCGGAGCGGGATGACACCATTCTGGTGACCGACCCGTTTGCCGACTGATGAGCGATAACGAGAAAACCGGCCTTAGCTATAAAGCCCGGCGGCGGTGGTCGCTGGTGCTTTTGCTGGTTGGGCTGCCACTGTACATCGTCGCAGTTGTGACTGTGGTCAACTGGTTGGACCGCCCACCGATTTGGCTGGAATTCCTGATCTACGTGGTGCTCGGTATTCTTTGGGCGTTGCCATTCAAATTCGTATTTAAGGGCGTCGGAAAAGAGGATCCGGATAATCCGTCTGAATAGGGCGGTTCTAACGGCCGCCCCTGACCTCAATTCTGGGCCAGGTCAGGATGGCCCGAGCGAGTGCATGGTATTCGCCCGAGATTTCTTCGACCAGGCTGAAAGGCGTGGGCCATGGGGGGGTCAGGGTCGCCTCGACCTGACCCGTGACCAGTTTCAGATCGGCTTTGTGTTTAGACGCCAAGCGGCGCATTCTTTGGTTGGTCGCCAAACACATCATGTGAACTTCGCGAAACCCGCGATTTCGGGCGGCGGCAATGATCCGGGATAAAAGCGCGTCGCCGATGCCTCGGTCCTGCCAGGCGGTTTCTACGGTAAAGGCTAGCTCAGCCACCTGATTTTGGCGGTTTGGTACTGTTCGCAATTCCCCAACGCCGCGCAAACAGGAGTCGGGAAACGCACCGTACACCAAAGCACCGTCATCAAAGATCCGGCTTAGGTAAGCGTCCAGGAAGGTGCGGCTAACCGGAGCACCAAATCGCGATGCGAGTGCATCGGTGTCCAGGCTGTTGAAATGGCTTGTAACTTTCGGCGTATCGTAAATTCTTAGTCGTCGAATTGGTAGTTCATACATGGCTTAGCCTCTGCTTGAACAGTGTCTATAGGACTAGTTTCTACAGTTTCGATACTATCATTTTTCTGCACTGCAGCATAGCTGACGTTTCGTCATTCCCGCATTAATCCGCCGAGGATTGGAAAAGGCATAAAAAAGAGGCCCGAGAAAACTCGGACCTCTTTCATCTTCGTGTTTACTGGCCGTCAGCCCGCAGCGCGCTCGTCATCATCGGGTCGGAACCCGATCTGAGTAGAGGCCGCGAACCGACCGCCCCCGGCTTTTTCGATTTTGCCGTCGCGCAAAAGCTGCCCAAACGAGCGTAGGCTCTCTTCTCGATTGAACTCATCCTGCTTCAATGAGCGGATTTTGTTCATAAGCTGCGGACGCGAGAATTGTTCCTGACCTTCGACAAAGGACAAGTAGGACGCTGCGGCCTCTAGAAGGTCCGGCAGGGATTGGGCACCCTGTTCCTGAGCATAAAGAGCAAATCCGCCTTCTTCGGTCGCGTTGTCTTGTTCCTGCGCTCGGACGCGGCGTGGGGTTACAGGGTCGTCAGATGATGCTTGTGTATCAACGCGCTGTTCAGCGACCAGTTTCAGTGGGGCCAGTGCCTCGGGCTGCGGACGTGTGCTTGTTACCTCAACCTCAGGGCGGCGGGGGCTGATGGACGAGGTCATATCCCGGTACTCGTCCTCATCGGCGTCCGCCAGAGTCCTTTCAGGAGCCTTGCCACTGCGTTCGGCTTCAGTCGCCGCGACGGCAGCGCGCAAATGCGAATAGGTCTCGCGCTGGTCGCTGGCTGCGGGGTCGTCCATTTGGACGTCGGCTTTGTCCATCAACCGCGACACGTCCTGGTCCATGCCGGATACGTCCGCGCCAGAGTCTGCAGCGCGCCGTGCCAGGAACTCTTCAACGTTCGAAATTTCGCTCAGCAGGTCTTCTTCGTCGTTTGCCGTCAGGAAACCTTCGGGAAGTACCTCTTCGTCTTCATCCTCATCCTCGGTCGCGGCCTCGTCATCCATGGCGTAATCGCTGAGGATGTTCACGATTTCTTCGTCTTCCTCAGGCGCATTGTCTTGAGAGGACGGTTCGTCCTGAAGATCAGTTTGTTCGAATCCGGCGGCT
Organism: Ruegeria sp. D3; assembly: GCF_056534465.1. Lineage (NCBI taxonomy): Bacteria > Pseudomonadati > Pseudomonadota > Alphaproteobacteria > Rhodobacterales > Roseobacteraceae > Ruegeria > Ruegeria sp. D3. The sequence goes on from NZ_JBQFPK010000002.1 coordinate 219,936, forward strand.
AGTTCGGTCTCTTCTTGTGCCTCCAGCGGTTCCTGCGCTACGGGCGGTTCGTTCACCCTCGCGGGTTCATCCATCGCAGGTTTCTGGTCTGGTTCCGCATGGTCTCCGAAGGCCGGTTCTTGTTGGAAAGCGGTGGGGTCTTCCTGTTTGGGTTCCTCCAGGGCTTCCTCGAAATCGGCACCTTGAAAATCAGGAGCTTCAGTCTCAAGAGTCGGGGTGCCTTGAGCCTCTTCTTCGAAATCCGAAGAGCTTAGGGTTCCAGCCGCAAACGCGGCCGCGACAGCGTCGCTGGGGCCGGCATCGGCATTCATCAGCGACGTTTCTTCGTCCTCGGCGTAGATGACTGTGTTTTCGTCGGTATGAGAAACCACGGCCCGAATGCGCTGAAGCTTGGCGGCAATACTGTCTGCTGCGAGTGGCTCTGCATTTGATGACGGGTCAGTTTCGGGCACAGTTGGTTCTTGCGCCCGTGCCGTGGGCGTTGGGAGCGGGGCAGAAGCGATGGGTGCGGGCGCGGGCTGATCTGTCGAGCGTAATACAAGCCCGTGATCGTCATGGCTGGCTTCGATCCGCCGCGCGGCATCACGCTGCGCAATACGCGCCAGCATTTCCGCATCCGGCTGAGGGGGCTCCGATCCGAAATAGCGATCTTCCGCAGCCAGATCGCGGAAGTACTCTGCAATCGCCTTCATCGTCTCGAAAGAGTCGTCGAAGCCTTCCAATGTGCATGAGAAGGTGCCGTAGGAAACGGTCAATACCTTGTTATTCTGTACCATCAGACGCACGTCCTTTACAAACTACGAGAGCCAACCCACCCGTCAGAAGGTATAGCTGTTGACCCAGAACTATGCCCATGAACCTATCATTTTGTGGTCTCAATGTGTCCAAATCCGGGAAAAATGATCAATCTAGGAAAAAATATACCGATTGTGCGTACAAACGAGCCAGTTTTGTTGGTCGGCGGTGGACAAATCGGGCCGGAGGATCTGAATCAGACGCTGATTCGCGCCAAATGCGTCGTCGCTGCTGATGGTGGGGCAAATCATTTGATGCGATTTGGACTGGTTCCCGATGCCGTAGTTGGGGATTTTGATTCGCTTGAGGCCGTTGCAGAGGCTCAGATTCCACCAGATCGACTGTTTCGAATTTGTGAACAGGATAGCACGGATTTCGATAAGGCCCTGCGCAGCATAGATACGCCATTGGCGCTGGGCGTCGGCTTTCTGGGAGGGCGACTGGATCATCAGCTAGCGGTGCTTAACACTCTGTCTGTTAGGCAAGATCGGCCTTGTATCTTGATTGGATCGCATGAAGTCGTATTTCATGCGCCGCCTCAGATCTCGCTCAATTTAGGATCGGGCGATGTGGTTTCATTGTTTCCATTTCGGCATGTAACGGGGCGGAGTCAGGGGTTGGAATGGCCCGTAGACGGTTTGCAGTTTGCTCCGAATGGGCAGATTGGGACGTCCAATCGTGCGGTGTCTGATGTGGAGTTGCAGATGGACGGGCCGGGTATGCTTGTGATGCTGCCGCGCGACGCTTTGGATCAGGTCATGCAGGCGTTTCTGTCGGGGCAGACCGGGCGCTGGCCCGCTCTCTTAGAATGACGTAAAGCCCCGAAGCGATCGTTATGGAGATGCCAACGGCGGCGATGCCGTTGGGCAGGTCACGGAAGATAAACCAGCCGAACAGGGTGGCCACCGGTATCTCAAGATATTGCATTGGGGCAAGTGTGGCCGAGGGCGCATAGCGCAGCGACCACGTCATGAACAGATGTGCCACCGTACCCAGCAGTCCAATGGCCCAAAGCAACACATACGTGTTGCCGGTCGGTGCGATCAAAGACAGTTCCCATGCACCCGCGGCGGTTCCGATCAGAAGAAACGGTAACATCATCACTGAGGCCAGTGCGCCCGACACCGCTTGCAGGGAAATCGGATCGGTCTGTTTGGCGATTTGCCGGGTGACCAGCATGAACAAGGCGAAAACAACAGCAACCACAAGCGGTAGCAAAGCCGCATCGCCGACTTGCGCAAAGCTTGGCTGGATGACAAGCAAAGTACCAATGAACCCTACGATACACGCGATCAGGCGGCGCAGGCCCACTTCCTCTCCCAGCACGTATTTACCCAGCAAAAGCATGATGAAAGGCATAACAAAGACAATGGCGACCGCGTCCGCCAAAGGCAGGTATTGCAGAGACGTAAACATCGCGCTGATGCCGATGATGTGCAGAATTGTCCGCACAACCGTCAGCCGCAGCGCGCGGCCTTGCATCTTCCAAGCACGTCCAGTCAACGCAACCAGAGGTGCCAGCGCCAACGCCTGAACGGCAAACCGGACGAAGACCAGCATCGCGACCGGTGTTGTCTCGCCCAGCAGTTTGGCCATCGCGTCGCCTGCGGGGGCGAGGATGCAAAAGCCAAGCATCAGCATGATGCCAAGAACGGGGCGATCGACTGTCATATCGATTACGCTAAGCCGTTTAAACGGCCGATGAAAGCCGAAGTGTCAGCAGTTCGGTACGTTCACAGCAAGACCGCCCAACGAGGTCTCTTTGTATTTCTCGTGCATGTCATGGCCGGTTTGGCGCATGGTCTCGATCACCGCATCCAAGGGCACAAAGTGATGACCATCCCCGCGCAGCGCCAGTGACGCTGCCGAGACGGCCTTGATCGCCCCAAGCCCGTTGCGTTCGATGCACGGCACCTGCACCAATCCTGCAACCGGGTCACAGGTCATGCCCAAATGGTGCTCCAGTGCGATCTCGGCGGCGTTTTCTACCTGTTCGGGCGTTCCGCCCATAACCGCGCACAACCCTGCAGCGGCCATGGCAGACGCACTGCCCACCTCGGCCTGGCATCCGGCTTCAGCCCCAGAAATCGAAGCGTTGAACTTAACCAGCCCTCCGATGGCCGCGGCAGTCAGAAGAAAGTCTTCGATGCGGCTTTCCGAGGCGCCCGGCACGTGGTCCAGGTAATACCGCAATACGGCAGGTAGAACACCGGCAGCGCCGTTGGTTGGGGCGGTGACCACCTGACCTCCGGCGGCGTTTTCCTCATTCACTGCCATGGCGTAAACGCTCATCCAATCGTTGATTGTATGAGGCGCGTTCAGGTTCATGCCGCGTTCGGCCTGCAGCGCATCGTGGATACCCTTGGCCCGGCGACGCACATGAAGACCGCCGGGCAGAATGCCGTCGGTGGTCAGGCCGCGCTCGATGCAGTCATTCATCACTTGCCACAGCCGCGCAGTGCCTTTGGCAAAACTGTCTGCACAGCCGCGCGAGATTTCGTTGGCGCGCTTCATTTCGGCGATGCTCTTGCCGCTGGTCTTGGCCATGTCCAGCATCTCGACCGCCGACTTGAACGGGAAGGGCACAGGAGCACCTTCGTCTGTCGCTTTGCCCTCGGCCAGTTCTTCTTCGGTCAGAACAAAGCCGCCACCGATCGAGTAGAAGACCTGGCGCAGGATGACGTCGCCTTGTGCATCTGTGGCCATAAGGATCATGCCGTTTGCATGGCCCGAAAGGTGATGTTCATAGTCAAAGACCAAGTCAGTCTTGGGATTGAACTCAAGCGTGGGCAGCCCCTCGGGAGAAACGCTGTGCGTCTCATGGATCTCGGCCAGCGCGGCCTCGGCCATGGCGTGGTCGTAGGTATCGGGTACAAATCCAGCGAGGCCCAGAATGGTTGCCCGGTCAGTTGCGTGCCCTACGCCGGTGAACGCCAACGAACCATGCAAAGACCCACGCAGCCCTGTAAATTCGAAGGGCGACGCCCGCATCTGGTCTAGAAACCGCGCAGCGGCGACCATCGGCCCCATTGTGTGCGATGAAGACGGGCCGATGCCCACTTTGAACATATCGAAGACTGACAGGAACATATCAGATAGCAGAGCCTTCCGGAGGGTTAGCGTATGTGGGTGAGGTAAAGGGTGTGACCCCCAACCCCTCGGCCGCGATTGCGGCGCGCGTTGCAGTACGGGTTTCCAAATTCATCAGAATGTGCTGCAGGTGCGGTGTATCTGCCATTTGGTACCAACTGTGATCCGAACCCGTAGGATACAGCGCCATCCATCTCATCATACACGCAATGTAATAGGTCAAAGCAGATGGTTCGTCTGCCCGAAACCACTCGGGCGCGCCTGCGGCCACGGATTCAAGCAGTTTCAGGTGATGGCGCAGGCGTGGGCGGATGCCTTCGCGCAGTGTTTCGGCCTGAACTGCATCAATGTACTTGTCCGCGTAGAACAGAATCCGCATGTCGGCATGCAAGGTGTTCGAAGCGAAGAATAGCCATTTCAGAAACGCGGCGCGGCCCGGATTGTCGGCGGCGGGAGCCATCTGTTTGTGTGTGTCAGTTAACCAAAGCAGAATGGCGGCGGTTTCAAAAACCGGCCCTTGGGGCGTTTCAAGAACAGGGATCAACCCGTTGGGATTAAGCGCAAGATATGCGCTGCTGGCTTGCTGATTTCGGGCGCGGTCAACCAATACGGTATCGTAGGGCAGGCGCATCTCCTCCAGCACCAGCCGGATCACCAGCGAGGCGTTGTCAGGGGCGTAGTGAAGGCGATATCGCGTGTCCATGAAACCTATCTATACCGTACACCAATTCCCGAAAGTCTCGATTGCGACGTTTCCCATAGGAAACGCGTAGTTTGGCATTGGTTCGCCGAGGAATTGGCGGATTCGGTCTCGCAGTTGGTGCAGTCCTTCCGTATAAGTTTCGGCAGCAAAACAGGGGGATGCTGCAATGACCGTAGGGATGTCACCCATCGACACGGCAAAATACGTCGCCGCGCGCCGTGCAGCCGACATGGTTCAGGACGGCATGCGGGTTGGGTTGGGCACCGGGTCGACAGCTGAATGGATGGTCCGCCGGTTGGGCGACAGGGTGCAAAAAGAGGGGTTGAAGATCAAAGGCGTTCCAACTTCGACCCGGACAGCCCAACTGGCGCGCGAGGTCGGGATCGAGGTTGTCTCGCTGGATCAGGCCGGATGGCTGGATATGACGATCGACGGTGCCGATGAGTTTGATCGGGAACTCAATCTCATAAAAGGCGGCGGTGGCGCGCATTTGCAGGAAAAGATCGTGGCGACCGCCAGCGATCAGATGGTGGTTATCGCGGATGCGGGCAAACAAGTCGAAACGCTGGGCGCTTTTCCTTTGCCCTTGGAAGTTATCCCCTTCGGCTGGCAAACGACCCGAACTTTGGTGGAGGAGGTTTTGGACACGATGGACGTCCTTGGAACCTCGACGACCCTGCGTCTCAATGGTGAAGCTCCGTTTGTTACAGATGAAGGCAACCATATCCTTGATCTGCACCTGCAACGTATCGGAAACGCCCGACAGTTGGCGTTGGTTCTGAACCAGGTGCCGGGCGTCGTCGAGAACGGGTTGTTTATTGATATCTGCGACAAGGTTGTAGTCGGGCATGGAAATGGCCGAGTAGAAATCCGGGATATCAATGAAGGAACGGTCGAGACCGAGCATTCGCCAGACAACAGCGAGAACCTATTTCTGGATATAGCGGACTAAACTTGGCCCGATGACGGATTTTTTGGGCGACCAAGGGTTGGCAGTGCGGTATTCGACCCCAGATACTCAACGAATTTTGGCCTGACAAAAAGGAACTCAGGATGAGCTTTGACTATGATCTTTTCGTCATCGGAGGCGGCTCGGGCGGGGTCCGCGCAGCGCGTGTGGCGGCGGGCGAAAACGGGGCCAAAGTGGCCTTGGCCGAAGAAGATCGCTATGGCGGCACCTGTGTCATTCGGGGCTGTGTGCCCAAAAAGCTGATGGTCTTCGCCAGCGAGTTTTCGGGCATGGTCGGTGACGCGCAAGCCTATGGTTGGGATATACAGCCCGGCGGGTTTGACTGGGATACGTTCCACGGCAAGCTGGTGACGGAACTGGACCGGCTGGAAGGTATCTACCGTAATATCCTGAAAAACAACGGCGTCGAAAGCTTTGACCAGCGCGCACATATCGTTGATGCGCATACGGTCGAACTGGCCGACGGTACCCGCAAGACCGCCAAGCACATCCTGATCGCCACCGGCGGTCGCCCGGTTGTGCCGGACTTCCCCGGGTCAGAGTTGGCGATCACCTCGAACGAGATTTTCCACCTGCCGAAACTGCCCGAAAGCATTCTGATCGTTGGCGGCGGTTATATCGCCAGCGAATTTGCCGGGATCATGAACGGGTTGGGCGTGAAAACGACTCAGTTCTATCGCGGCGCGCAGATTCTGCGCGGCTTTGACGAAGAGGCGCGCGGTCTGATCTGTGAAGAGATGCGCCAGAACGGCATCGACGTGCGTCTGGGCACCAATGTGCTTGAGATGACGAAAGAGGGCGACAAGATCCGCGTCAAGGCCACCGACGGCACCGAGGATCAGTTCGACGTGGTCATGTACGCCACCGGTCGTGCGCCCAATGCAGATAACCTGGGGCTTGAGGCCGTAGGTGTTGAGCGTGGCCGTAAAGGTGAGATCATCGTTGATGAATACAGCCAGACCGGCGTGCCTTCGATTTATGCCATCGGTGATGTGACTGATCGTGTAAACTTGACCCCGGTTGCGATCCGCGAGGGCATGGCTTTTGTGGAAACCGTGTTCAAGGGCAACCCCACGCCCGTGGATCATGACCTCATCCCCACCGCCATTTTCACCCAGCCCGAAATGGGCACTGTGGGCCTGAGCGAAGAAGATGCCGCCGCGCAGGAGCCGATCGAGGTGTATGCTACTTCGTTCAAGCCAATGCAAAAGGCGTTTGCAGGTGGTACTCAGAGGGTACTGATGAAGCTGATCGTGTCTCAGGCGACACGCAAGGTTCTGGGCTGTCACATTGTCGCCCCCGGCGCAGGTGAAATGATCCAGCTGGCCGGAATCGCCGTAAAAATGGGCGCGACCAAGGAAGATTTTGATCGGACGGTTGCGGTTCACCCAGTCATGGCCGAAGAGCTGGTGACAATGCGGCAACCTGTGCGCACTGCTTGATTTGCAACCGCGCGCACACAAGTTACAAGGGAACCCGTGATCACACGGTCCAACACAAGGGAATAGATACACATGGCGGGCAACAGCGGTGGCCCCTGGGGGGGCGGAGGCTCTTCTGGCGGCGGAGGAAATCGGGGTAACAACGGGAACGGGCAACGCCCGCCCGAAGGCGATGGCCCGCAGATCCCCGAGATCGACGAGCTGATGAAAAAAGGGCAAGAGCAACTGCGCGTTCTGATGGGCGGTCGTGGTGGCTCGGGCCGTGGCGGCAATGGTCAGGGCAGCGGGGGCGGCGGTCCCATCTTTACCAAAGGGACCATAGCAATTGGCGCGCTGGTCGCGGCCGGACTATGGGCGGCTGCTAGTTTTTACACAGTGAAACCAGAAGAGCAGTCGGTAGAGCTTTTCCTGGGCGAGTTCTCCTCTGTCGGGAATCCCGGTCTTAACTTTGCCCCGTGGCCCTTTGTAACTGCCGAAGTCATCCCGGTTACGCGCGAACAGACCGAGGATATGGGCGGTGCACGCGGTAGCGATGATGGTCTTATGCTGACCGGCGACGAAAACGTAGTAGACATCGATTATCAGGTTGTCTGGAACATCAACGATCCGGCAAAATACCTGTTCAACCTGCGTGATCCGCGCCAAACCATCCAGGCTGTGTCGGAATCGGCGATGCGTGAGATTATTGCTCAAAGCGAGCTGGCGCCGATCCTGAACCGGGATCGTGGTATCATCGGTGAACGCCTGCAAGAGTTGATCCAGTCCACGATGGACAGCTACGATTCGGGCGTAAACATCATTCGTGTGAACTTTGACAAAGCCGACCCGCCGCAAGACGTGATCGCCGCCTTCCGTGACGTTCAGGCTGCCGCGCAAGAGCGGGATCGATTGCAGAACGTTGCTGACGCCTATGCCAACCAAGTTTTGGCGGAAGCCCGTGGTGAGGCCGCGCAGGTTCTGGAACAGGCGGAGGCGTATCGCGCTCAACAGATCAACAGCGCACAGGGTGAGGCCAGCCGTTTCAGCGCGGTTCTGGAAGAATACAGCAAGGCACCTGAAGTGACGCGCAAGCGCCTGTATCTGGAACGGATGGAGCAGGTTTTGGGAGATGTCGACAAGATCATCCTTGATGAGAACTCGACCGGTTCGGGGCAGGGGGTTGTACCTTACCTGCCGTTGAACGAACTGCGCCGCAACTCTGGGCAGGAGAGCAACTGATGCGTAAATCACCCATTATCCTCATCATCCTTGTAATTATCGGCGTCCTTGGACTGTCTTCGATCTTTATCGTCGATGAGCGCGAACGTGCTCTGGTTCTGCGGTTTGGCCGAGTTGTCGATGTCAAGGAAACGCCGGGCCTTGCCTTTAAACTGCCGATCTTTGATGAGGTCGTGCGCTATGACGACCGCATTCTGTCGATCGACGTACAACCGCTTGAAGTCACGCCTCTGGATGATCGACGTCTGGTGGTCGATGCCTTTGCCCGGTACCGGATCGCGGACCTGAACCAGTTCCGTCAGGCTGTTGGTACCGGTGGCATCCCGGTTGCCGAAAATCGTCTGGATAGCATCCTTCGTGCCGAGACCCGTGAGGTCCTGGGTTCGGTGTCGTCCCGCGATATTCTTAGTTCGGACCGGGCCGCACTGATGCTGCGCATTCGCAACAGCGCGATTGCTGAAGCACGCGCGCTGGGTGTGACTGTTATCGACGTACGTCTGAAAGCAACAGATCTGCCGCAGGCCAACCTGCAGGCGACCTTTGACCGGATGAAAGCCGAGCGGGAACGTGAGGCCACCGATGAGCGCGCCCGTGGTAACGAGGCGGCGCAGCGTGTGCGGGCGCAGGCTGATCGTACTGTGGTTGAACTGGTCTCGGATGCAAACCGAGAGGCCGAGATCATTCGTGGTGAAGCCGACGCCGAACGCAACGCGATCTTTGCCGAAGCCTATGGTGCGGATCCTGAGTTCTTTGAGTTCTACCGTTCCCTGTCGGCCTATGAACAGGCGCTGCAGGGGGGCAACAGCTCGTTAGTTCTGAGTCCGGACTCTGAGTTCTTTAACTATCTGAAGTCGCCTTCCGGCCAAGGCGGTCGGTAATGGGCATGATCCTTCTGGCCTTCGGGCTGGTGTTGATTGTCGAGGGGCTGGCCTATGCGCTGGCCCCTTCGCTTATTGAGCGTATGCTCGAGGCGCTGCGTGCGCTGCCCGAACAAGCACGGCGACTGGCGGGGCTGCTTTGTGTGGTCAGTGGATTGGTGCTGCTGTGGGGCGCGCATCAGGTCGGGTTTTAACACAGGGTTTTCACTTGCCGGTGATTTCTCCGCGATCCTCAGTTGCGGGCTTGGCCAAACCGACTACATTGGTTGCCAAGGAGGAACGCCTAAGGGCGATCCAGTTAGAGTTGACGACAAGGAGTTCCCAAGTGCAGGCACAAGCGCGCAGTATTTCCGTCCGGCGGGACGAGGTTGTTGGTTTCACGCGGCTGATGTGGTTGGCCTTTGTCGGGATGCTGTTGGTGCTGGCGCAGACCGTCGCCGCGCAGGCACGGGGCGAAAGCCTTGCTCCTCTGGCCGAAAAGATCAGCCCGGCGGTGGTCAACATCACAACGTCAACTCTGATCGAAGGCCAATCCGGTCCTCAGGGGATCGTACCCGAAGGGTCTCCGTTTGAGGATTTTTTCCGCGAATTTCAGGACCGCGGGAATAATGGTCAGAACGCCCCGCGCCGCAGTAATGCGCTGGGCTCGGGATTTGTGATTTCTGAAGATGGGTTCATCGTAACCAACAATCACGTCATCGCAGAAGCCGATGAAATCCTGATCGAGTTCTTCCCCGGCGATGGTCAGCCTGTAAAAGAGCTGCCCGCCAAAGTGATTGGCACCGATGAGAAAACCGATATCGCGCTTCTTAAGGTCGAGGCGTCGGGGCCGCTGCAATATGTGCAGTTCGGTGACAGCGATGTGGCCCGCGTGGGCGATTGGGTGATTGCAATGGGTAATCCGTTGGGTCAGGGATTCTCGGTCTCGGCCGGTATCGTATCTGCGCGCAATCGGGCGCTCAGCGGATCGTATGATGACTACATTCAGACGGATGCCGCAATCAACCGGGGTAACTCGGGCGGTCCGCTTTTCAACATGGAGGGCGAGGTAATCGGAGTGAACACCGCGATCCTTTCCCCCAATGGCGGCTCGATCGGGATTGGTTTTTCGATGGCGTCAAACGTCGTGATCAAGGTCGTGGACCAGCTGCGCGAGTTCGGTGAAACGCGCCGTGGTTGGCTGGGTGTGCGCATTCAGGACGTGACCGAGGATATGGCCGAGGCGATGGGTCTGGACAAACCGGGCGGCGCGCTGATCAGTGACGTGCCGGATGGTCCGGCCAAGGACGCCGGGCTGCTGGCAGGCGACGTGATCCTCAGCTTTGATGGGGTCGAGGTCGAAGATACCCGTGGTCTGGTCCGTCAGGTAGGAGAGACCACAGTTGGCAAAGCAGTCCGTGTTGTGGTGCATCGCGACGGCGGAACGCAGACCGTTCTGGTGACGTTGGGCCGCCGCGAAGACGCTGAGCGGTCTGAGAGCAGTGAAGAAGATGCGCCCGAAGCGCCGGTTGAAGAAAACGCCGATATTCTGGGCCTGACCATCTCACCACTGACGGATGAGCTACGGTCAGATTTGGCCTTGGATGCAGAGGCCGAAGGTCTTGTGGTGACCGAAGTTGATGAAGCGTCGGAAGCCTATGCCAAAGGTTTGCGCGCTGGTGACCTGATTACTGAGGCCGGGCAGCAAAAAGTAACATCGATCGAAGATTTCGAAACGCGCATGGTGGAAGCAGGCGAAGCAGGGCGCAAATCGCTGCTTCTGCTGGTACGTCGCGGCGGAGATCCTCGCTTTGTCGCGCTGAGTCTGGAACAGTAATCAACTTGCAAAAAACAGTGGAAGGCCAGAGCAAGCGCTCTGGCCTTTTGTTTTTCGCGCTTTTTTAAGGCTGGCTAATAGAAAGAGCCACGCGCCGGGGAAGGCACGTGGCTCTGATACAGGGAGAGGTCAGTGGACAGATATCGGGGATGATTCTCTGACCTCCTACGGTAACAGTTATTAAGATAGTCTTAACGACTGGGAGAGTATGTGAAGCAGGTCACAGCCCGTCAGATCAAATCAGAATCTGCAAGTTCCCGCAGCGCGTCAAAGTCGTGGATCTCAAGACCACCGCGCGATGCCTCGACCACTTTGTCCCGCTTCCAGGTCGAGATCGTCTTTGACACCGCCTCTCGCGTTGCGCCAACGAATTCAGCCAGTTCGCTTTGCGACAGAGTGATGCGATTGCTTGCGTCGCCTTGCAGGTCAGACAGGTGCAGCAGTTTACGTGCCAGACGGATCGGCATCGGCAAAAAGACCTGTTCGTTCAACTGAGAGCCCATCCAGCGCATCCGCAATCCGGCCAGCCTGATCATATCAACCGCAAGGTCGGGGTGCTGACGAATCTGGTTCATGACGTCCTTGCGTCGGACGCGAAGAACACGAGACGGCTCGGCGGCGGCAATGGTGGCGGTGCGTGGGCCGTTGTCGAACAGACCGATCTCACCAAACACTTCTCCGGGTTTCATAAGGGTCAGAGACAGCTTGCGGCCGCTCATCGCCAGAAAGGAGACTTCAAGCGTTCCTTCAAGGATCGCATAGAGAGCGTCGCCCTCGTCCCCCTGTTCAAAAAGTACATCTCCTTGGGTCAAGGAGATCTCGGTCGCCTGAGCCGATAGCATGGTTCTCAGCCGGTCAGATGCCTCGGCCAGAAAGCCGGTGTTTGGAAAGGGCGTCATATTGGTGGTTTAACCCAAGGGATTGTGAGTGGTCCCACAACTTTTCACAGCAAACGCTTTTAGCCAAGGTTTTTGTGCATTTATTTTGTATCAGAGCGACGTCCGTGACCTTCTGAACCTTCAGCCGTCCTGATTTTCATTTTGGTCGGGTTCTTCCATGTAAGCCTGCAACATGCTGAATTGCAGCATTAAAAACGCCATCAGCGCGATTGGAAACGCGAAGGTTTCGATTTTCACCCATAGATCAGTCGACAGGGTCCGCCACACCAGTTCATTCGCCACAGCAAGAACTGCGAAGCACCCGCACAGACGGCGGGTCAGTATCATCCACCCTTCGTGCCGCATCGGCAGCATATCATCCAGCACATAGGCCAAGTAGGATTTGCCCTGCAGCAGGCCTATGCCAAGGATCGCGGAGAAGAACCCGTACACCAGCGTGGTTTTCATCTTGAAAAACCGCTCGTCGTTGAACCATGCTGTCAAACCACCGAAGAAGATCACCATGAACGCGGTGAATATTTGCATTCGGCTGAGTTTCCCGGTCAGTACCCACAGAACAGCCATTGCCCCTAACATAAGTGGGACAAAGATAATGGTGGCCACGATGAACCCCGAGTATTCGGTTCCCGCGAATTCAAAGCTGTCGTCGCGCAGACGCAGGTAGATGAAAAAAAAGGCCAACGGAGGCCCAAGCTCCAGCGCCTGTTTCAGGAAAGGGTTGATCTCTTTTTTGCCTGTCATCACGGATTCCTGCTGCTTACCCGCCCATTTCAACTATTACGGCGCCAAGTGCAATCAATGCCATCAACGCAATCCGTCTGGGGCCGACGGTTTCTTTGAGGATCAACCAACCGATCAGTGCAGCAAATACCGTTGAGGTTTCACGCAGCACAGCGGCTTCGCCGACCTTGTCCAGTCGGGTGGCCAGCATGATCGAGCCAAAAGACAGCGGCGCGATGATACCTCCGGCGAGTCCGCGCAGCATCAAAGGTCCAAGAGCCGGACGATGGATCATGGCCCGCCATCTGAGAAATGCGTAGAATGGCATCGCAGCCCCGTCGATCATGAAGAACCACGCCAGAAACGTGAAAGGATCCGCCGTGGCGCGGATGCCATAGGCGTCATAGGTTGTATACAGCGCCACGAACAGCCCCGTCGCGATGGCCAATGCAAGGGCAATGCCCAACGTCTCACGATTTGTTTCGAGAAATTTGAAGTTGTAGGCGGCCAGACCGAAGATACCGGCAAGAAGGACGGCGACTCCGAACCATTGGGTTCCGGTAAAGGTTTCACCGAACAAAAGATAAGCGCCGATGACGGTGAACAGCGGGCCGGTGCCACGTACCACAGGATAAACGACCGTGTACGATCCCTTGGTATAGGCCAACGCCTGAAGCGTTTTGTACAAGATATGGATCACCCACACGACGGCAAAGATGGGCCACATGTAGGGTTCAGGCCAGGGCACGACAAAAAGCGCAAAGGGGGCAGCCATCAGGCAATAGCAGGCGTCGATAGCCCCGCGCGACATCCAGGGGTCGTGGCGTCCCTTTTGTAACGCTCCGAAGGCTGCGTGCAGAAAGGCAGCCATAAGCGCCAGCGCCAGTGCCAACTGGTGACCTGCTTCGGTGCCTTCCAGTGATATCAGCCAGTCGCTCAATACAAGTGCTCTTTCACGGGTGGTGAGGCCGGGGGTTTTCCACCCCCGGACCCCCGAAGGATATTTTTAGCCAGATGAAGGGGCGGATCAGTTTTCCAGCCCAGTCAGAGCTGCGGCAAACTCTTCGGGATCGAAAGGCGCGAGGTCGTCGATTTGTTCACCAACTCCGATTGCGTGGATCGGAAGACCGAACTTGTCGGCCAGCGCGACTAAAACCCCGCCCTTGGCCGTTCCGTCGAGTTTCGTCATCACAAGCCCCGACACATCCGCCAGCTTGCGGAAGGTTTCAACTTGGCTGAGTGCGTTTTGCCCGGTGGTCGCGTCCAGTACCAGAAGGGTGTTATGCGGAGCGGTTTCGTCGACCTTGCGGATGACACGGACGATTTTGGCGAGTTCTTCCATCAGGTCTGTGCGGTTTTGCAAACGACCCGCCGTGTCGATCATCAGAAGATCCGCGCCTTCCTCTTGTGCTTTGGTGAGTGCGTCAAAGGCAAGAGAAGCAGGGTCCGAGCCTTCCGGAGCAGTCAGGACCGGCACTCCGGCGCGATCCCCCCAGACCTGCAGCTGTTCAACTGCGGCAGCGCGGAAGGTGTCTCCGGCGGCAATGACGACCTTTTTCCCGGCGGTTTTGAACTGGCTTGCAAGCTTGCCAATGGTTGTGGTCTTGCCGGATCCGTTAACGCCCACGACCAGCACCACCTGCGGGCGTTTTGGGTAAATAGGAAGGGGTTTCGCCACCGGCTCCATGACGCGGGCGACTTCCTGCGCAAGAAGCTGTTTGATTTCTTGCGTCGAGAGTTTGCGACCGTACCGCCCCTCGGCCATGTTCGAGGTTACGCGCAGGGCAGTGTCGACGCCCATATCCGAGGCGATCAGCAGTTCCTCGAGCTGTTCCAGCATGTCGTCATCCAGCGCACGGCGGACAACGGTCTTTGGCTCACTTCGGCCAAACAGACGCCCCAGCACGCCTTTGGAAGACGTAGCTTCGGGAGGGGGTGGCGCGGGTTGTGGATCGGCAGGCGACGGGTCGGGCGTTTCGACCGGCTGTGGCGGGGGTACAGGGGCGGGTGTTGGTTGTGGTGCGGGTACTGGTTCCGGCGTTGGTTGAGGTACTTCCGGAACAGGTTCAGGCTGCGGTTCGGGCTCTGGTATGATCGGGTCCGGGGTTGTTGTTTCCTCGCCGCCATCCTCGACGATTGCGTCCAGCCCCTGTTCAAGGCGGGACGAGGATTTGAAAAGCTTGTTCTTTAGCTTTGAGAAAAACGCCATTTTTGGTCTCCGCAGGTGTTCCCCTCACCTAATGCGGATTCGCAGCGGTTGCAAAGGGTCAGGCAAACGCCAGCAGTAACCCCACCTGCGCCCCCCAGTACAAGATCCAAATCGGATAGGGTGTAAGTTTCCGGGATGGGTGGTTAGGGGGCAAAAGGAATTTCTCGGTGGCCAGGATCAGGTCTGAGGCGATGAAGGCAAGGGCAGCGGGCAGGGCCAACCACAGCGCGTCTGTATCCGGTAGGGTCAAAACCGCGATCCCCATCCCCAAAATGATCGGAATATAGGCAAGCACCGGGCCTTTCAGGTCAGCTGCGCGCGTGGTCAGCAACGTGGCGGCAATAATACCCAAAACGATCAACGACCAGAACATTGCCGGTCGTTCCCAAATCAAGCCCGGGTCGCTGGACGGATGCGTGAGAAACAACGCAATATAGGCCAGATGCCCGGCGGCAAACGCTCCGATACCGGCCATGAAGGTCTGCTCCGTTTCGCGTGACAGTAACGCATCCCCGATTGCGCAAAGGGCAAGTGCCGTCGACAAGAGCAATGGCGCACCGCTGAAAACCGCAATGACGGCCAGTGTGCCAACTGAAGCGGTCTTAAAAAATGTTCTCGCCGTGCTGACAGGTTTTGGGGCCATTGGCATGTAAGCCAGCGCACAGGCGGATGCGAAAATCAGCAGAACAGTGGTCACGCGTTGGTCTCCGGGTTGGTGATCAAACCAGAACGCCATGATCATGCGGTCAATTCAACGGGTTACGTCAGGGCAGGGTGGTCTGACGCAATGGTAATTGGCCTTGTCTTCCGGCTTCTGACAGAATGACTGCATGCTGAGACACATCGTGATTCTTTTAGCCCTTTCCGCGCAGGCGGTGGGTGCCCAGACGGCCCTGTCCGGGTCCGAGTTCGATGACTATACGCGCGGTAAAACCCTGTTTTACGGGTTTCAGGGCGAGGTTTATGGTGTCGAACGGTACCTGCCGAACCGTCGGGTGATTTGGTCCTTTTTGGATGGCGATTGCAAAGAGGGCGTCTGGTATGAGCAGGAGGATCAGATCTGTTTCCTCTATGAAGACAGGCTTGATCCACAATGCTGGCGCTTTACCCGGTCTGGCGCTGGGTTGATTGCTCAATTTGAAGGAAATCCCGACCAGACCGAATTGTATGAGGCCGAGGACATCGACGAAGAGATGATATGCCTCGGGCCAGAGGTCGGAGTTTAAGTGTCACTTAGAACAATGAGCCTTGATCCGGTGCGTTTTTTTTAGGCGATTTTTTTGGTGCAGGTCGCGGCGCCTTAGACTGCCCTGTGTTGAGCATGCCATCGGCAAATTCAATCTCTAACGCGTCGTGTTTTGCAGCCTGTTTCTTCGTGGTTATCACTTGATCGTCGGCTCGTACCACGGCGTAACCACGTTGCAACGTCGCCTTGTAGCTGAGCGTTTCGCGCAGGCGGTCCGTGGCCTCTAGCTGTTGCCGCATCCGGTCCAAACGCAGGGTGTGGGCCGCGCTCATCCGTTCGCTTAACCTCGAGAGAGTTTGGCGCTGCACCTCGATCTCGCGCTGGATGGGGCGCAGTGACAGGCGCGAGGACAGGTTCCGCACCGCCTCTTGTCGGCTGCTTACAAGATTGCGCAGAGTTGAGGGCCGCAGATGGGCAGAGAGCCGCACCACTTGCAACTGGCGGTTTTGCACGCCGCGCTCCAGCGCTGGGGTTAAGCGATCTGCAATCAAATCAAGTCGTTGGCGTGGAGAGTTCAACAGGCTGTCCGGGCGCGGCAGGGCGCGGGACAAGTCGCGCAGGCGTTGGCTGCGGCGTTGCACGGCATCGGTCGCGGCGCGGGACAGGCGCGCGCCTTGCTCGCCGGTCCAGGCCAGTAGCTCCATTCGAACGGGCACGGCCAGTTCGGCGGCTGCAGTGGGTGTGGGGGCGCGACGGTCCGAGACGAAGTCGATCAGCGTTGTATCAGTTTCATGCCCCACAGCCGAGATCAGCGGGATCTCCGAGGCCGCCGCCGCGCGTGCGACCGCTTCTTCGTTGAAACCCCACAGGTCTTCGATCGACCCGCCGCCGCGGGCGACGATGATCAGGTCAGGGCGGGGCAGCGCACCTCCGGGCGAGAGTTGGTTGAAACCGTTGATCGCGTTGGCGACCTCGGGCGCGCAGTTCGATCCTTGCACGGCGACAGGCCAGATCAGCACCTTGCGCGGGAACCGATCGCGCAGGCGGTGTAGGATATCGCGGATCACCGCGCCAGATGGTGATGTCACTACGCCGATGATCTGCGGTAGATAGGGCAGGGGTTTCTTGCGTTCAGGCGCGAACAGCCCTTCGGCCTCTAGCTGTTTCTTGCGCTTTTCCAGCAACGCCATCAGTGCGCCTTGGCCTGCGACGGCGACCTCATCGACATTCAGGTTGTATTTCGATTGCGCGCCAAACGCGGTGAGACGCCCGGTTACGACGACCTCAAGCCCTTCTTCGGGCACCACGGACAGGCCCGAGATCTGACCCTTCCACGTGGTGCAAGCCAGCACGTTCCGGTCATCCTTGATATCATAGTACAGATGGCCCGAGCGCGCCTTGAACACGCGCCCGACCTCGCCGCGCACACGGATTCGGCCGAACGTGCCTTCCAGCGTGCGTTTCACCTCACCCGAGATGTCAGAAACTGTATATTCCGGGGTGTTTTGGCCGGGAATGGGGTCGTCAAGCAGGTCGGACATTTCAGCGCCTTGTGTCAAATGCCCACCCAGCTTAGAACGCGCGGAAGGCGAGGCCAAGCAGATCGGAGAGCAGTCATGAATATCCTCATTCTCGGAAGCGGTGGGCGCGAACACAGCCTGGCCTGGGCGGTGATGCAGAACCCCAAATGTGACCGTCTGATTGTGGCACCAGGTAATTCCGGGATCGCGCAGATCGCCGAGTGCGCGGCGCTGGATATTGAAAATGGCGGCGCGGTTGTCAGCTTTGCCGAGGAAAACGCGATTGATTTCGTGATTGTCGGCCCCGAGGCCCCGCTGGCCGCTGGTGTAGCAGACCGCCTGCGCGAAGCGGGTGTGCTGGTCTTTGGCCCCTCAGCTGATGCGGCGCAGTTGGAGGCATCCAAGAGCTTTACCAAGGAAATCTGCGACGCCTCGGGTGCGCCGACCGCCGCCTATGGGCGTTTTACTGAAGCCGAGCCTGCCAAGGCCTATATCCGCGAACAGGGCGCGCCTATTGTGGTCAAGGCCGATGGTCTGGCCGCCGGCAAGGGCGTGATTGTGGCGATGGACGAAGCCACCGCGCTTGAGGCCGTCGACGACATGTTCGGGGGTGCTTTTGGCGGGGCCGGGGCCGAGGTGGTGATCGAGGAATTCATGGAGGGCGAGGAGGCCTCGCTGTTTGTGTTGTGTGATGGTGAGGATATCCTGTCCGTTGGTACCGCGCAGGATCATAAGCGCGTGGGTGAGGGCGATACCGGGCTAAACACGGGCGGGATGGGGGCGTATTCTCCGGCCCCGATCCTGAGCGCCGACGTCGAGGCTCGCGCGATGGAAGAGATCATCAAGCCGACCGTGGCCGAGATGAAAAAGCGCGGGATGCCGTTTCAGGGGGTTCTCTATGCGGGTTTGATGATCAAGGACGGGCAGCCGCGACTGGTGGAATACAATGTGCGCTTCGGCGATCCTGAATGTCAGGTGCTGATGATGCGCCTGGGCGCTCAGGCGATGGATCTGATGCATGCCGCAGCCGAGGGCCGTTTAGGCGAGGCGCAGGTGAACTGGGCCGACGATCACGCGCTGACCGTTGTGATGGCGGCCAATGGCTATCCCGGTTCTTACGAGAAGGGCAGTGTGATTGGCGGTCTGGACGTGTTGCCCGAGGACAGCAAGAACATGGTTTTTCATGCCGGGACCAAGGCGGCAGACGGGCAAGTACTTGCGTCGGGTGGTCGGGTTCTGAACGTCACTGCTCGGGGCGAGACACTGCAGGACGCGCGCGACCGGGCTTATGCGATGGTTGACGGGATTGACTGGCCCGGAGGGTTCTTCCGTCGCGATATCGGCTGGCGGGCTTTGTGATCTGATTGCCGGGCTGCGCCCGTCTTGATTTTTTGCGGAAGGGGGCTTTGCCCCCTCGGCCTTTCGGCCTCACCCCCAAGGTATTTTTGGCCAGATGAAGGGCGGATCAGCAGTTTGGGGCTGAGGTCAGGTCCCTGCGGTCTTTGAGTGGGCCAAGGTCGGTGGTTTGCCAGCCGCCATTGTAGGAGACGCTGATGATGCGGGACCAGTCGGCGCTGGCCAGGATCAGTTTGGGGCCTGTCGTGCAGTAGCGCAGGCCTCCGGCGATAAATGCGTCGCCGATCTGATGGTTGGTCAGGCCGGGCAGGGTTGCGATCTCGCTCAGTTCGCGATCTTTGTAGCGCCAGATGCGGAGGGTTTTGGCCAGATGCGGGCGGTCGATATAGGCGATTTCGATGTGGCCGTCATTGTCCAGATCCCAAATTCCAGCCGGGGCGAGCCAGCGGTTTCGCGCGCCGATGTGGGGGGTGGCGGCGATCTTGTCCCCACGCGCGTTGTAGATTGCGAGTTGAGCGCCCTCGTGTACGCTGGTTTCAACGACGATGACCTCGTTTGATCCGTCAAGATCGATATCGGCCAGACGAGGGGCGAGGTCTTCGAAGACCCGGTCCTGCGGGAGCCGGATGGTTAGGACCGCCGGGTTTCTTGGCGTTTTCTGAAGCTTTTTAGGGTCTATGCTTTCGACGGTTATTTCCAGTGCGCCATATTCGATATCGTCGCCCAGAACTCCATGCGTATATCGTGTTGTGGGTTCAGTATAACGCGCAGCTGTAATTGTCTCGGCAGCGGTGACGAAGTCTACCCCCGCCAGCCAAAAGCCCAGCGTTAGAATTGCGCCGCGTACCTGACATTGCCACAGGCGGGCGGGGAAACGCGGCGCTTTGGACCGCATCAGATCTGTTTTTCCGGCATTTGTACGACGAGACCGTCCAGTTCATCCGTCACTTTGATCTGGCAGGTCAGGCGCGAGCGGGCAGGGTCGGGCTCAAACGCAAAGTCCAGCATGTCCTCTTCCATGTCGTCTTTGACGGGCACTTTCTCGACCCAATCAGGGTGGATATAGACATGGCAAGTCGAGCAGGCGCAGGCGCCGCCGCAATCGGCCTCGATGCCGGGGATGTTGTTGTCACGGGCCCCTTCCATGACGGTCAGTCCGTTGGCGACCTCGACGGTGTGCTCGGTACCGCCATGCTCGACATAGGTGATCTTTGCCATTGCGTGCGTCTTCCTTTTACGATGTTCGAAACCTTCCTTAGTCAAGCCATTTAGGTCTTTCCACCCTCATTTGCGACTCGGGATGCCGCGACTGGACATTCCTGTTATATGTTCTATTTTTGTTCTCATGCTTGTTGCCCCTGTTCGCCGTGCAGTTCCAAACCGAGACTGGCCGCGCCCACCCGCTTGCCTGCCAGCCAATCGGCTGGACGATCCCCCCGATAACGCCCGTGTGACCGTGGCCGGGCTGGTGATCTTGCGGCAGAGACCGGGAACCGCCAAGGGCGTGATCTTTCTGACGCTTGAGGACGAGACCGGCATCGTGAACGTGGTGGTCTGGCGCGCGATGTACGAGGCGTTCCGTCGCGCGGTGATCTCGGGGCGGTTGTTGCGGGTTACAGGGCGGATGCAACGGGCGCATTCCGTGACCCATGTGATCGCGGAAGAGATCGAGGATATCTCGGGGATGTTGGACGTGTTGGTACGGGGGGAGGGAGCCTAGGCGCTGCCATACACTCCTGCCTTGTCCAAACGCCAGCGCTGATGCACAATTTCATCATTAGATGTTGGGCGCGCCGACAGACCACCACGCCACGCTTTGGGAGGAACGTGTCATGCCATCCAAAACCGCAGATTCCACACCGCCAGAGGACCTGACGCCCCAGCAGCAGGACAGGGCCGACGTCAATACAATCACTGTCGACGATATAACCGCCTCGTTAAAAGCGGGCTTCTCTGACTTTCTGGCGCGCCCGGTCATGAGCGGCTTTTTCGGTCTGTTCTATGCGGTGTTCGGAATTCTTCTGGTTTGGGTCATGGTCTGGCTGGCTAAGATCTGGATGATCATTCCGGCCATTGTCGGCTTTCCGTTGATTGCACCATTTGCGGCCGCTGGGCTGTACGAAATGTCACGCCGGTTGCAAAACAGAGAGGACTTCGGATGGTCTGAAATCCTAACCGTCATGGCCAATCAGCGAAAGCGTGAGATGGGCTGGATGGCCTTTGTTACCCTTTTCATATTCTGGGTGTGGGTTTACCAGATTCGGCTATGGCTGGCGATTATCCTACAGGACGCCTCTTTTTCGGACTTGGACGGGTTTCTGAACACCGTATTTTTCACTCCGCAGGGATGGACGTTTCTTGCTGTCGGCACGGCCATAGGGGCATTTCTGTCAGCGGTCCTGTTCTCGACAACTGTCGTTGCCATGCCCATGCTGCTGGATCGCGAGACCAATTTCGTCTCTGCCATGCTCACATCAATCCGGGTTGTCACCGAGAACCCCGTGGTGATGCTGAGCTGGGCTGCGATCATCTCGGTCACGATGCTGCTGTCGCTGGTTCCGGCGTTTTTGGGCCTGATTTTTACACTGCCGATTCTGGGGCACACGACGTGGCATCTGTATCAGCGGGCCGTCCCGCCGGTGGCGGATAATTCGCCCGCTGTCAGTACAAGCCACGCATCATCCGCAGGTTAGCAAGGCTTGTGACCTAATTTACCGCTTGAACAAATTGCTCTGCGACTGCTTGTCTCGATGGTCCCCGCGCAATTCGGCATGTAGCGCCCGACCGGCCTGAACACCGGGGCGGGCACTGACGGTTTCCAGCCAGCGGGTGAAATGTGGCTTGTCCTCCAGCACCTGTTGCTGGCCTTCCCACAGACTGGCCCAGCCCCAGATCGACATGTCTGCAATGGAGTAGAAATCGCCCGCGACATATTCGTTCTCGGCCAGCCGCCGGTCGAGCACGCCGTAAAGCCGGCCAACCTCGGTGCGATAGCGATCCTTGGCATAGGGCAGGTCTTGTGGCGGGTCCAGTTGCGGGGCGTATTTCAAAAAGTGGTGCGCCTGACCGGCCATGGGTCCGACCCCGCCCATTTGCCACATCAACCATTCCTCAACAGCGATCCGGTCACGCTCGGTCTTGCCGTAGAACCGCCCTGTCTTGCGTGCCAGATACATCAGGATGGCACCGCTTTCGAAAACCGAGATCGGCCTTCCATCCGGGCCGTCGGGGTCAACGATGGCGGGCATCCGGTTGTTGGGCGCGATTTTCAGGAATTCTGGGTCGAACTGGTCACCTTTGCCGATATTGATCAGGTGGGTGGTGTAGGGCAGGTCCATTTCTTCCAGCGCTATGGACGCCTTCCAGCCATTCGGCGTCGGCCAGAAATACAGATCGATCATAATGTCTCCTCAGCTTGAGGGGATCATGAGGCTTTCTGCGCAAAGGGCAAGAGGGCGTGTGGCCGGGGGAGCGCAAACAACCGTGACCAGCGTGGCGCTGGCAGGTCGGGCAGGCCAGTCTGCAGGCAACCCAGACACAAACGGTCGTCGTGGCGCAGCAACGCGTTATACAACCGCAAAACGCCCGGTCGAGTATAGCTTGACCAATGACAGATGAGACGCTGGGGCATGCCGACTGGCTGTACGACGCGGGACAGATGGGCCAAAGTTTGCGGACAATCCAGTTGTAGCGTGACAGCGTTTGGGGCTTGTAGCCCTGTTCCTATGCTACGGTCTCCACGTCGGGGTGGCTGGATCAGCCATTCATAAGCCATGTCAAACAGATCGTTTTCCCGGCTGGTCACATTAACGAATTCCGCAGATCGACCGGCCGGTGTGTCCAACGCACAAAGCGCTCGACTTTGGTAGGCTGCCCCCGTCAACGAGATAATGCGGTTCAACGCCCCGGATCCAGAGTGGTGCAAAGCCTCAAGCGCCAGTTCGACACCCATTGAATGGCCGATGAAATGTATCGGTCTTCCCGGGTTCAACCGACGCAAATCGCGGATCAGCCCGGCCAATGCGCGGCCGGCCTCGACGGCGCGACGACGCGCCGCCCATACTGGCCCCTGGGCGTTCCAGCCAAATGCGATCCCCAGCCCTTCATCAGCGAACCCCGCGCCGAACCCAAGCTGCTGTGGCCAGCTTGGACAACCAAAGTACGTACCATCCGGATTCAGGGCCAAAATATGTCGATGTGGGCAGGCTTTGGCGTCGTCGGGCCTGTATTTATACCCGTGGGTCATGACGACGACAGGGCCCGATACATCCCTTGTACGCCGCAGCACGCTATAGACGGGACGGGGGCTGCGATGGAGGAAAATCTGGTCGTCTTCGACATTGATCCTGACTATTGGCATCTGCTCAGCCTCGCACAAGATGTAGTGGTGCTCGTCTGTCATGACGCTATGACGATTGGGTGAAAGACAGGTTACAGAACCGTGACGTTGCACCAGTCAGGGTTGACGCCTTTGCAACTGCGGCGTAATGGCATCAAGACCACGTGGCGATTTGATACCGGATTGCGGGCCACGCTAAACAACACCGCTAAAAGGTCAGGATGAAGGGCCCCTTTCGCTTGACCGCGTCTGGGGTTTTTTATTTGCGCGCCCAAACCGGGCCGAAAGGAATGACATGAGCGAGAACTGGAACAAACGCACACAAGCCGTCCATGGTGGCATCCGCCGCAGTCAGTATAACGAGGTGTCCGAGGCGATCTTTCTGACGCAGGGCTTTGTCTATGATACCGCCGAGCAGGCCGAGGCCCGTTTTATCGAGACCGGCCCGGATGAGTTCATCTATGCCCGCTATGGCAACCCGACCGTGTCCATGTTTGAACAGCGTATTGCCGCTCTGGAAGGGGGCGAGGACGCCTTTGCCACCGCATCGGGCATGGCTGCTGTGAATGCTGCGCTGACCTCGATGCTGAAGGCTGGCGATCATGTGGTGTCGGCCAAGGCGCTGTTCGGCTCATGCCTTTATATTCTGGAAAACATCCTGACCCGTTTTGGGGTCGAAGTGAGTTTTGTAGACGGCACCGATCTGGACGCGTGGCAGGCTGCGATCCGTCCCGATACCAAGGCGGTGTTTTTCGAATCTATGTCGAACCCGACCCTAGAGGTGATCGACATCGAGGCCGTCGCCAAGCTGGCACATGCCGTTGGCGCGCTGGTGATTGTGGACAATGTATTCTCGACGCCCGTGTTCTCGCGCGCGATTCAGCAGGGTGCGGATGTGGTGGTCTATTCCGCGACCAAACATATCGACGGGCAGGGCCGGGCGCTGGGCGGCGTCATCATCGGCACCAAAGACTTCATCCGCGGCACCGTTGAACCTTATTTGAAACACACCGGCGGGGCGCTTAGCCCGTTTAACGCCTGGGTGATGCTGAAAGGGCTTGAGACGATGGCGCTGCGCGTCAACGCTCAGGCTGGATCCGCGCAGATCATCGCTGAGGCGCTTGAGGGGCATCCAGCGTTGGAACGCACTTTGTACCCTGGTTTGAAAACCCACGCGCAGAATGCGCTGGTACAGACGCAACTGGGGGGCAAGGGCGGCACGGTTCTGTCGCTGGATATCAAGGGCGGCAAGGACGCGGCCTTCAAGTTCCTGAACGCGCTGACGATCCCGGTGATCTCGAACAATCTGGGTGATGCCAAATCAATCTCTACGCACCCGGCGACGACCACGCATCAGCGTCTGAGCGATACGCAAAAGGAAGAGTTGGGCATCACACCGGGTCTGATCCGTTTTTCGGTCGGGCTTGAGGATGCAGATGACCTGCTTGCCGATATCGGGCACGCATTGGACGTTTCTCAACAATAGCGGAGCGTCAAATCAGGTATTCCCGGGTCAAAGAAATGTGTGCGGGGTAGTAAATCGCTCATTCCGCACCAAAATTCGATCCGGGCTGTGTTTTCCGGCGTATACGGATAAACTGGAAAACGCGCCGAGCCCGTATATACTCCGGCGACCAACCCCGAGGAACTCTGATCGATGAACGTGCATCCCCGTGACATTGACGACGCCCCCAACCATGATCAGGCCGAAGCCGCGCTGAAAGTGCTGCGAAAGTGGGCCGAAAGCGCGACAGAGGCCGAAATCAGCCAGCTTGATCCGGCGATCGCACGTCTGGTTCCGGGGCTGGTACCGGTGAACTATCCGTCGCTGTCACGTGAGTATCCCGAAGGGTTCGAGGTGGATGCTGCATATCGCGCCACGCTGCCCGACCTGCAAAACGGCCCCTCCAGCCTGATCCGGGGGGCAAAGCAGCAAATTCAGCATGTGGGCATTTCCAATTTCCGCCTGCCGATCCGCTTTCATCGCAAAGAAGGTGAGGATTTGACCCTTGAGACCTCGGTCACCGGGTCAGTCAGCCTTGAGGCGGAAAAGAAGGGTATCAACATGTCCCGCATCATGCGGTCCTTCTACAAACACGCCGAGCGCACCTTCAGCTTTGAGGTGATGGAAGCCGCGCTGGATGATTACATGACCGATCTGGACAGCTTTGATGCGCGCATCCAGATGCGGTTTTCCTTCCCTGATAAGGTGCAAAGCCTGCGCTCGGGTTTGGAAGGTTATCAATACTACGACATCGCGCTGGAACTGGTCGAACAGAACGGCGTTCGCCAGAAGATCATGCATCTGGACTATGTCTATTCCTCGACCTGCCCTTGTTCGCTGGAACTCAGCGAGCATGCGCGCTCGACGCGGGGGCAGTTGGCGACGCCTCATTCACAGCGCTCGGTCGCGCGGATTTCGGTCGTGGTGGACTGCGACGCCGATTGTCTTTGGTTCGAAGACCTGATCGCTCTGTGCCGTCGCGCAGTGCCCACGGAAACGCAGGTCATGGTCAAGCGCGAGGATGAACAGGCTTTTGCCGAGCTGAACGCCGCCAACCCGATTTTTGTCGAGGACGCCGCTCGTTTGTTCTGCGCCGAATTGCTGGCCGATCATCACGTCGGTGATTTCCGAGTGGTCGCCAGCCATCAGGAAAGCCTGCACAGCCACGATGCGGTTTCGGTCCTGACTGAAGGCCCGACCTTCGTATCCGCCAGCATTGACCCGAAATTGTTTGCGACCCTTTTCCACGTAGGGTGAGGTCAAAAAGTCTCAACTTCAAACTTACGGCATGTTTTTGCCGCAGCGCAGCAAAAAATGCTGCAAGCGCACGGTCTTTCAAGTAGACTGAGGCCGAATGCAGCCGTGACTGCGCCGTTTGATTGCGGCAAAGGTCACTTCTGAAGGAAGCCGATACGTGCAACGCCTGAATCAGAGCGACACCGAAGGGTGCCCGAAACATCGCGGCGTCTCTGGCTTCTTACCGTCATGCAGGCTGCGTCGTTTTCAGAGGAGTAACTACGTATGAATCCGATTACCCAGCCGCTGGAATTTCAGGCTGCCGCCATTCGGATGGCGGGCTATGCGGTCAGCAACCAGATGAAAATCATGCACATTCTGGCGTGCTCGGCGATGGAGCTGCCTTTCGTTCCCGTTCAAGCATTGCATGCGTCTTCATCGGTGCCCGCACCTGTTGCGCCAAAACCTGCGACCAAGACCACAGCACCAGCTTCCAAGGCAACTGCAGCTCCGGTTGCTAAGCCGAAACCGGCTGCAAAGGTCAAACCCGCAGCGAAGACAGCGACCGAATCACCGAAACGTGTTGTCTCAAAACCAGCCCCGGCCAAGGCGGTGAAACCCGCTCAGACACCGGCCAAGCCTGCGGTTGCGAAAACAGCTGCAACTAAGGCTCCTTCCGCCGCCAGACCTGCGACGAAATCTGTTGCGCCAAAACCTGCGACAGCGAAAGCGGCACCGAAACCGGCGGCCACCAAGCCTGCGGCTGCGGCATCCAAGCCGGTCGCGCCCAAAACAACAGCCAAAGCAGCGCCGGCCAAATCGACTCCGGTTAAAGCCCCGGCACCCAAAACGGCCCCGACCAAAGCGGCGTCAGCCAAGCCGACTCCGATCAAAGTAGCCCCCAAAGCTGCTGCGTCGAAATCCGTGGCCGCAAAACCCGCTGCTGAGAAACCTGCGCCTGCTGCGCGCCGGCCTCGTGCCCCTTCGAAGCCGCCTGCGATGCCGGCTGCTGCCAATAAATCCGATAAGTAAATCGGGGCATCCGCTTGACACAGTCGTGCAGGCGCGCCAACGCTGCGCCTCATGACGGATATACGCCCGGTTGGATATGTGATTGGCCTATTGGTCGCCATTCTTGGGGCGACCATGGTGCTGCCTTTGATCGCGGACCTGATTGAAGGGCGCGACGAATGGCATGTTTTCCTTGAAAGTGGGATCATTACGGTCCTGACCGGCGTTATTCTGGCGATGAGCTGCTCGAACGGTGTGGGCGAAGGTCTGACGATCCGTCAGACCTTTTTGCTGACAACAGGGGTTTGGGTCGCGCTGCCGTTCTTTGGTGCCATCCCATTTTTGTTTGGGGCGACCGAGCTTCGTTTCGTCGATGCTTATTTTGAGGCGATGTCGGGGCTGACGACCACCGGTTCGACTGTGATCACGGGGTTGGATGCTCTGCCGCAGGGATTGCTTTTGTGGCGCGGCGTCCTGCAATGGCTGGGTGGCATCGGGATTATCGTTGTGGCTATGGTGTTTTTGCCCGAGCTCCGGGTGGGCGGGATGCAGATTTTCCGCTCGGAAGGGTTTGAGACCATGGGGAAAATCCTGCCTCGCGCGCAGGAAATCGCTGGGCAGATATCACTGATTTATGTGTTTCTGACCTTTGTCTGCGTTTTGGTCTACGCCGGTTTTGGAATGAGCTTTTTTGACGCCGTTGTGCATTCGATGACAACGATCGCAACTGGCGGGTTCTCGAACTATGATGCGTCGTTTGCAACGTTTTCCGGGCCTACCGAATATGCAGCATCGGTATTCATGATTTTGGCAGCACTGCCGTTTGTTCGTTACGTCCAGCTGGCGAACGGCAATACAAGCTCATTGTGGAAAGACAGCCAGATCCGCACGTTTCTGGCGACTATTCTGGTGCTGGTCGCCGTGATGACGGTCTTTCTGCTTTTGGTCTTTCCGCATCATTGGGAACAGGCATTTCGCGAGTCCTTGTTCAACATTACCTCCATTATCTCGGGAACCGGATACGCCAGCGTCAACTACATGACATGGGGCAGCTTTCCGGTGATGGTGTTCTTTCTGATCGGTCTGATCGGGGGGTGTGCGGGTTCGACTGCCTGTTCGATCAAAGTCTTCCGCTATCAGTTGCTATTTGCATCCATCAAAACTCAGATTCGTCGGATCCGGTCTCCGCACGGGGTCTTTATGCCTTTATATGATGGGCGCCCCATCAGCACGGATGTTCTGACCTCGGTGATGAGCTTTTTCATGTTCTTTGTGCTGTCGATGGGCGTTCTGGCTTGGGCTTTGGCGCTGACGGGGCTGGACTTTATCACCTCGGTCTCGGGCGCGGCGACGGCGTTGGCCAATGTAGGGCCGGGGCTTGGCGATCAGATCGGCCCGGCGGGCAATTTCGCGGGGCTGAGCGATACGGCCAAGTGGCTGCTGTCCATCGGGATGTTGGTTGGGCGGCTTGAGCTCCTTGCCGTTTACGCCCTGTTCACCGTTCAATTCTGGAGAAACTGATGAAAAGACCCCTCGGCGCGCAAATCTCGCATATGCTTCGGGATCGCGGTGTGGATGTGATTTTTGGCATTCCCGGTGTGCACAACCAGGAAATGTATCGTGGGATCGAAGAAGCAGGTATCACCCATGTTCTGGCCCGGCACGAGCAAGGGGCTGGGTTCATGGCCGACGGATATGCCCGTGCAACAGGCAAACCGGGGGTGGCTTATGTGATTACCGGGCCGGGCCTATGCAACATCATGACACCGATGGGGCAGGGATATTCGGATTCGGTGCCGATGCTGGTTCTGTCCTCATGTCTGGACGAGACCGAGGCGTCAAAGGGCCAGTTGCATCAGATGAAGGACCAGCGTGGGGCCGCCGATACGGTTGCGGATTGGTCGGTGCAGGCAAATTCGGCCCAAGCCGCTTACGGGCTGGTCGAGCGCGCCTTTGAGGAATTCGAACTGTCGCGCCCGCGTCCCAAGCATATTCAGGTGCCGATCAAAAAGCTTGAGGCCGAAGCAGATCCGGCCCCGTTTCCCAACCAACCGGGGCTGCGCACCAAAGCCGCGCCGCCGGACGTCGCGTCGGTTATGTCGCTGCTGAATATCGCCCGCAGGCCCTTGTTCATCCTTGGGGGCGGGACGCGGTCCAACCTGTGGCGGCAGATCCTGACCCAACTGGGGGCAGCCTGTTTCACCACCTATGCGGGGCGTGGCATGGCCGGGTTGAACTATGCGCTTGATTTTGGTGCCTATCTGCCCCGACCCAGCAGTGCCGAGGTCATTGCCTCCGCCGATCTGGTTGTCGTGGTTGGGTCCGAGCTGGGCGAGGTCGATCTGTGGCGCGACGATCTGGGGCATTCTGGCAATCTAGTGCGCGTCGACCTTGACCCTGCTGTCTTGTCCGACCGCCACCGGGCGGCGGTTAAGTTGCAAGTGGACGGGGAAAGTTTTGCTCACGCACTTTGGGCCGCAATCGACCATGTGAAACCAGCAACCGGCTGGACCGAAGACGAGGTCGCCCAAGCCCGAGCGAAATGGCGGATCGAAGTGGACGCCGAACGCCCCGGCATTGTCCCCGTGCTGGACGCGCTGCGCGAGGCGATGCCGGCCGAGACAATGATCTATTCGGACATGACCCAGCTTGCCTATGTGGGCAAAGAGGTCTGGGATATGACCTTCCCTTACCACTGGCACCATCCCACCGGGTTTGGGACGCTGGGCTATGCCCTTCCCGCCGGGATCGGAGGCGCAGTGGCACGGCGCGGCGAACCTACGGCGGTACTCGCAGGAGATTACGGGTTTCATTACACGATGATGGAGCTGGGCGTTGCAGTCGAACTTGGCCTGTCTCTTCCCATTATCCTTTGGGACAATGGCAAGCTGAGAGAGATCGAAGACAGCATGGTTCGCAGTCAGATCGCGCCGAACGCGGTTGTGGCGAGGAACCCCGACTTTTGCAAGCTGGCCGAAGCCTTCGGTGCCCGGTCCGCAGAGCCAGTCAGTCTTGAAGACATGCAGGCTGCCGTCCGCGCTGCTTTTGATGCGCAAGGCCCTACGCTGATCCGGATCACGCCAGATATTTTGTAACTAAAAACGCCGCCCCTAAAGGCGGCGTTGAATTGATTGAGGCGGGATCAGTCCCAACAGTGGACCAGCACCGTCATTCCGATTGCCCGACGGTTCAGTTCGTTAGGTGTGATCTGAGAGGACGGTTGACCGGATACGCCGGATACGCCCGCTTTGTCCAAAATCTGGTTCAGGCTGGATACCGTCGCCGCCAGACTGACCGAAGCGGGCAGGGTGCGACCGTCGGATGGGGTCGGCAACAACATACCAACCACTTGACCGTTCCCGTCGAATACAGGCCCTCCGGCGTCACCGGGCTGAGCCGCGAGGGCTAGGCGCTTCACGCCTTCTTCCCCGTTCAGCCCGCGCACATCGGCGATCTGGCCGAAAGTCAGCGTGGGCGCGCCCAATGCACCTTGGTACGAAAAGCCAGACACTGCTACTTCAGCCTGAATTCGGGGGGCGATTGCGCTGAATTCAGCTACGCTCAGCGGGGCCAATGCGCTGCGCGGTTGCAGAACTGCGATACCTAGGTCGGAATCCCGCCAGGCGACCTGAAGTTCCTGATCTCCGTCCAGAGTTACACGGGCGCAGCTGTCTGCCGCCTCGGCCACAGTAAGTACGGTGCCGTTGGTGTCGGCAAAGAACCCGGACCGTGACAGGCGAGGCTTGCGTATCTGAAGGCCAGACACAAGATCGATCCGCTGTTCAGCATCTGCGCCAGCCGCGGCGTCGAGAACGGCGTTGTTCGTTGCAAAGCTGGCTTTCATCGCGGCCAGTACCCGCATCCGCCGGGCGTCATCTCCATCAGGCCAAACCAGCGTGAAGCCCTTGATCTGCCCATTGTCCAGGCGCGCCTCGGTATAGGAAACGACATCGTTTCCACGTCCTTCAAGGGTAAAGCTGTTGCCGCTTAGTTGACGCGGCCCTTCCAAAGGGACGATCTCTAGCGACTGCATGACTTCGTACAAAGCGCGCAGCGTGTTCTTATCGCCGGTCTGGCTGATCAGCAGCGCCTTTGCGCCCAGATCGGTACTGTTCGTGAAATGCACGAATGGCGCCTCGTAGCGGTCAAACGAGACCACGCCCAATGGCAGATCCAGATCGATCCCCGCCTTCATATCCGAATGGCGTGCCATCCCGACGTTGATCAAAGGTGCGTTATAGGCGTCCATCAGGGCTGTGCGCTGTGCCGTGGTTAGAACGCCCGTCGCCTCGAAACCATTGAAACGCTGCCAATCGGCCATCGATCGCCGGGTGCCTTGCCCGAATGCGCCGTCGATTGTTGCGTTGTAGAAACCGGCGGCTTGCAAAGCGGTCTGCAGATTCCTGCGTTCCTGAGCCGTCAGTCGGCGCTCTGATTGCAGCGCCTGTGACCGTGTTTCGTCCGAGGCTTGCGGTGTCAGCCCGGCAACGGGCTGATCGGGCTGTTGTTCGACTGGTGGCGCTACAGTTTCCGGTTCTGACAGGGCCGCATCGGAAGGCCAGAACTGCTGCCCCAGAACGTTGGAGAACGTGATGTAGCTGTCCGCGGGGATTTGCCCTTCGGACCGGTAAACATTCAGAACCTGTTCGGCATCGCCGCGTAAATAAGGACCAATAACAATGGCATACCATCCAGAGTTCAAGCGAAAGCCGTTCACATCAGGTAATACTTCTGCGTACGCCCTCGCGCGCTCTTGTGCTGCGGCCAAAGTCGGGCGGGCTTCAACCTGAACCCAGACCCCAGTGTCTTGTTGCGCGTATGAGGCGCGAAGGCCGAAGAGAATTAGAAACAGAATTGCCGTAAATATGCGTGTCATTGTCTGCCTATGTCCGCAGTGTTTTTCTGCGGCGCAGACTACGCGATCAGGGGTGTGGATTGCCATGCCCCGAATACGGGGAATTTACAGTGTGGCCGCTCAGTGACAGGCGAGACCACTTGTGCCGTTGACGCCCCCCGGCCCCTTGCATAGGAAAGGAAAAACCCACCGGAACCGGCGCCCAAGCGTCCAAAGGGAATGTCATGACCGATCAGTCCAGTACACCTCGTTCTTTTCAAGAGATTATTCTGCGGCTTCAGACCTATTGGGCCTCGAAAGGCTGCGCGATCCTGCAGCCTTACGATATGGAGGTCGGTGCCGGCACCTTCCATCCGGCGACCACGTTGCGCGCCTTGGGTTCCAAAGCTTGGGCGGCGGCCTATGTTCAACCTTCGCGCCGCCCGACCGACGGGCGATATGGCGAGAACCCCAATCGATTGCAGCACTACTATCAGTATCAGGTGTTGATCAAACCTAGCCCACCGGACCTGCAAGAGCTGTATCTGGGTTCGCTTGAGGCGATCGGTATCGACATGGAGCTGCACGACATCCGTTTTGTCGAGGATGACTGGGAAAGTCCCACCCTTGGGGCCTGGGGTCTGGGCTGGGAGGTTTGGTGCGACGGTATGGAAGTCAGCCAGTTCACCTATTTCCAACAGGTCGGGGGCCACGATTGCGCGCCTGTCTCGGGTGAGCTGACCTACGGGTTGGAGCGTCTGGCAATGTATGTGTTGGGCATCGACCATGTAATGGACATGCCCTTCAACGATCCGCAGTCGCCCAGCCCGTTGAAATATGGCGATATCTTCAAACAGACCGAGGAAGAATACGCCCGCTGGAATTTTGACGTTGCCAATACCGAGGTCCTGCTGCGCCACTTTGAAGAGGCCGAGGCAGAATGCGCCACTATTCTGGCGCAAGAGCATGATGATCCAAAGACGGGCAAGCGCATCGTGATGGCGCATCCGGCTTATGATCAGTGCATCAAGGCAAGCCATATCTTCAACCTGTTGGACGCGCGTGGGGTGATTTCCGTTACCGAGCGACAGGCCTATATCGGGCGGGTGCGGGCGTTGGCCAAGCAATGCGCCGATGCGTTTGTGATGACCGAGGCTGCCGGGTACGAGGCTTGATGGCCAGATCACGCCAATCCGGGCAGCAAAACTTTGAGGCCATCGGCGATCATGCTGATGGCGATGGCCGACAGGATCATGCCCATGAAGCGGCTCATAATAACGCGCGCGTTTGCGGACAAGCGTTTGGCCAGCGCCGATGCGTTCCAGAAGGTAACGAACAGCAACAGCAGGACAACAAAAAAAACGCCTGCATAAAGCATCGCATCCACTGGTTTGGTGATGTGATGAGCATAGAGGATCAGTGTCGTGATCGTGCCTGGCCCGACCAGAATCGGGAAGGCCAAGGGGTAGAACGCAACGGTGTCGGGTTCGGGGTAGGACTGTTTTTCATCCTCGGTCCCATGATGGGTCGTGCTTTGGTTGCCGCTCAGCATGTTGAGGCCGATCATCAGAACGACCAGCCCACCCGCGACACGCAGGTCATCGACCGAAATGCCAAACAACCCCAACGCCTGATTGCCGATGGCTGCAAAGGCGCCACCAAGGATCAGGCAATAGACCGTCACTTTCGCGGCCACCTTACGCTGATCGGCGGGGGACAACCCTTCGGTCACGCTGAGGAAAACGGGCAGGTTGGTGATTGGGTTCATGATCGCGAACAAAGCGCCGAAGAGTCCGACGGTAAGGGTGGAGTCCATTCGATAAGCCTCGTATCAACCTGTTACGTGCCGGACCCTGTCCGATTTCCCGCGCATTTGAAAGAGGTTGCGTAAACAATGACCGGAAAACTGCTTGCTCTTCTGTTGCTTGGCTCGGCTGTTTTGGCCGGTGTGGGAATGTATTATCTTCAGGTCTATGGGTTTTACTACACGGTCGAACCGCAGCCGGGGCGGGATGTCAATCTGGTGGTCGTTGAGACCGATCAGCCAGAACCGATCACCTATTCTGCGTTTCAGGCGATTGATGCCGATAGCTCTCCGATCCGGTATCGAGCGTGTTTTGAAACCGATCTGAGCTTGGACCAGTTGTCAGGCTTCGTGGCGTTGGACAATGCCGAACCGTTGACCGCGCCAGGATGGTTCGACTGCTACAATGCCGTTGCCATCGCGGATGCGTTGAAGACCGGGCAGGCACAGGCATTCATGGGGCAAAAGAACATTCACTATGGCGTCGATCGTATCGTTGCAGTCACTCAAGATGGCAAGGGCTATGTTTGGCACGCGCTGAACAACTGCGGTGAAAAAGCCTATGACGGAACGGTCGTAGGCGAGGAATGCCCGCCGCGACCGCAGGAATGAAGCTATGATCCAGCAGATGTTGCAAGTTCCCGACTTTCTGACAGCTACGATGGGGTTTGCCGTTTATTTGGTCGGGGCCGAGATCAACGCCCGTGTCGAGGTGTTGCGGCAGTTCAACATCCCCGAGCCCGTGACCGGAGGGTTGCTGGCCTCGGTCTTTCTGTTGGCGCTGTATCTGGTCTTCGGCATCGAGATGTCGTTTGGACTGGCTGCGCGCGATTTCCTGTTGGTTGTATTCTTTGCCGGAATTGGGCTGAACGCCAGACTTTCTGATTTAGTTGCTGGTGGTAAGCCGCTGTTTTTGCTTTTGATCCTGACGCTGATCACAATAGTTCTGCAAAACGGAATCGGCGCTGTTGGCGCAGCGATCTTCGGTTATCCGGTACAGGCCGGGGTCTTGTTCGGGTCGGCAGCATTGATTGGCGGGCATGGGACTGCCATCGCCTGGGCACCCGAGGTTGGCGCAGTGACCGGTTTGGAAGGTGCAACTGAACTGGGTGTTGCCGTGGCAACTCTGGGTCTTGTTCTGGCAGCTTTGGTCGGCGGTCCGATCGCGCGATTTCTGGTCGAAGGCAAGAACCTGACACCAGAACGTCCCGACGAAGAACATACGGTCGGTTTGCCCGACAAACCCACCGAGGCAGAGGCAAAGGTGGATCACCTGACCATCATGCGGGTGATGCTGTATCTGAACATCGCGATCGTTGCGGGGTACATCCTGCACCAGGTGATCAATGCGGCGGGGCTTAAGCTGCCTTTGTTCGTCCCCTGTCTGATCATGGGTATCGTCATTGCCAACTTGCGCTCGGCGCTGTTTCCAAACGCGCATCCTGTTGCGCGTACGCCTTCGCTTGCTTTGCTTTCGGAATTCTCGCTGGGTGCGTTTCTGGCAATGTCATTGATGAGCCTGCAGCTATGGACGATCGCTGAGCTGGGGCTTGCGATTGTGGTGATCATGACGGCGCAGACGCTGCTGGCCGTTGTGTTTGTAATCTGGGTGCTGTTTCCGGTCATGGGCGGCAACTACCGGGCCGCTGTTCTGGCCGCCGGGTTCGGCGGGTTCGCCCTGGGTGCAACCCCCACCGCTATCGCGAATATGACCGCTGTCACCAAGCGATATGGCCCTTCGCCTATTGCCTTTATCGTGTTGCCCCTTGTATCCGCCTTCTTTGTGGATATTGCCAATGCCATCGTCATCCAGACGATCGTGAACTTCTAAGGACCGACCATGCCCGACCTGCTGATCGAACTGTTTTCCGAGGAAATCCCCGCCCGCATGCAAACCCGTGCCGGCGAAGACCTGAAAAAGCGGATCACCGATGGTTTGGTCGAGGCCGGTCTGACCTATGCCGGGGCTGCCGCTCTGACCACGCCGCGCCGCCTGACGCTGGCGATCGAGGGCCTGCTGGCGGAAAGCCCCACCATCCGCGAAGAACGCAAGGGCCCCAAAGTTGGCGCGCCCGACAAAGCCATCGAAGGCTTCCTGCGCGGTGCGGGACTGACGCGCGATCAGTTGGAAGAGCGCGAAACGCCAAAAGGCCCGGTTTATTTCGCCACTATCGAAAAAGCGGGCCGTCCAGCGGCCGAGATCGTGGCCGACGTGCTGGAGGCCACCATCCGTAACTTCCCTTGGCCCAAGTCGATGCGTTGGGGCAGCGGTCCGTTGCGCTGGGTGCGCCCTTTGCATTCAATCCTGTGCATCCTGTCGGATGAAGCGGGCGCTCAGGTCGTACCGCTTGAGGTCGAGGGGATCAAATCCGGGGATACCACTGGGGGGCACCGTTTCCTGGCTCCGGATCGATTCTCGGTCACGTCTTTCGAAGACTACGCCGCCAAGCTGAAAGCAGCTTTTGTAGACCTGAACCCTGTGGACCGGGCCGAGCATATCTGGAACGACGCGCAGAACATGGCCTTTGCTGCCGGTCTGGAAGTGGTCGATGACAAGGGCCTGCTGGCTGAGGTTGCCGGTCTGGTCGAATGGCCGGTGGTTCTGATGGGTAAGATCGATGACGAATTTCTGGACCTGCCCCCTGAGGTTCTGCAGACCTCGATGAAAGAACATCAGAAGTTCTTTTCGGTGAAGAACCCCAAGACCGGTCGGATTGAAAAGTTCATAACCGTCGCCAACCGCGAAACCGCCGACAATGGTGCGACCATTCTGGCAGGGAACCAAAAGGTGCTGTCGGCCCGTCTTGCGGATGCGAAGTTCTTCTGGGAAAATGACCTGCGCATCGTCAAGTCCGACGGGTTCGAACCTTGGGTCGAGAAACTGAATGCGGTGACGTTCCATGCCGAACTGGGCTCGCAGGGCGAGCGGGTTCTGCGCATCGCCGTGCTGGCGCATGAACTGGCCGGGGCAACGGGTGCGACGCCCGAACTGGCGATGATGGCCGCACAGGCATGTAAGGCCGATCTGTCATCCGAGATGGTGTTCGAATTTCCCGAATTGCAGGGCTTGATGGGCCGCTACTACGCTCAGGCTGCCGAATTGCCAGCCGAGGTGGGGCAGGCCAGTCAGGAGCATTACTCGCCGCTTGGCCCGTCGGATGATGTGCCGACCGCGTCGGTCTCGGTGGCGGTGGCGCTGGCCGACAAGCTGGACACGCTGACGGGGTTCTGGGCGATTGACGAAAAGCCGACGGGCTCGAAAGACCCGTTTGCGCTGCGCCGTGCGGCGCTTGGGGTGATCCGGTTGATCCTGACCAACGATTTGCGCCTGTCATTGAATGATACCTTCACGTCGGCATTGGGAAGCCTGCTGAAACTGCCCGAATGGCAGGCAGCCCTGCTAGAGGCCAAGGCGAAACAAGCCAAGGCCGAGGATGCTGAGGCCGCCGCGCAAGAGGTTCATGGGCTGGCTCATCAGGTCGAAGCCGCGACAGCGATCGTCAGCAATGCTCCGGCGGACCTGCTGTCCTTCTTCCACGACCGCCTCAAGGTGTTCCTGCGAGACGAGGGCATCCGCCACGACATCATCGACGCCTGTATCGCGATGGACGGCAATGATGACCTCAACCTGTTGGTCAAACGCGCTCGTGCTCTGAACGCGGTGATCGCGACCGAGGATGGCGAGAACCTTGTTCAGGGCTTCAAACGCGCCAACAACATCCTCACACAGGCCGAGGAAAAGGACGGGGTCGAGTATTCCTACGGTGCGGATGTGAAATTCGCCGAGACCGACAGCGAAAAGGCGCTGTTTGCGGCGCTGGAAAACGCGCAGGGCCAGATCGAAGCCGCGCAGAAGGCCGAGGATTTCCCCGCTGCAATGACCGCCATGGCCGCACTGCGCGGTCCGGTGGATGCGTTCTTCGAAGATGTTCAGGTCAATACCGACAATGACATCCTGCGGCGCAACCGTCTGAACCTGCTCAGCCAGATCCGTCAGGTTTGCGCGCGCGTGGCGGACCTCAGCAAGATCGAAGGCTAAGCCAGATGGCCCTTGCGCCATTGGTGCAGGGGCTTATGCTGCGGTCAAACCAAAAGGTGCCGCAGTGCAGAATAACCCGCATACCACGCTGATCACATCCACCGCGCCTGTCACCACGGCGTCGCATGGTGGCCGCGCGAAATGTCTACAACGGCTTGTCCGTCTGGAATTACCGGTGCCGCGCACAGTGGCGTTATCCTTTGATGCTGTTCAGGCAATCGCCAAGGGACAGGTCCCTGATATCGACGCTATTCTTGAGCAGTTCGACCAATCGACACTGTTGTGCGTGCGACCCAGCTCCGAGGACCCTGATTGGGGCGGTCCAGGTGCGATCCTGAATATCGGAATGAATGATGCGCGATATGTGGACCTGTCGGATTCGATGGGCGTCGAGGCTGCGGCCGCCCTGTATCTGCGTTTCGTGCAAAGCTACGCGGTTCACGTCGCGCGGTTGGATGCAGACGTGTTCGATGATATCGACGCCGATGGGCGCGAAGGTCTGCAACAATCGCTGCGTGCCTACGAAGATGAAACGGACGAAACCTTTCCGCAGGATCGCGGCGAGCAACTTGTCGCCGTTTTACGGTCGATGGCACGAGCATGGGATGGGACTTCGGCACGCCTTCTGCGACAGGCTAAAGGTGCGCCTGCGGATGCCGGATTGGGCCTCGTCATTCAGGAGATGATCCCGGGTGTCGGTCAGGGTGAGTGCGGCTCGGGTGTTTTGCAATTGGTGGAACCTACGACTGGGATGCCTCAGTTGACCGGGCGATACCTGAGCCAGAGCCAGGGCCGTGATGCGTTGGGCGAGGGTGTTGCCGCGCTCTATCTGGAAAAGGATCCGCGCGGTAAGTCGCTCGAGGAAGTGGCGCCCGAAGCCTTTGCGGAACTCAAGGCGCATGCCGCGCTGATGCGGATCAAGCTGCGCGAGGAAATGCAGGTCGAATTCGTGATCGAAAACGGCCATGTCCACATTTTGGACGGTGTTCGCGTGCAACGCAGCGCGCGGGCCGCGATGCGGATTGCAGTGCGACTAGCCGAAGACGGTATCATTCCACCGCAAGAGGCGGTGATGCGGGTTGATCCGCATTCGCTGAACGAATTACTGCACCGTCAGGTCCACCCCGAGGCGAAGCGAGATGTTCTGACGACCGGAATCGCCGCCAGCCCCGGCGCCGCGACTGGCAAAATGGTGTTTACCGCCGCCGAAGCGCAGGCCAGCGCTGCTCGTGGAGAGCCGTGTATCCTGGTGCGACGTGAAACCGCGCCCGAGGATGTGCGCGGGATGCACGCGGCCGTCGCGGTTCTGACTGAAAAAGGCGGGATGACCAGTCACGCGGCCGTTATTGGTCGGGGTCTCGGTCTGCCTTGTATTGTCGGTGCGTCCGAGATGCGTTTTCAAACCAAGAAACGGATGTTGACCGCACCTGACGGACGTGTGTTCAAAACCGGAGATACGCTGACTATCGATGGCAGTTCGGGGCAAGTCCTTGCTGGGAAACCTGCGATGCTGGAAGCGGCGTTGGATGATTGTTTTCAGACACTTATGGCCTGGGCCGACGCTGAACGCGACATTGCCATTCGCGCGAACGCCGATACGCCTGCCGATGCGCAGACGGCGCGGAACTTTTTGGCGCAGGGCATTGGGCTGTGCCGGACCGAGCATATGTTCTTTGATCCCGGCCGCCTGATTGTTATGCGCGAGATGATTTTTGCGCAAACCTCATCGGGTCGCGAGGCGGTTCTGGAACGTCTATTGCCGATGCAGCGCGAGGATTTTGTCGAACTGTTCCGGATTATGGAAGGGCAGCCCGTCTGTATCCGCCTGTTCGACCCGCCTTTGCATGAATTCCTGCCCACCACACGCGGCGGTCAACGCGAATTAGCCGAAGCGCTTGACCTCCCGGTCTCGGACGTTGAACGTCGCGTGGCGGCGATGACGGAATACAACCCCATGTTGGGGCTGCGCGGTGTCCGATTGGGTGTCACTGTGCCCGAGATTTATGACATGCAGGCCCGCGCGATCTTTGAAGCGACGATCGAAGCCAGCAAAAATGGCGAACCTGTCGTGCCCGAGGTGATGATCCCGCTGGTTTCCGCGAAACGCGAGGTTGAGCTGGTCAAATCGCGGATCGACTCTGTTGCGGCTTCGGTTGCGGCCGAGCGCGGGCAGGAATTCGAATACAGGTTGGGTGTGATGGTTGAAACACCGCGCGCCTGCCTGCGCGCAGATGAGATCGCGCCACAGACCTCGTTTCTAAGTTTCGGAACCAACGATCTGACCCAGATGACCTACGGGCTGTCGCGGGATGACGCGGGGCGGTTTATGTCCGCCTATGTCCGACAAGGTGTCTTTGCCGAAGATCCGTTCCATGTATTGGATGCGGACGGTGTTGGGGAACTGCTCAAGCTCGGGGCCGAGAGGGGGCGGCAATCGCAACCTGACGTGACCTTGTCTGTGTGCGGTGAACACGGTGGAAACCCCGAATCAATCGCCGTTTGTCGAGATCTGGGGTTCGACTATGTCTCATGTTCTCCCTTCAGGGTGCCTGTGGCTCGGCTGGCTGCCGCTCAACTGGCGATTTCGTCCAGACTTGGGGGTTGACAGCCTTCTGAAACCCTAAGAATAGTAGGAAACAACAAGCTTCGCCGTGGGTTATTTTTGACGTAACGGCGATTTTCCACTTGCTTTTTCGACAAAACTGGACGTTTCCGATTCAATTCGGTATGAGCCTCGTCGCGCCCGCCGGGGGAGGGTTTGGCGCATCATGTGCCTATGCGAGGTTATCTGAATGCTACGTTACATAATGGCTGTTGCCACGATGGCAGCAACCGTGCTGCCAAGTGTTTCCGTCGCTGAGAGGGAAGCCACCGATACTGCAAAGCGTGAACTTGTGGCCCGGACTGAATTGCCCGGTCAAAACTTCCGCGAATACCTGAATTTGTTCAAGCCCCGAAAGGCGGCTGAACCACAAAAAATATCCTACTCAAAGAACTGGCTGGACCAACAGCCCAAGGCCACTGGGGACGAGCACTTCAAGTGCCTGGCCGAAGCACTGTACTTCGAGGCGCGTGGCGAAAGTGTGCGCGGACAGTTTGCCGTGGCCGAGGTCATCCTGAACCGAGTCGACAGCGGACGTTTTCCCGATACGCTGTGCGGAGTGATCAAGCAGGGGACAGGTAAGAAATACCAGTGCCAGTTCACCTATACCTGTGATGGCCGCAAGGAAGTAATCCGCGAGAAAAGAGCCTATGAACGTGTTTCGAAAGTCGCACGTGCGGCCATCGACGGTGACGTGCCTGCGTTGACCGAAGGTGCCACTCACTACCACACAACAGCCGTTCGGCCCTCTTGGGCGCGTGTCTATACGGAAACCGCACGGATCGGCGTGCACATTTTCTACCGGCACAAACATCGCACGGCGAGTAACTAACTGACGCACCCGCGCTGGAAGCTGAATGGCGCGGGGCGTTTTTTGATCTATGTTGCGCGCCAGGAGGCCCGCAATGCTGTTAAATCGTCGACAATTCCTGGGCGCGTCTGTCGCGCTATCTGTGTTTCCCAAAGTGGGTCTGGCCGCTTATCCCGAGCTGGTGGCGCGAGAGGTGGTGCAGCAGATCGCACCGGCTGAATATCCTGAAACACCGGTTTGGAGCTTTGGCGGGACTGTACCGGGTACAGAAATCCGTGTGCCGCAGGGTGGGCGTGTGCAGCGCCAGCTTTCGAATGCTCTGCCTCAGGCCACGTCGGTTCACTGGCACGGCATTCGGATTGACAACGCGATGGACGGTGTGCCGGGCCTGACGCAGGACGTCATCGAGCCCGGATCCACTTTCGACTATGATTTCGCCGTGCCTGACGCCGGGACGTATTGGTATCATTCTCATAACCGCACAATCGAACAGGTGGCGCGTGGACTTTATGGCCCGCTGATCATCGAGGAATCCGATAAACCCGACGTGGATCGTGATCTGACGCTGATGTTGGATGACTGGCGGCTGGACTCTGAAACAGCCCAGATCACCAATGATTTCGACAACGGGCATGATCTCAGCCATGCCGGACGATTGGGCAATATCGTTACGGTCAACGGTCAGTTCGACCCTTCGTATAAAGTCAGAGCTTCCGAGCGTCTGCGCCTGCGCCTGATCAATGCATCCAACGCCCGAATATTTGATCTTGGCATAGATGGGCTGACGGGTTGGATCGTGGCGCTAGACGGGATGCCGCTGGAAACTCCGCTGGAGATAACCGATCGTTTCCCACTGGGTCCGGCGCAACGGGCGGACATGATCGTGGACGTGCGCGCCTCCGCGTCCGAGACAGCCAGCCTTGTGAGTTTTGAGCGGGACGGGGGCTTTGGTCTTGTGCGCTTTGATGTATCTGGCCCAGGTGAAGCAGTGCGAACCGGTATCGCGGCGCTACCGCCCAATCCGCTGCCCGAACTCTCGGTCGAGGGTACGCCTTTGCATCGGATGTCGATGCAAGGCGGCGCGATGCGTTGGTTAAGTTCAGCCAAACTGGGCGAGACCGAGTTGTCAGGACAGGAACTGGCGCAGCTGGGTCGTTTCTGGGCGCTGAACGGGTATGCCGAGCGCCCAAAGGATCCGTTTTTGGACGCACGATTGGGCGAAACGCATCGGATTGAGTTTGCCAACGAAACAGCCTTTCCTCATGCTATGCACATGCACGGTCATCACTTTCGCATCGTTCTGTCGGATGGCAGCCTTGGTCCGTGGCGCGATACGGTTCTTTTGGGGCGCGGGCAATCGCGCCAGGTTGTTCTGGTTGCAGACAATCCGGGCAGCTGGTTGTTGCATTGTCACATGCTGGGTCATGCCGCATCGGGTATGATGAGTTGGTTCCGCGTGACCTGACGACGCATTCGATGGCTGGAAAGGCGTTTGTTGCGGTGCTATACGCGCCCGCAACGTCTAATTTGGGCAGATCAGTCCCAAAGCCCGAAAAGGTCCGACCTATGAGTTCTGAAATCCGCCTTGCCTTCGCGCATCCTTCGGAGCGTTCCGAGGCTACCGCGACCCGAGGTCCCTTGGATCGCATTTCGTTGCGGGATCATATTGTCGAGGTCGAGATCGGTGCCTTTCAGGCTGAACGCGGCACAACGCAGCGGGTTTGTTTTAACATTGTGGTTGAGGTGCGGCCACTGACAGACCCGATTGACGATGATGTTGACCGCATCTTGTCTTACGATCGTGTGACCGAGGCGATCGCCTTTGAACTGGCTGCTGAAAGGTTGAACCTTCTGGAAACACTGGCCGACCGGGTGGCAGAACGTATTTTGCTAGAGCCACAGGCTGTAAGGGCTTTTGTTCGCATCGAAAAACTGGATCGGGGTCCCGGTGCTTTGGGGGTCGAAATTGTGCGCGGCAAGGACGCAGTGCACCATGATGTGGTCGAAGAAGAACGCCCGCATCCCCGTCTGGTCTTTCTATCGAATGAGGCGATTGCGTCGAGCAACCTGACTGGATGGATCGATCAGTTGGAAAATCGTCAGCGCCCGCTGATCCTGTGTGTGGGCGCAGCTGACATGGCTGTTCCGCAAACGGGACATGCGATGACACAACGCCGGATCGACTTATTGGCGATCGAGCAAAACGCCTGGGTTCTGGCCGCACGGGATCACCGCTGCGTCGTCGTCTCGACGCGGACGGAATTGG
This sequence comes from Ruegeria sp. D3, assembly GCF_056534465.1. Classification (NCBI taxonomy): domain Bacteria; kingdom Pseudomonadati; phylum Pseudomonadota; class Alphaproteobacteria; order Rhodobacterales; family Roseobacteraceae; genus Ruegeria; species Ruegeria sp. D3. The sequence continues at coordinate 263,184 of NZ_JBQFPK010000002.1, forward strand.
ATTGGGCAATGAAAAACGGGCAGATTTGCGTCTGGGCGCCGTCCAAGATTGTTCTGGATGCGGTTGATGGCCCTTCGGCTGCGCCATCGGACGCCGTGGCGCTGGCGGCTTGGTTTGCAGCGACGTTCGAAGCCAGCGAGATGATGGTCATCGGTGGTGCGTTGCCGGGCGATCCTGAAACACCACTGCGAGCAATCTCTGTGGAGCAGGCGCAACTGTGACAACCTATTACCGTCCGCTGGTCCAGAACGGCGCGCGGCGGCCCGATGGCGCCGTGTCTTTGGCGGGGCAGGCGCTTTGGTTTACCCATGCGGAACGGCTGAGTCGCTCAGAATGCTCTTCCATTGTCGCGGCACAGGACATGCCCGACGATATCCTGGAATCTCTGTCCCATCCTCGCGCGCCGATAGCGGGGTTGGACATGAATCGGGCTCAGATCATGGGTATCCTCAACGCGACACCGGATAGTTTCTCGGACGGTGGGATGCATAACTCAGTCCAGTCTGCATGCCGTGCGGCCGAACAGATGGTCGCGCAGGATGCGACGATCCTGGATATTGGTGGCGAATCCACCCGGCCCGGGGCTGCTTTCATCCCGGAAGATGAAGAGATCGCCCGGACGGAGCCTCTGATCCAAGCGATCCGAGAACAAACGCAGGCGCTGATTTCGATAGACACGCGCAAAGCAAGCGTTGCCAAAGCGGCGTGGCGGGCAGGGGCGGGGCTGATCAACGATGTCTCGGGCTTTACCTTCGATCCAGATCTGGCCCCGTTTTGTGCGCAAATTGGCGCGCCGGTCTGTGTCATGCATATGCAGGGCGATCCCGCCACGATGCAGGATGAACCACGCTATGATGACGTGCTGCTCGACGTGTATGATTTTTTGGACCAGCAGGTACAGAACCTAGAAGTCCTCGGGCTGCGTCGAGACCACATCATCGTCGATCCCGGCATTGGTTTTGGTAAGACTGAGGCCCATAACCTGACGCTGCTGCGCAATCTCAGCCTGTTTCACGGGCTGGGCTGTCCGATACTGCTGGGCGTATCGCGCAAGGGGTTCATCGGGCAGATCGGCAAAGAGACGCGCAAGGACGCCCGTGCTCCGGGTTCGATTGCAGTCGGGTTGGCCGGTCTGGCACAAGGGGTGCAGATCCTGCGGGTTCACGACGTGGCTGAGACCGCTCAGGCCTTGCGTCTGTGGGCTGCCGTCCGGTAATCCGGTCGCAGGCAAGAAACGACGGAGACATATCAATGCGCAAGCTGTTCGGAACCGATGGGGTGCGGGGCACTGCCAATACTCATCCGATCACGGCCGAAATGGCCCTGCGCATTGGCGCAGCCGTAGGTCGGTATTTCCGTCGTGACCAGTCTGGCGCACATCGCGTCGTGATCGGCAAGGACACGCGTCTGTCAGGCTATATGCTGGAAAACGCGCTAACGGCGGGGCTGACTTCGACTGGTATGAACGTTTTGCTGCTGGGGCCGGTTCCGACCCCTGCGGTCGGGTTGATGACCCGGTCGATGCGGGCGGATCTGGGCGTGATGATCTCGGCCAGCCACAACCCGGCCGAAGACAACGGGATCAAGTTTTTTGGCCCCGATGGGTTCAAGCTATCGGATCAGGCCGAGATTGAGATCGAGCGTCTGATCGAAGAAGGTGTCAAACCCGCGCAAGCCCAGAACATTGGTCGTGCGCGCCGCGTTGATGATGCCCGCTTTCGATATGGCGAGCGGGTAAAGTCCTCTCTGTCCCGCGATCTGCGGTTGGACGGCCTCAAAGTGGTGGTCGATTGCGCCAATGGTGCGGCACACCGAACAGCCCCGGAAGTGTTGTGGGAATTGGGGGCGGACGTCATCCCTGTCGGGATTGCGCCAAACGGAAAGAACATCAACCTGAATTGCGGCTCGACCAATCCCCAGTTGGCGGCCGAGACTGTGGTGGCCCATGGCGCGGATGTTGGCATTTGTCTGGACGGCGATGCGGACCGTGTGGTGATGGTCGACGAACATGGCAAGGTGGCCGACGGCGACCAGTTGATGGCGCTGCTTGCTGGCAGTTGGTCAAAGGCGGGACGCTTGCAGGGCGGAGCGCTGGTTGCGACGGTTATGTCCAATCTGGGGCTGGAGCGGCACTTGACCGCGTTGGGTCTGCGCCTTGAACGAACGGCGGTTGGCGACCGCTATGTTGTTGAGAGGATGCGTGAAGGCGGCTTCAACTTGGGCGGAGAACAATCGGGCCACATCGTCATGAGCGACTATGCCACCACGGGCGACGGGCTGATGGCCGGGCTGCATTTCTTGGCCGAGATGGTGCATTCCAGCCGTAAAGCTTCGGAATTGGCCGTACAGTTCGAGACGGTTCCGCAGCTGCTGAAGAATGTGCGCTATGGTGAAGGTCAAACTCCGCTGGAAGTCGCCAGCGTGCAGGCTGCCATTGCTGATGCCGAGGCGCGGCTCAACGGACAGGGCCGTTTGCTGATCCGTAAATCGGGGACGGAACCCTTGATCCGTGTGATGGCCGAGTGCGAGGATGACGCGCTTCTGGCGCAGGTCGTCGACGGCATCGTGGCCGAGGTCGAGGCTGTGGCTGGTTAACGCCCGATCAGCATCCGGCGCAGGCTGAACCATTGGCTGATGGCCAACCCGGTGAGGATCATGGCCAGCGCTATGAAGAATCTCAGTGGCAACGCCTCGGACAGAATCCACGCACCAAAGACCATCGACCAGATGGGCACCTGATAGTTGACCAGCGTCAGGAACACTGACCCCGCGCTGCGGATGATGGACACGCGTAAAAGGGTGGCGAAGGCGGTGGGTAGCAGACCAAGCGCGATGATTGCCAGGCCAGGGCGCGTGCCCTGCCATTGTGGGACGCCCTCGGTCAGTAGCATGACGGGCAACAATAAAACCGCCCCGACCATCAGCGACAACGCCGCCAACGCGACCGGATCAATCGGTGGACAACGTCGGGTGAAGATCGACGCGCAGGAATAGCAGAGTGCTGCCCCGATACAGGCCAGTTGCGCCAGTGGTTCAGCCCCTTGTCCGATCTGCGCCAGACCGGGGCCGATCAGCACCAAAGCCCCGGAAAAACCCAGCGATACGCCTAGAAATCTGCGCAGATTCAACGGCTCGTCCGAGAAGAAATGCGCTAGTGGCAGTACCATTAGCGGAATCGCTGCCATCGACAGCCCTGCAAAGGCCGAAGGTACATATTGCTGCCCCCAACTCAGCAGCAGAAAGGGCAACGCGGTCGATAACAGGCCGATGATCGCAATAAAAAACCACAGCTTGGTATCGCCCGCAGGCAATTTGCGACCAGTCACAGCCATCATTGCCAACAAAGTGACTGCCCCCAAAGTGGTCCGTGCGGTTGCAACCGTGACGGGGCCGTACCCTTCCAACGCCATAGCCACGACCATGAAGGTGCCACCCCATATCAGGCCAAGTGCGATGACGCCGCTCCAGTCGCGGGATGTGGGTTGATCGACCATGCGCGGCCTCCGATTGGGACAAAAAAGGCGACCCGAAGGCCGCCTTTTCGCGTGATCCCGTGGGGATCAGTTCTTTTCTTTGTCGACCATTTTGCCGGCCGAGATCCAGGGCATCATGGCGCGAAGTTTTGCACCGGTTTCCTCGATCATGTGCTCGTCATTGGCGCGGCGCGACGCTTTGATGGTCGGCTGGCCAACGGCGTTTTCCAGCATGAAGTCGCGAACGAATTTACCCTGTTGGATGTCGTTCAGAACTTCTTTCATACGCGCTTTGGTCTCGTCGTATTTCAGGATACGCGGGCCGGTGACGTACTGGCCGTACTCAGCCGTGTTCGAGATCGAGTAATCCATGTTCGCGATGCCGCCTTCATAGATCAGGTCCACGATCAGCTTCACTTCGTGCAGACACTCGAAATAGGCCATCTCAGGCGCGTAACCGGCTTCGACCAGAGTTTCAAAGCCGCAGCGGATTAGTTCGACCAGACCACCGCACAGAACGGCCTGCTCACCGAACAGGTCGGTTTCGCATTCTTCGCGGAAGTTGGTCTCGATGATGCCCGAACGACCGCCGCCGATGGCCGAGCAATAGGACAGACCGATTTCCAGCGCCTTGCCGGTTTCGTCTTTGTCGACAGCTACCAGACAGGGCACGCCGCCGCCTTTGACGTATTCGCCGCGCACGGTGTGGCCGGGGCCTTTGGGGGCCATCATGATGACGTCGACGCCTTCTTTCGGCTCAATCAGGCCAAAGTGGACGTTCAGGCCGTGGGCGAACGCGATGGCCGCGCCGGGCTTGATGTTGTCATGCACGTATTTCTTGTAGGTTTCGGCCTGCAGTTCATCGGGCATGGTGAACATGATCAGGTCACACCAGGCGGCGGCTTCGGCGATACCCATAACGGTGAGACCTTCAGCTTCGGCTTTCTTGGCCGAGGCCGAGCCTTCGCGCAGCGCCACAACAAGGTTCTTCGCACCCGAGTCGCGCAGGTTCAGCGCGTGAGCGTGGCCCTGCGAGCCATAGCCCAGGATTGCCACTTTCTTGTCTTTGATCAGGTTGATGTCGCAATCGCGATCGTAATAGACGCGCATGTCGCCGGTCCTTTCTGTTTTCGATTGCGGATGGTTCTACTGGCTTGCGATGGGGAATGCGATGGCATTTTTCTTGAAATTCGCGCACTCAGATGAGAATTTATTCGCAGTCAGTCAGATAATGGAAAAAATCATGCTCGACGATATTGACCGGCGTCTTCTGCGTCACTTGCAGGCGGACCCCAGTCTGGCGACTTCGGAATTGGCGGAGCGAAGCCGGATCAGCGCCAGCCTCTGCTGGCGACGTCTGGAAAAAATGCACGAGGCCGGGATAATTCAAGGGCAAGAGGCCGTGATCGACTGGGCCGCGCTTGGATATGCAGTTGAAGTGTCTTTGCGGGTTACTCTGGACAAGACGCAATCCCGCGCCTTTGATGAATTCACTGCGGCAGCGCGAGGTGTGGCAGAGGTCATCGAGATACAGACCTTTCTGGGGCGCGTCGATGTACGGCTCTCGGTTCTGGCACGGGACATGTCGCATTACCAGCAGGTCTATCGGGAACAGATTCTGACGCTGCCGCACATCGCGGATATCGAAGCGCTGATGCATATAGCGCGCGTCAAAAGTGATCTGGTGTTGCCGGTATGATTGAACTGGACGAACTTGACCGCAAAATCCTACGGGCACTGGTGCAGGATGCCGGTCAGAGCGCCGGAGCCCTGGGGCGAAAGCTGGGTCTTTCTCAACCAGCGACGTGGCGCCGCATTAGACGACTGGAGCAGGCCGGTGTGATCAAGGGGCGTCGGCTACGCCTGAACGCCGAAGCCCTTGGGTTCGGGGTTACGGTTTTTCTTGGGGTAAAGCTGGCTCGGAAAGGGCAAATCAGCTTGGAAGATTTCGAACGTGCCGTCAGCGCCATCCCCGAAGTGCAAACGGTCGAGCACGTGCTGGGGCTTTACGACTATCGCCTTCGAGTTGTCGCGCGCGATCTTGCCGATTTCGAACGCGTGCTGCGTCGCCGGATCATGACACTGCCGGGCGCCGGGGATGTCGAGGCCAACGTTCTGCTCAGCGAAGAAAGGTTGCCGGGTCCAATTGGCTGATCAGTATTTGGTACGGATGCAATAGCCGGGATGATGCGTCATGCGCGCAAAAGTCATCGGTTGGCCATCTCGCCATGTCGTACGCTCAAGCTGTATCATTGACGCCCCGGTCGTGGTCCCCATGAATTCGGCAAGGCGACCATCCGCCGAGACGGCGCAAAAGGCGACCTCGGCCTCGGTAAACGGGGCGGCCTTCAACAGCCATTCATGCGGGCCATGCTCATTCAGGTCTGCAAACTCGACCTCTGGTACCGCGGCGATATTGATCCAGCGTTCCTCTAGCTGAAAGGGACGGTTGTCGGCGTAGTGCATACAGATCACGTGCAGAACGCGTGCATCGTGAGCCACGCTCATTTGCGATGCCAGCCAACCCGGGCTATCGACCACGTTTCGTTCTACCAGCGAATACCTGTAAGTGGAGTTTTGTCTTTCGACCGTTTGGCGGGCCAGTGAAAACTCCAGTTTGGCATGTTTGCTGGGTTCTTTCTTAACCCGCGTTCCGCTTTTGCGCTTGCGTTCCACAAAGCCTTGATCGGCCAGTTCTCGCAACGCGCGGTTGACGGTCGCGCGCGCGCAGTTGAATTCCTCGGCAAGCTGCGTTTCGGTGGGCAGCAACGCTCCCTGCGGCCAGATGCGGGTTTCTATCCTCCGCTTCACCTCGTCCCGAACAACTTGAAAACTGATCCGCTTAGGCGCCGTCACGTTAGGAAATACCTTTCTTCCGTAAAGTGAATGTATCTGGTCAGAAACACGTATGAGTGTAAAGAGCTGGTGACACTAATTGGCGTCATTTATTGACCTATTGCCACCCGAAAAAGTAAATTTTTTGTTGAAGTTACTGGGTTCCCTTGGGTCAATTTTGAAGGTTACATTGCCGCTGATCCGAACTGGCCCAACTGATTGGTCAGCTGGTTTATTTGAAAGGAACACTCATGGCAGCGCTTTTGGACACAGTTGACCCAGATGGGTTTGAAGAGTTTTCAGTGGTATTCACCGATCGTTCGCTGAACCATATGTCGGCTAAGTTTCAACGGGTCATGCTGGATATTTCTGACATGCTGAGGAACGTCTACAATGCAGATGGTGTGGCTGTCATACCCGGCGGCGGCACCTATGGGATGGAGGCTGTCGCGCGGCAGTTTGCCCGCAACGCCAATGTGGTTGTCGTACGTAACGGCTGGTTCTCGTATCGCTGGAGCCAGATCATCGAGGCCGGAGGGTTGACGGCCTCGGCCACCGTGCTCAAGGCGCGGCAAACCGGGAATTCCAGCCCATCCCCTTTCGCACCTGCACCGATAGACGAGGTTGTGGCGACCATTCGTGATCAACGCCCGGATGTGGTTTTTGCCCCGCATGTGGAAACCTCGGCGGGGGTTATTCTGCCGGACGATTATGTGACGGCCATGGCTGAGGCGGCGCATGAGGTCGGTGCTTTGATGGTGCTTGATTGCATCGCTTCTGGGTGTGCTTGGGTCGATATGAAAGCGACGGGCGTGGATGTATTGATCTCGGCTCCGCAAAAAGGATGGAGCGCGTCGCCCTGTGCCGGTCTGGTTATGCTGTCAGAGCGCGCCGAGGCGCGACTGGAGGAAACAAGTTCTGACAGTTTTGCCGTGGACCTCAAGAAATGGCGGCAGATCATGCAAGCGTACGAGGCGGGCGGGCACGCCTATCACGCCACCATGCCCACCGATGCGCTGAAGGAATTCCGCGACACGATGGTCGAGACCCGCGACTATGGGTTTGAAAAACTGCGCGAGGCTCAATGGGCACTAGGAAATGGTGTTCGGGCGATGCTGAAGGACAAGGGCATTGTCTCGGTCGCGGCTGATGGGTTCGGAGCGCCGGGCGTTGTTGTCAGCTACACTGACGATGCCGAAGTGCAGAACGGCAAGAAATTTGCGGCTTTGGGGATGCAGATTGCGGCGGGCGTGCCCCTACAGTGTGATGAGCCCGAGGGGTTCAGTACTTTCCGTCTGGGCTTGTTCGGGCTGGACAAGCTCTATGATGTGGATGGCACAATCGCGCGTTTGAAGCGGGTGCTGGATCAGGTGATCTAAGTGCTGATCAGCGCACACCCAGGCCCATCTGCATAAGCGTCTTGCGCACCGGCGGCAGGGAATAAAGCGCATTCAGTCCCATGGCCCGCGCATCACGCAGCGGCCGTGCCTCGATCATCGAAGCGCGGTTAAGTAGATCGATGCCTTTAACACGCATCTCTATCTCGGCGTGGCGGGACTTGTGATAGGCGTCCAGCATCTGCGCGTCGCCCAGCCCCTCGGGGCGGGCTGTCGCGAGATCCAGCAGGCTGCGCAGATCACCCAGTGACATGTTCAATCCTTGCGCGCCGATGGGCGGCACCACATGGGCGGCCTCGGCCATCAGGGCGATGCGTTCGCCGGACAGACGCTCGGCCGATTGGCTTATGATCGGCCAGATCGTCCGGCGCGAAGCCAGTTTCAGCGGCCCGAACAATCCACACGAGCGTTCGGTCATCAGCGCCTCGAACGCGTCGGGTTCAGTGTGCAGCAATTCAACTGCGCGCGGCCCACGCTCCATCCACACAATCGCTGAGGAAGGCTGATCCTGCCAGTCGGGCAGTGGGACTAGCGTGAACGGCCCGCCCGAGCGGTGGATCTCGGTCGAGACATTTTCGTGCGGGACTGGATGCGTGACGGCAAAGGCCAGCGCCTTTTGGCCATAGCGGGTGGTTTGGACACCGATCCCCGCCGCCTCGCGCATGGGGGAGCTGCGCCCGTCCGCGGCCACGACCAGCTTGCAGCGGACACGGCTGCCGTCGCTGAGGCCCACGCGCGCCTCATTGGTGCGAGTGAACAGGCTGACCGTGCCGGTGCCGGGGCGGAAATCCACGTTGGGCAGATCGGACAGACGCGCCACCATCTCGCGCCGCAGCAACCAGTTGGGCAGGTTCCAGCCAAACGGCTGGTCCGAAATATCAGCGGCGTTGAAATCACGCACGACGCGGGGTTCGGGCACATCGCCGCCCGCGTCCACGATGCGCATGATCTGCAGCGGGGCTGCATGGTCGTCCAGCCGCGCCCAAAGCCCACATTGATCCAAAAGCCCGTGCGCCGGTTGCAGAAAGGCCGTGGTCCGCATGTCGGACCCGTCCACGTCGCGTTCCATCACCGGAGGGGTGGGGTCGACGCAGATGACGTCGAACCCGGCTGTTCCGAATGCCGCCGCGGCGGTCAACCCGGCGATTCCGCCGCCGGAAATCAAGATGTCACAGCTATCTGTCATGGGCTTGGCCTCCGTTTGGGCAGAACCTAGTGCGGTTCCACGCGGGGTGCCAAGTGACATCCTGTCCCGTATGTCACCCGCGTGAAATCAGGATGAGGATCAGGAACATCACCGGAACCATCATCACGGCAGGGATGTAGAGACCCGGCAGGCCGAATAGCAAGATGGAACACCCCCACATGCTGAAGATCGCCAGGGCTGTATAACCCCAATCGTCGCCGTCGCTCTGGGCGACGTCCTTGGCCATCCAGCCAAACAGTGGAATTGCAAACAACAGGCGCTGCCAGATCGGCAGGCGCCGAGGGGCCTCGATCGCGCTCATGGGTTTCTCCGATTCTGTTCGTCGCTGAGGCGCATATAGGGGCGATGCTGCACCCGCGAAATACACAGATGGTCGCAGTGTGACAGCCTATCGCAGGCGGGCCAGAAATGACGTCAGGTCGTCGGTGTGGTGGTGGATGTGATCGGCCCTGTGCGGCTCGGGCGCGACGTGGACAGTGCGCATTCCCATCGCGTGCGGCGCGGCCAGATTGCGTGGGTCATCTTCGAACATGGCGGCTTGCTTGGCGTCGATTCCGTCTTGGGCAAAAATCGCCTCGAACGCGACCTGTTCGGGTTTGGGGCGATAGCCCGCATGTTCGACTCCGTAGATCGCATCGAACAATCCGCTGAGGCCACGCGCGGCCAAAACGCGCTCGGCGTAAGGTGCGCTACCGTTGGTATAGACGATCCGGCGGCCGGGCAGGGACCGAATGTGATCAGCCAGCTCGGCGTCGGGGTCCATATGGCTTAGGTCAACTTGATGAACCGCGTGCAGATAAGGGTCGGGGTCCAGATCATGCTCGGCCATCAACCCGGCCAGCGTGGTGCCATATGCGCGCCAGTAGTGCGACCGCAGCCGATCCGCCTCAGCCCGGTCGACCCCGATGGCCTGCACCACGTAGTCGGTCATCAGCACCTCGATCTGATCGAACAGGCGCATGTGAGGCGGGTAAAGCGTATTGTCCAGATCGAACACCCATTGGGTGACGTGGGAAAAGGCAGGTTTGACCATGGGGTTGGGTTTAGGGCGTGGCGAGTTGGTTTTCAATGCCGCACTTGATCCGAAGGGCCGGAGGCGGATAGACATGTTCGAACCAGGAGATGAACCACCCGATGCCCCAATCCAGACAGCCGTCCAAAGACGCTTATAGCCTGATACTCGAAGCGATTGATGTGGGCGTTTACAAGCCTGGCGACCGGCTGGTCGAAAGCGAGCTTGCCGAACGGTTTGGCGTGTCGCGCACCCCCATCCGTGAGGCATTGCAGCGGCTAGAGACGCAATCGCTATTGGAACGGGACGGGCGTTCGCTGATCGTAGCTTCGCTGGACCATAACCAGATGGCTGAACTTTATGTGGTGCGACGCGAGTTGGAAGGGCTGGCCGCAAGCCTGGCCGCCAAGCATGCGACCGAAGAGGAAATCCGGGTGCTACAGGATATGGTCGCCGCCGATGATGCGCTGGTCGATGACCCCACCGCGCTGTCGCGCGCCAACCGTCGGTTTCATGAGCAAATCCATTTGGCCTCGCATAACCGCTATCTGGTGCAGCAGTTGGACCTGGTGCATCGCACTATGGCGTTGATGGCAACGACCTCGCTGGCTGTTCGCGGGCGTGGAGAGATTGCCCAAAGTGAACACAAGGCAATCGTCGAGGCTATCGCTGCACGCGACGAAGAGGCCGCCGCACGCGCGTTGAAGGAACATATCTCGGTCGCCTTCATGACTCGTCTGAAACAGGATGCCGTTCGGCGCGAAGCCTAAGCGTCAGGGCAGTTTCACGTCTTCTCCTGCCTGTCCGTGCTGTGTTTTGTCCCAGAAGAAAGGATTGTTGACCAACTCCCACAGGGCTTTGTAGGCCGCCAGAACGCCCAGCGGAAAATACAGGGGCATGGTTGGAACCCAGGGCAGTAGAAAACGTCTTTCCTTGGCTGCTACAGCCAGAATTCCGACGAGCAGATTGGTGATCTCGGCGGCGACGAAAAGACAAATAAGATCGAAAATGACATTGTTTGACAGGATCTGATCCAGCGGGCCGGGCTGACCCAGGGTTGTCAGCCAGAACAACCACAGGACCGGGGCCAGTAGAAACTGTCCGACTGTACCCAGAAAGAACGCCTGCACGCCCAGAAACCGTTTTAACCCCAGATCATTAAGCAGGCGCAACGGCGCGCGCATGTGCACAAGATAAGTGACCATGAACCCCTTGAGCCAACGCGACCTTTGCTTGACCCAGGGCCAGGCGCGGAAATTCGCTTCTTCAAACGTGGTGGTGTCGACCATCTCGGTCCGGTATCCAGCGCGGCTGAGCCTTACCCCAAGGTCGGCATCCTCGGTGACGTTATGCGCGTCCCACCCACCCAGTTCGACCAGCTTGTCGCGTCGAAAGAAAAAGGTTGTGCCCCCCAACGGAACGACCAGACCCATGCGGGCAATTCCTTGCAATATGACGCGGAACCAGCTGCTGTATTCGATCGTAAAACAGCGCGAGCGCCAGTTTGTTCTGGGATTGTAATAATCCAGGACGCCCTGAAGGCAGACTACGTCCTCGTCCATGCGCGCGAATGTGGAAACGACGCGTTCAAGTTGATCGGGCTGCGGTGCATCTTCGGCGTCCCAAACCCCCAAGATATCACCTCTGCAAAAATCCAGCGCGTAGTTCATGGCGCGAGGCTTTGTCGTCAGCCCGTTCAACGCGGGGACTTCAACTATCCGGATCCAACTGGGCAGGTCGACACTGGAAAGCGCAGTACGCGTGACCTCGTCGGATTCCTCTAGCACAAGAATGACGTCCAGCAGCGCTTTGGGATAGGTCAGACGATGCAACCGTCTGATCAGAGCGTTCGCGATTTCGCGCTCCTTGTACAGAGGGACTAGGATCGATACACAAGGCCGTTTGCCAACTGTCGTATGTTTGTCGTCAATGTCGTGGTCGTTTTGAGGTTTCGTTAGAAAGGCTATCAATCCCGCGACGCGAAGCACCATGAACAAGATTAGCGAGAGCGTCGCTAAGGTGACTAGAAGGGCTAATCCACTGGCGGGGAAGACTGTGAACAGGAACGCAATGGTGATCACGCCGACAACAGGCTTCATCCGCGCGTTTAACGTCCATGAACGGCAGCTTTGTTCAGCGGGGACACGAACCTCCGCGGCTTGTGCAAGGTGGCATGAATGTACACGAGCGATTTCCCGGTCGATGTGTTCGGCCGGCGCTAGGACAGGTATTACGGTGTAATCTGTGTTTTTGAACGCGGCGCGTACCGTATCAAAATGGTCGGGCCGAGATGTCGCTATCAAAAGGATCGGACCAACGTGTTTCCATGGGACGACATTGTTCTGTAGCCAGAAATCCACGGGTTTCAGGCGGCACGCGTCACTTTCCGCGGGAAAAAGATCCAAATCCGCGATTTGCAGCCCGGACTGTTCCGCCAGTGCATGTAGGACATCCTGCCTGTCCACCCAACCTTCGCCAACCAGTATTTCGCCCAGTGGAGCGTTCTGCCGGGTCTGAAGGTGCAACGCTTTTTCCAACTGATTGTGGGTAATCAACCCACGATCCAACAGGCAGGCGCCCAAGGGTTTCCTGACCTTTGGTGGTATCGGTCTTGCCCGCGCAAAATGCTGCCGGTTCAGTGCGACCATGAAAAAACCCTGACACGTTTGACCGCTGTCAGGGTTCATCTATTAAGGTTAACAACCGGTTAACCTTGTTCAATGCAATCTTATGCTTGCGCTTTTTTGTCAGCCATTGCCGTGGCGAAGCGCTCGAACAGGTAAAAGCTGTCTTGCGGTCCGGGCGAGGCCTCGGGGTGGTATTGTACCGAATAAACGGGCCGGTTGGTCATGCGGATACCGCAGTTGGAACCGTCGAACAGCGAACGATGCGTTTCAACCACGCCCTCAGGCAGTGTTTGCGCGTCGACAGCAAAGCCGTGGTTCATCGAGGTAATCTCGACCTTGCCGGTTTCCAAATCCTTGACGGGGTGGTTTGCGCCGTGGTGGCCGTGGTTCATTTTGACCGTTTCACCGCCCAGTGCGAGGGCCAGCATCTGGTGACCCAGGCAAATGCCGAAAACAGGCAGATCTGTGGTGTCCAGAACCTCTTTGATCATTGGTACAGCATATTCGCCCGTCGCCGCCGGGTCGCCTGGGCCGTTGGACAGGAACACACCGTCAGGATTGTGGGCCAGTACTTCGGCAGCAGTGGCTGTGGCAGGCAAAACGGTCACGTCACAACCGGCCGAGGCCAGACACCGCAGGATATTGCGCTTGGCGCCAAAATCCAGCGCCACGACCTTATGGGCAGGCGCTTCTTGCCGTGTGTAGCCATCGGGCCAAGCCCAACGCATTTCGTCCCAACGATAGCTTTGGGCGCAGGTGACATCTTTGGCCAGGTCCATGCCTTCCAGCCCGGCAAAGCCACGGGCGGCAGAGACTAGTGCTTCAATATCGAAATTACCGTTGGGATCATGCGCCAACGCAACATGAGGGGCGCCTTGCTGCCGGATTGCGCGGGTCAGGCGGCGGGTATCTACGCCACCGATTGCGATGCGTCCACGGCGCGCCAACCATGTCTTCAACTCTTCCGCCGAACGCCAGTTCGATGGTTCGGTCGGATCCCATTTTACCACCATGCCAGCGGCGACAGGATCGCCGGTTTCGTCATCCTCGGGGTTCACGCCAACATTGCCGATATGCGGGAAGGTGAAGGTTACGACCTGACCTGCGTAAGATGGGTCGGTCATGATCTCCTGATACCCGGTCATGGCGGTGTTAAAGCACAGTTCAGCCACGGTTTGACCTGTGGCACCGAAACCCATCCCGTAGAACAGTGTTCCGTCGGCCAAAGCCAGACATGCGGTGGGCTTGGACGGGGCGTTCTGGGCCATGGCGCGACTCTCCTGCAAGGTAAACCGGCGCATACCTAAGAGGGTTAAGCGCTTGGGTCAAGCCTGTTCAAATTTTGGGCTATATATAAAAATCAATAACTTAGCGATATTCACCCCCTGTTGTATCACGCTTTTTGTTTCGATATGGTCGGGGTTCCTTTTCCATGGGGATGGACAGATCATATGGATATGCGATCACGGGTGAACTCTGCCCTGAAGCAAGCAATGAAAGACAAGGAGGCCGAGCGTCTGTCGACGCTGCGGCTGATCAATGCTGCAATCAAGGACCGCGATATCGCATCGCGCGCCTCGGACAACGAAGAAGTCAAGGGCTGCGGTGATGCCGAGGTTCTTGAAATCCTTGGAAAAATGACCAAGCAGCGCAAGGAAAGCGCCCGTGCCTATGAAGAGGGTGGACGGCTGGACCTAGCTGAACGTGAACTGCGTGAGGTTGAAGTCATCGAAGAATTCCTGCCCAAGCAGTTGGATGATGATGAGGTCTCTCAGGCGATTCAGACGGCCATTACGACCACAGGTGCTGGCTCGATCCGGGACATGGGCAAGGTGATGGGCGAGCTCAAGACGCGTTACACCGGCCAGATGGATTTCGGAAAGGTCGGACCGATGGTCAAAGACCATCTTTGTGCGGCATCAAGCAACGGCTGCTGATCTTTTTCTGGCAAAGAGCAACAATTACTGCGCGACAGGTTCGCGCAGTTTTTGCGTCAGATCACCGTACAACGCTATGCGCTCTTCTTCTGAGAGAAACGCGCCGATTTCCACTTCTCTACCGTCGCCTGTCAGGGTTACGTAGTTCGGAACCGGGCCGCCGTGTTTGTGCATCTCTGGCCGAGCCCAATAACGGTTGCAAACCCATTCCTGCTGGCCGGTGCGGGGGTTATGGTGCACAAGACGCGCCTGAGTTCCCGTCAGAGTGAACACTTCGAACACACTGCGAGATCTGTAGTTCGCCTGAATAGCCAGCCAAAGCCCCAAAACCGTCACCAATAGGAACGGCAACAAGCCCCACAGCACCGCTGAGCCAAGCACAGCCATCAGCGGAAGCAGTCCGAATATAAAAAGCGAAAACACGACTCGGATCGCCCAGCGAGGCGGCAGAGAGTTATGCGGCCAAAGTCGCAGCTCTTGTTCGGTATTTGAGGTTTGATTCCACTGGTAAGGCATAGATCGAAAATAGCGCGGCAGCTTTTGGTGTCGACGGAAAATGCTCAGGTCACGTGCCCGACGCGGGCCCATGACAAAGCGTCGTCCAGGCGATCATCACCCCAGAAAACCTCACCGCGGACAACGAGGCTTGGGGCACCGAAAATGCCGAGCCGAAGGGCCTGATCCGTTTCAACCTCTAGCGCGGACACGATGTCCGGACTGCGCGCACGGGCCAGAACGATGCGAGGATCCTGCTGGCATCTGTGCAGGGCTTCGGTCATTGCGGCTTCGCTGCCAGCTTCGATTCCGTCCTCGAACCAGATACGGTAGATGTTCTGTGCAAAGGACTTACCCCAACCATCACGCATTCCCAGCAATGTAACCTGATTGGCCAGCGCCAGATCGGACACGGGATAGGGCGCGGGCAGGTTGGCATGCAAACGATACTTGGCTGCACGACGCTCGATATCGCGCCACATATAGGCGGATTTTGCAGGTTTCCCGGCGAAGGGGATGTTCTTCTGTTCGGACATAATGGCGCGTACATTGAATGGACGCCAATTGACTGTTGTGTTGTTTTCAACGCACCAGTCATCCATCCGCATGATGGTTAGAAAGCTATATGTACTGCCTATCGAAAACCAGAAATCAATCTTGGACATTGGATTCCTCCGGACCTGTTGGATAAGGAGTTGCCCCTAGAATAGCCTGTCGTGCAGGTTCTGGCGAATATTCTGAAAACAAGGGAATGCAAAATGAAAAGCCCCGCCAATTTGGCGGGGCTTTCTTTAGATCTTTTGGGATCAGTGGGCGTGGCCCTTGTCCCAGTCTTCCTGCTTCGGCAGCTGCTCGAACGTGTGTTCGGGCGGCGGGGTGGGCAGGGTCCATTCCAGCGTATCCGCATATTCGTTCCACGGGTTGTTCCGCGTTTCCTTAGCGCCACGGAACAGGGCGTAGAACACGATGCCGAAGAACAGCAGGAACGAGGCGAACGAAATGAACGCACCAATCGACGATACAAAGTTCCACTGGGCGAATGCCTCGGGATAGTCGATATAGCGACGCGGCATGCCCTGACGACCCAGGAAGTGCTGCGGGAAGAACGTCAGGTTAGCGCCGATGAAGAACATCCAGAAGTGGATCTTGCCCCAAAACTCGGAATACTGACGACCGGTCATCTTGCTGAAGTAGAAGTACACGCCTGCAAAGATCGCGAACACGGCCCCCAGCGACATCACGTAGTGGAAGTGAGCAACCACGTAGTAGGTGTCGTGATAGGCGCGGTCGATACCGGCCTGCGACAGAACCACACCGGTCACACCGCCGACGGTGAACAGGAACAGGAAGCCAAACGCGAACAGCATCGGTGTCTTGAACTCGATGGAACCGCCCCACATGGTCGCAATCCACGAGAAGACCTTAACCCCAGTCGGAACCGCGATGACCATCGTGGCCAACATGAAGTATGCCTGCTGACGCAGCGACATGCCGACGGTGTACATGTGGTGCGCCCACACGACAAAGCCCAGAACACCGATCGCGATAATCGCCCAGACCATCGGCAGATAGCCAAAGATCGGTTTGCGCGCGAAGGTCGCAATCACGTGGCTGATGATGCCGAAACCGGGCAGGATCACGATATACACTTCCGGGTGGCCGAAGAACCACAGAATGTGCTGATACAGGATCGGATCGCCGCCACCGGCCGGATCAAAGAAGGTGAAGCCAAAGTTGCGGTCCATCAGCAGCATGGTGATCGCGCCTGCCAGAACCGGCAGGGACAACAGAATCAGCCACGAGGTGACGAAGATCGACCAGCTGAACAGCGGCACCTTGAACAGGGTCATGCCCGGAGCACGCATGTTCAGGAAGGTGGTGATCATGTTGATCGCGCCGAGGATCGAGGAGGCGCCCGATACGTGTACGGCAAAGATCGCAAGGTCCATGGACATGCCGCCCTCGGTCGTGGACAGCGGCGGGTAGAGAACCCAGCCAACACCCGAACCGAGCTGATCGTTACCACCGGGGCTGAGCAGCGAAGCCACACCCAGCGACGTACCAGCGACGTACAGCCAGAAGGACAGGTTGTTCATCCGCGGGAACGCCATATCAGGCGCACCGATCTGCAACGGCATGAAATAGTTGCCAAATCCGCCGAACAGGGCCGGGATGACTACGAAGAACATCATCAGAACACCATGGTAGGTGATCATCACGTTCCACAGGTGACCATTCGGGGTACACGGATCAGCCATGAACCCTTCGAGGCACATATACTGCACACCGGGGTGCATCAGCTCGAGCCGCATATAGACAGTCATCAAAACCGAAATCAAACCGGCCAAAGCCGAGAAGATCAGGTAAAGAATCCCGATATCCTTGTGGTTGGTCGACATGAACCAGCGCTGAAAAAAGCTGCGCTCGTCTTCATGATCATGACCATGAATGGCTGCGTCTGCCATTAGGTGCCTCCTGTTACAATTCTACCGCGCAGCTGAAAGTCTCCGACGCGCGGGATTCCTGCTGGTTTTAGATTGCGAATGGGGCGCCTTCAATGGTCGAGTTTGATCTGGATCAAGAATAATTGTCGCGGGTCGCGGGGCCACTCGCTTATTTTCGACCAAAATCAGCTGTTAGCTGGGTATCACGTCAGGATTTTCAAGGGCTCGGCCTTGGGTTTCAATTCGTCGCTTGACCCGCGCTGGGGCGCACAGCAGAACTGGTGTCGATATCGCGCTTGGAGAACAAACATGACCGCTTACGATACCGACAACATCTTCGCCAAGATCTTGCGTGGGGAAATCCCTTCGACACGTGTGTACGAGGATGACGAGAGTTTGGCGTTCATGGATATTATGCCTCGGTCTGACGGGCATTTGCTGGTGATCCCGAAAACTCCGTGCCGCAATCTTCTGGACGCGACGCCTCAGCAGCTGGCGGCAGTCATCGCAACAGTTCAAAAGCTATCGAAAGCTGTGATGAACGCATTTGAGGCTGATGGCGTCACCGTACAGCAGTTCAACGAAGCCGCCGGAGGGCAGGAAGTCTTTCACCTGCATTTCCACGTTCTGCCACGTCACGAAGCCGTGCCGTTGCGTGCGCCGGGAAAAATGGGGGATTTCGATCTGATCGCGCAGCATGCCGAAAAGATCAAAGCCGCATTGGGTCAATAAATCGACCGAGCAACTGCAAGCGTCTGACCGTACAACAAAACCGTCTCTGGAATAGAATTGCCGTTCCGATTTGGGGTCGGAACGGCAGACTCGTTAACAAGAACTTTTCCGATGCACTGGGGGCTTCCGGTGCTGACCGGTTAACACACCACTCACTCTAGAACGGTGAATACATCTTACTCTTGAAACGGTCTCGTGTATTCATTTGAGTGGTTTTTGGGTAAATTTTAGCTTTTGCACCGGGCTACGCCCTAAAGATCAAACCTCTTTTGGAAACAGTGACGCTGTCACGAAACGAATTGTCCGTGATCTTCCCGAGTGTTGCGCGATTCGGGTCTCTATGGGATTGGCGCGATCGGCTCGAACACGCGAGCAAAGGTTTTTTGCAGCGCAATGTCCACGTCAGCTGTTGTAACGGGCAGCCCTAGATCGACCAGCGAGGTGACGCCGTGTTCACTGATGCCGCAGGGAACGATGCCTGAGAAGTGTTCGAGGTTGGGTTCGACGTTAATCGAAATACCGTGAAAGCTAACCCATTTGCGCAGGCGCAACCCAATGGCGGCAACCTTATCTTCGGCAGGTTGACCAGTCGGGGTCAGCGGTTTGTCATCCCGACGCACCCAGACACCAACACGACCGTCGCGGATTTCACCGGTGACATTAAACTCGGCCAAGGACGCGATAACCCATTCCTCAAGTTGCTTTACAAAGCGCCGCACGTCCTTGCCGCGCTTGTTCAGGTCAAGCATCACATAAGCAACCCGTTGGCCAGGGCCATGATAGGTATATTCGCCGCCCCGCTTTGCCTCGTAGACAGGGAACCGGTCGGGATCGGTCAGATCACTTGCTTTGGCCGAGGTGCCAGCCGTGTAAAGCGGCGGGTGTTCCAGAAGCCAGATACACTCATCCGCGTCGCCGGCTGCGATAGCCGCAACGCGCTTTTCCATAAAGGACAAAGCCTCGTCATAGTCGGTCAAACCGTCTGTGATCTTCCATTCCATGAGGGCCTCATACCCCGCAGACGAAGCGTTGAAAAGAGGTCAGGCGGCCTCGGTCAGGCACCGCTGTAGTACTTGGGAATAGGTCTCGGAGCCCTGAGCGCCTGTTAGCAAGTATTTGCCCCCAAAGACCATGGATGGCACGCCCGAGATTCCACGGCTGGTCCAAAACCGCTGCTTTTCGCGTACCGGCCCTACATGCGCACCAGATGCAAGCGCTGCCTGTGCTGCGTCACGATCCAACCCTGCAGCTTGCACCGCTTTCAGCAGCACCTCGGTGTCTGATACATCCAGGCCATCCGTGAAATAAGTTTTGAACAGCGTTAGTTTCAGCGGGTGTTGTTTGCCCTGTGACTCAGCCCAATCCAAGAGTTGGTGGGCTGCGAATGTGTTAACGATCCGGCTGTCGTCGTTGAAGTTAAAGGTAAAGCCAAGTTCGCCCCCGATTTGAACCAAGCGCTCGCGGGCCTGTTGGCTTTGTTCCGCCGTCGAGCCGTATTTCTCGGTTATGTGCTCCCGCAGGTTTTGGCCCTCGGGTGGCATATTCGGGTTTAACTCGAACGGGTGCCACCGGAGGCGTGCCAGAACGTTTTCCTGCTGTAACGCGATGTCCAATTGCCGAAATCCCACGATGCACCAGGGGCAGACCACATCTGATACGATATCCACCTGAATGACGGGGCGTGGGTCTGGTGTGGTCATGTCGGAGGGCTCCTGTTCAGGGCGGTAAGCAAAGAATTCACCGGTACAGATATGAGCAGAAAAAAGGAATTCAATCCGGCGTGTTTTTGAGTCTTCACATCCCGTTCCGCACCGTCTATACGCGCCTCTACCAAGTCACATACAGTGCGGTCGTGGCGGAATTGGTAGACGCGCAGCGTTGAGGTCGCTGTGGGGTAACACCCGTGGAAGTTCGAGTCTTCTCGACCGCACCATCTCCCACTCAGATGTCAGTCGTTTCTTAAGGAAATCTTATGTAGAGATGCACCAGTTCGGACCGGACTGTGCAAACCTCTATTTCCTGTCTCGCCCGTGCGGTTAGGGATGTGTATGAGTCGGAGGCAAGACCATTCGGGAAAGGTGCAGATGTCTCAGGCCATTACCGTCTTCACGACAATGAAAAACGAAGGCCCCTATATGTTAGAGTGGGTGGCCTTCCATAAATCCCTTGGGGTGGAACACTTTGTGATCTTCACCAACGCTTGTGAAGATGGCACGGACGACATCGCGCGCAGGCTTCAGGATATGGGCGTTGCCACACACGTTCCCAACGAGGTGAAAGAAGGCGGTAACCCTCAGCATCAGATGTTGCGACGTGCACGGCGGCAACCCAAAGTCAAAGAGGCTGATTGGCTGTTATGCCTCGACGTGGACGAGTTCTGGAACATCAGATGCCGTGATAATGGATTCGGAGCTTTGATCGCCGAGGTTGAGGACCGGGCTGGTCAGCCCGTCGATGCTATTTCGTTTGCCTGGAAGCTTTTCGGCAGTTCAGGGAATATCAGTTTCGAAGATAAACCGGTGACCGAGGCGTTCTCGATGGCGGATCAGCCTTATCCGTACCATTCGGGTCGGGCGTATGGCTTGAAAACCCTGTTTCGAAACAATGGAAAATTCACGCGTTTCGGGCCGCACCGCCCAAAAGGGTTCGAAGACGAAGCGGCGGCCGACATTGCGTGGTCGGATGCTGGCGGCAAACTGTTTCCAGCAGATAAGGTGGGGTGGCGGGCCTGGCGGGGGTTTGACCATTCGCTTGGGCGTTTGCACCATTATTCGGTTCGGTCTTTGGACGGGTTCCTGATCAAGCGTGATCGGGGAAGAACCAACCATATCCGCGTGGACCAAGGGCAATCCTATTGGACGGACATGAATGCCAATAAAGAGGTCGACCAATCGATCCTGCCTGCCGCTCGCAAGGCTGCTCCGGTTCTTGAACAACTGAAAGCGGATCCTGAATTGAACAGGCTGCACCAACAGGCCTGCGACTGGCATCGGGCCAAGATCGCGGAAATCAAGCTGCGCCCCGACTGGGTCGAGTTTCGCGGCTGGCTGGCTGAGAACCTGATCTGATAGCCATGGCGGACGATCTTTCAAAAGAACAGCTTCAACCCGAGCATCCCGAGCGTAAGACGGGGTATGAGCGGATCCTTACAGATCCGCCGCCACCGTGGTTTGTCGAGCTTTACCCGGGTGGCGACGGAACGGGGTTCATGCAGAAACTCGACCGTCATTCGATCCTGTTTCACCAACGCTCGGCGTCACAACTGGTGATCAGCTTTGACAATATCGCTAACGCCAACGACCTGTCTTTTGCGCGCGAACCCTGGGGTTGGAAGTTCTTCCGGGATGAAGGGTGGTCGCATATGGGTGTCTTTGCGCGCTCTAAGGCGTGGTACCGCGATCCTGAAATCATCTCATATTTTCAGGGTAAGGCGGCTGAGGGGTTCTTTGGCAGGTTCGACAAGGTTGTATTTGCCGGGGCGTCAATGGGCGGGTTCGGGGCGCTGACCTTTTCCGCACTGGTACCCGGTGCGACGGTTATTGCCTTCAATCCTCAGACCACGTTGGATGAACGTCTTGTGCCTTGGGAAACCCGATACCGGTTTGGTCAGGTTCAGGATTGGGATTTGCCACTGGGGGATGCTGCGCAAACGGTAGTAAGTGCAGGTCGGGCCTACGTTTTCTATGATCCGTTCTTTGACCTTGACCGACGGCAGGTCGAACGGCTGCAGGGCGACAATGTTCTTCTATTAAAAACGTGGTTTTCAAACCATTTTGCCGCGCCGATGTTGCGTAAGCTGGACATCCTGAAACCTGTTATGCTGGGGGCGATGGATGGATCGTTAGAGCCTGCGGCTTTTTACAAGATGATGCGCGCGCGTCGCAGGCTACCGATGTTTATGCGGGGCATCGAGGGTATGGCAGGCGACCGTCATGACATGTTGGTTCGGCAAGCGCGTCAGCGGTTTCGCAGGCTTCGCCGGGCTGCAATGGCTGCGGCAGACGACGCATCATGAGCTCTGCGCGTGGTGTCTTCATCGGTCAGCGCCGCGACCGTATGGGTGCGCGCTTACTGATGATGCTGACCTGTATTCGCCTGGCCGAGGATTATGGTACCGACTACCGTGTCAACTGGTTCCCGCAGGGGGCGGACGCGCCAGAGTTGGACTACCCGCACGAGCTGTTCACGCAAGAATGGATGGATGTTCATTTTGCAAACGCCGACGACTTTGACGCGCTGAGCAAAGACGCCAAACCGATCTGGGCATTTCAAGGCGATGCAACCCCGGACAAGTTGATCGCGCATCTCGACGCAGGCCGCTCGGTGCTTGTGGAAGAAGGGTTTGAGGTGCTCGCCTTTCCGTGGGAGGATATCGAAGCGATCCGCCCTCGCTATCGTGACTTCATTCACCGGATTGGCTTCACGGATGAACTCCGTTTGATCATGAATCGGGCAGATGAGCGGTTATCGGGGCAGGGGGTTTCAGCCTATCATATCCGGCGTGGTGATATCCTGAATGGCCTACCGTGGAAGCACACGACCTGGCCTGCCAAGATCGAACCTGAGGAGTTCTACGAGGCGCATCTTGAAAAAGCGGCTGGTCGTGCGGCGATCATGTTCTCGGACCAGCCAGAACTGATCACGCGGTTTCAAAGGCGGTTTCCGAACCTGTTGCAAATGTCGGATATCGCGGACGTCTCGGGCATGACACGGGCACAGCGCGACTTTCTAGAGCTTTACACGATGTCGCGCGCAGATCAGGTGGTTGCACCCGTTATCAGCGCCTTCTCAATGGCGGCCGCGCGCATTTCGGGGCGACAGCGCAAAGTGTTTCGCGACGTCCTGACCGAGGACGAGATGTCCGAAGCCTATGAGGCTGCGATCACCCGATTGAACGGCCCCTTGGATAAGTTTTTGAACCCGTCTGAGGCGGCGCATATCTATTCCAAAGTGTTATTCCACTTTAATCGCCTGAATGCCGAAGATCGTACCGACGAGGCGTCCAGCTTGGGTGATAAGCTGTTACACGCAGGCGCCGATAACGCATTCCTACCGCTTTTGCAGGCCCTGAACCTGTTCTACCAAGGACAATGGGATGCCGCTTTAGGACTTGTGGACGCTGTCTTGCAGGATCCTAATGTGTGGCCCGAAGACCATGCCGTTCTGTGCGCTCTTAAGGCTGCTGCGTTGGGCGAAAAACGCAAGCGCTGGCAGGCGGCGCAAGCGTTCAGCCAGGGATTTTGGGCAAAGCCGATCCGGCCCGACGTTTTGGTGTTTGGGTCGAGGGTGGTGTACCGGGATCACATTTCACTTCGGCTGTTCCCTCCGACCGATTGGGAGTTGCAGAAGGTTATTCGCAGGCCATGGTTCAACTTCAACGCTCACGTTGCACAACGAAAAGTCCTCGTACGGCTGCCATGTAACTTCGATTTCCTGCTTATGGACTGGTGGGATTTGTCGCTGGACCAGAAAGCCCGCAGATTGTTCAGCAGCACACCGCGGTTGCAGCGCCTTGTGGATGGTCTTGCCCGCATGACGGATTTTCCGAACACAGATGTCCGAGTGCAGAGCTTTCAAACCGTGCTGAGCGTGCATACAGGGGAAATCACCGCAACCAAAGCGGTCGACTTGATGCGTCGCGTTGTTGCCGAAGCGCCCGAGAACCCTTTGTATCACAAACGACTGGCCGGGCTCTTTGAAGCCGAAGGAGACGCGACCAACGCGCGTCTTGCGATGGCAGATGCATTAGCTTGTGATCCAGGTAACCCATTTCTTGTCTTTGCGATGGGGCGCTGCCTTCAACGGATTGGTGCAACAGAACAGGGGCACAAGCAGATTATTCAAGCCGCAGACATGGACAAGAACACGGCAGCTATTCAGGGCGAAGCCGGGCGCATTCTTCTGCAAAGGGGCGAAAGGAAAGCGGCCCGGCTTTATTTGCGGGCTGCGAAAGACTTGTGTCCGACATATCAACGCTTTTCCAACCAACTGCAGCGCGCAGGAGGAGGAGCATCTTGATTTTGCTTGGTTACACTCGGAATTGAACGTAGGAAGTTTGAAAGATCAAAAATGATATGTTCAGCCAGAACAAGGTATCGACAGGGCGATTGGGGCACCCAGGAATGAGCGACGAAGAATCACGGTTTATCAGCATCACCCCAATGAAAAACGAGGGGCCCTTCGTGCTGGAATGGGTGGCGCATAATCGGGCGATTGGCGTTGATCAGATCGTCGTGATGACCAATGATTGCACCGACGGTACAGATGCTTTGTTACAGAGGCTTGATGAGATGGGTGTGGTGACCCATGTCGACAACAACTCTCGTCGCCGGACAAGCCCGCAAAAGCGCGCTTATAACGCGTTTCTTAAGATGGAGATTGCACGCCCGCAGGACTGGGTGATCGTGATCGACGCGGATGAACATATCAACATCAAGACGGGCGACAACACTCTGCGTGCGCTGACACAGGCTATTCCGGATGCCAAAACGATTTCGATGACGTGGCGGTTGTTCGGAAATGCGGGAATTGTCCGATATGAGGATCGGTTCCTGTCCGACCAGTTCCGCAAAGCCGCGCCCGAAAGGATTATTCGCCCGCCACAGGCATGGGGCTTCAAGACGATGTTCCAGCGCGGGCTATGGGACGCGCTGGGCGTCCACCGGCCGAAACGCGCGACCGTCGAAACGATGGAAGAGTGTCACTGGTACAACGGTTCTGGCCAGAAAATGCCCGAGCATTACTATGACAAAAGCTGGCGTTCGACACGCGCGTCTGTTGGGTATGAATATGTTCAACTCAACCATTATGCCCTTAAATCCTGTGAAAGTTATCTGGTCAAAAAGATGCGCGGGCGGGCGCACCACTTGGGCGAGAGTCTGGGTCTGGAATATTGGAACATGATGAACCAGAACGCGACGACCTGCACATCCATTGACGCTGTTCTGGAGCGTAAGCGCGCGCTGTATTACGAGATGCTGGCTGACCCGGAAATCGCGCGATTGCACCACATGTCTTGTGATCTCCACAGGCAGCAGATCGCGCAGCTACGCGAGCAGCCTGAAATGCAAGAGTTGATGCAGCAAATGACGTCTGTCTCGGCCGAGAATACCGCCTCATGATGCAGTTGTATCCTGACGTCGGAGACATATGATGCTGTGGCTGCATTTGGGTATGCCCAAAACCGGAACAACAGCGCTGCAGGGTTTCTTGCGCGGCAACCAGCCCGTTCTTGATCAGATCGGCTTGCGTTACATGGAAACCGGCCGACGCAGGCTGGACGGTAATCCTCGACTTGCGATCAGCCATAACATCATCGCGTTCCACATGAATCAAAGCGATCAGCCAATGGATCCTTTCCGGGCTGGGATGACCTCGGAATTTGATGCGCATTCAGGGCAAACCTGTGTCGTGTCATCGGAGATGTTCTATTCCTGCGATTTCGAAAAGCTGGCGCAGGTATTTGCTGAAATTCCGGCGCGCGACCTGCGAATTGCATTTTACTGCCGCCGGTACTCGGATTTTTTCGAAGCCGATTACAAACAACGCGCCAAGAACGGACGCTTACCCATTGTCGGTACTGATTACATCCGTTCCCAATTGTCCCAAATTGAAGCGGACCCTGCAGCCTTTAGCTTCACGTCGCGGGTTGAGCAAATCCGAAAGGCGTTTCCGGGCGTGACGATTGTTCCCTCGGTGTATGAGCGCGAACAGATGACCAATGGCCATGTCGTGGACGATTTTCTGTCGCGGATCGGAACGCCATTGCCAGAAGGATATGTTACAGGGTCACCATCCAACCCGTCGCAATCGCGCGCCGCCAGCGAAGCCTTTGGGGTCGTCACGCGGGCGCTGGGGCGCAAGAAAAGTCGCCAGCTCAGACGATTGATATCCGAAGACCCCGTTATGGTGCGCCGTCACGACGTTCTGGAGCCGGACGAACGGGAATGGTTGGATACCCATATGGAAAAGCAGGATGTTGCGTTTCAGCAGGAGTTCTTTCCTGATGTGTCGCAGGTGTTCGCACCGAAACAGCTTAACGCGAGTGAGCTTGAGTTCCGCCGGGACACTCCGCAGGAATATCAGGCGTTCAGCAAAGCGTCCGAAATCGTCTTTCGAATGGCGCTGGAGAGCTGATCGCGACCTAATCTAGCTTAATTTCCTGACGCTGGCGTCCGGTCGTCTTGTCAAAAATCAGAATGCGGTTGTCATTTGTAACGACGGCGTACCAGTTGCTGCCGATTGTCAAAGCTTGGGCCTTGGCACCATCGGGCAAGGCGATCTCGTCAGGAAGGGTGGGGGTTCTGTCCGTTAGCCGGATGACAATCAGTGCGAATGTCACTAGAACGCCGCCAATCATCACCGCGGTCAGCAACATGACCATCCGCCGCAGCAGTCGAATCTGCGGCGTTTCCAGCGGTTCTTGAGGTTCGGAAGGGACAGTCATGGGCACTCGCCAGATTGAATTTTACATCGCGGACGATCCGCCGCCTCGTCTTGATAAGGCGCTTTCGCGTGATGTTCCACCCGAGGAAAACCTGTCTCGCACCCGTTTGGGCAAATTGATCGAAGAGGGCGCTGTCCTGATCAACGGGTCCGAGGTGCGCGACCCCAAGGCCAAGGTGTCCGCCGAGGCAGTTGTGGTGATCACAGTTGCCGAAGCCGAAGACAGCCATATCGGCCCCGAGGATATCCCGCTGGACGTCGTTTACGAAGACGCCGATTTGATTGTTGTGAACAAGCCCGCAGGCATGGTGGTGCATCCGGCCCCGGGATCGCCCAGCGGAACTTTGGTAAACGCGCTGCTGCATCATTGTGGCGATGACTTGTCCGGTGTCGGGGGGGTAAAACGCCCGGGGATCGTACACCGGATAGATAAGGAAACCAGCGGCTTGCTGGTTGTTGCTAAATCGGATGCTGCACATCATGGGTTGGCGACCCAGTTCGAAGCCCACAGCGTCGAGCGTTATTATCGTGCGGTGTGTTACGGTGTACCCGACGCAAACGACCCGCGCTTGCGTGGCGTAAAGGGCGTGAGTTTCGAGCCCGGAAATGTCATGCGTCTGACCACGCAACTGGCGCGACACAAAACCGACCGTCAGAAACAGGCCGTTCTGTTCCACGGAGGCCGCCATGCGGTGACGCGGGCGCGGCTGGTTGAAACTTTTGGCGCTCCGGCGGGTTTGGCGTTGATTGAGTGCTGGTTGGAAACGGGTCGTACGCACCAGATTCGCGTGCACATGGCCCATGCGGGCCACGGTCTGGTTGGCGATCCGGTCTATGGCGGTAAGCGAAAACTGGCCGCTAAGGCGTTCAGCGCGGAAACCGCAGAGCTTGTTCGTGCATTCCCACGTCAAGCACTGCACGCCGCTGTTCTGGGTTTCGAACACCCGGTTTCGGGCGAAAACCTGCGGTTTGAAGCGGATCTGCCCGCCGATATGGAAAATCTGATTGAACAGCTGCGGAAGCCGTTGTCATAATGCGCAAACACTTGTGAGTAACACGTTCTTATCTTTCCTTTATCAATCGTTAATCCCAAACTGTTAACGGTACCTCTTGAACGGATGGGGATGACCTCCCATATCCTATGTTAACAACTTAAACATTTGTCGGAGGGACATGAATTATGGCAAATTACGCAAATCTCCCCGCGCCGACGCCGGAAGGCGGACTTAACCGCTATATGCAGGAAATTCGTAAGTTTCCCCTGCTTGAGCCAGAAGAAGAGTACATGCTCGCCAAGCGCTGGGTTGAAGAGCAAGATACTGAATCGGCTCATAAAATGGTCACGTCGCATTTGCGTCTGGCGGCCAAGATTGCCATGGGCTATCGCGGCTATGGTCTGCCGCAGGCCGAGGTGATTTCCGAGGCCAATGTCGGCCTGATGCAGGCCGTCAAACGGTTCGACCCGGAAAAAGGTTTCCGTCTGGCGACCTATGCGATGTGGTGGATTCGCGCTTCGATTCAGGAATACATCCTGCGGTCGTGGTCACTGGTGAAACTTGGCACGACCTCGGCGCAGAAAAAGCTGTTTTTCAACCTGCGCAAGGCCAAGGCGCGTATCGGCGCGTTGGAAGAGGGTGACTTGCGCCCCGAGAATGTCGCTCAGATCGCCAATGATCTTGGTGTGACTGAAGAGGAAGTCATCAGCATGAACCGCCGGATGTCCGGTGGCGATGCCTCGCTGAACGCTACCGTCGGTTCCGAAGGCGAAGGCACCATGCAGTGGCAGGACTGGCTTGAGGATGAAGACGCTGATCAGGCAAGCGACTATGAGGCGCGCGACGAGCTGGACGCTCGGCGTGAACTGCTGGCGGCCGCGCTGGAGGTTCTGAACGACCGCGAGAAGGACATTCTGACCCAGCGCCGCCTGATGGATCAGCCTGTGACGCTGGAAGAACTGAGCACGCAGTATAACGTCAGCCGCGAACGCATTCGCCAGATCGAGGTACGAGCGTTCGAAAAACTGCAGAAGAAAATGCGCGATCTCGCGCGTGAGAAGGGAATGCTGGGCCAGATGTAATCAGGCCGGTGTGATTAAAAGCCCGCCTGCCTCGGCGGGCTTTTTTATTGGGCCAACTGCTGGCGAAACACGCGAACCATGTTCTCGCCCATCACCTTGCGGATTTGCGCCTCGGTCAGACCTTCGCTCAACAGGCCCGAGGTCAGCGCCGCAAGTTCAGACGTGTCAAACGCGGTCTCGACCGACCCGTCGTAATCCGACCCAAGCGAGACGTGATCTTCCCCAACAGTATCGACTGCCGCCTTTATCATCTTGGCCACGCCTGCAAGGGCGATATCTCCGCAGGTTACGTCGGCCCAGTATCCCATGCCGATCACGCCTCCGGTGGCCGCGATCTCTTGCATCAGATCATCGGGAAAGTTCCGTTTGACGGCGCAGAAGCCGTGTAGCCCGCCATGGCTGACTATCAGTGGAACGTCCGTCATCGCGATCACATCCCGTGCGACCAGAGGGCTGGAATGGGCGAGGTCGATGACGACGGGCATTTCGGCCAATTGGGCAACGACGTCGCGACCGAATTCCGTCAGTCCGGTGTTCGCCTGTCCGTGCAAAGATGCGCCCAATTCATTGTCAAAGAAGTGCTGAAGGCCAAACACCCGATGACCGGCGTCAAACAGGGCATCCAGATTGGTCAGATCCCCCTCAAGCGCGTGGGCCCCTTCGATACCCAGGATACCACCAACGACGGCTTGGCCGCTCGCACGTGCGGCCAGCACGTCCTCCAGATCACTGCGGGATTTGACAACTTTCAGTTTTCCACCCGAGGTTGCCTCGAACTGATGCAGCTTTTCAGCCTGATAGACTGCGCGCTGCATGAGGCTGTCCCAGGTTCGAAGCGGCCAAAGCTGCCCGATCGCCAGGAGGGTGATATTGTCGAACGCATCGGCCGAGTTGGCCTCATAGTTCTGACCAGCAGGGGATTTCGTGACCGCGGTGAAGACCTGCAGGGCAACGTTTCCTTCGATCAGTCGGGGGATGTCCACCTGTCCTCGCGTACCGCGTTCGGTCAGGTCGCGACTCCATAGCAGGGGGTCAGCGTGCAGGTCGCCCACGATCAAAGTTTCGTGTAACGCGGCGGCTTCATCTGTCACTGGGTACGGAGCGTGGTCGATGACGTTGTTGCGTTTTCCTTCGATATAGGGCGGCAAAAAAACAAAGAAAATCAACAATCCAGCGGCCATTGCTGCTCCTGTCAGCCCGCCGACCCATTTAAGAAATCTGCGCATTACCGGTTCCTTTCAGTATGCGATGTCAGCTTACGTTCGTTTGAAGCAGATAAAAGCCTGACTTCGCGTCCAGACATTGCTAGAACAGCAGAGATTTTGCCGTTAGCGATAACGACGTTGCGAGAATGTGGGAGGGATCAATGCAAAAACCTGTTCAATGGGGTGTACTGGGCGCCGCGAATTTTGCGCGTCGGTTCATGGCACCGGCCATTCATGCAGCGGACGGGGCGCGGTTTGCCGGATTGGCGACGTCCAGCCCGGAAAAGGCCGAACCTTTTCAGGCGTTTTGCCCGGACCTGACCGTTTACGACAGTTATGATGCGATGCTGGCTGATCCGCAGATCGAGGCGGTTTATATTCCATTGCCGAACCACATGCATGTAGATTGGTCTTTGAAGGCGCTGGACGCTGGCAAACATGTGTTGTGCGAAAAACCGATGACCATGCAGGCACATGAGTTTGACGCCTTGATCGCTAAACGGGATGAAACCGGGTTGCTGGCGGCCGAGGCTTATATGATCGTGCATCATCCACAGTGGCAGTTCGCGCGCAAGCTGATCGCAGATGGCGCTATTGGTAAGCTCGTGCATGTGACGGGGGCGTTCAGTTTTGACAATCGTGCGGAAACCGAAAACATCCGCAATCGTGCGGAAACCGGTGGCGGAGGGCTGCGCGACATCGGCGTCTATGTGATTGGCAGCGCACGGTTCGCTACCGGGCAGGAACCGGTGTCGGTGCAATCTGCAATCCGGTGGGAGAACGGTATTGATGCCTTCACCGAAATTCGTGCTCAATTCCCTGATTTTACATATTCCAGTTACGTTTCGATCCGTATGCATCCCCATCAAGAGATGGTCTTTCACGGCGAGGGCGGCGTTATTCGCCTGACGGCACCGTTCAACGCGCGAGTCTTTGGCGAAGCACGCGTCGAACTGCATCGTCCGGGGCTTGAGGTTCAGGTCACACGGTTCCCCGGCGACGATCACTATAAACTGCAGGTCGAGGCATTCTGTCGTTCAGTGCGTGAAGGGGCGGATTATCCTTGCGCGCTTGAGTTTTCACGAGGGACGCAAGAGGTGATTGACCGCGTGTTCGAAGGTGCAGTGCCGCTCTGACTTGCCACACATGGGCCCCGTGACTTAATCTGGTTGCCACCCAAACAGGAGGCGACCAATGGCTGGCGGCTGGGCGCGTGACGGCGCGGTGAGTGAACAGATCGAGGCGTCGATATCCGACGAACTGGCCCGGATGCAGGCGCAAAAGCGCCCTCAGGGCGAAAGCCTGACCCATTGCGCAGAATGCGAAGAGCCGATCCCCGAGAAACGCAGACTTGCCTTGCCGGGGGTGAAACTCTGTCTGGATTGCCAGCAGGATAGGGACGGTGCGTTTAAAGCGCGGTCCGGGATCAATCGGCGCGGGTCCAAGGACAGTCAGTTGAAATAGTCCATGACTGTGCCCATGCCAAAACAGCCCCTGTTGCAGAATGGATTGGTTCTTGGGTTCCTGGCTGCGTTCTTGTGGGGTACCCATAGCGTCATCGTGCGCTATCTGACCAGCGATCTGGGCGGGTTGCAAATCGCGGTCTCGCGCCTGTTCATCGCGGCGTTGGCGATTTATTGCATGTTGCGTCTGATGCGGGTTTCCGTCTCGATCCGGTTGAGTGACTGGAATTTCCGTCTGGCCGTATTGTCGACCGTTGTGAACTATATCCTGTTCCACATCGGGCTTGAACATACCGGCGCGGCCAATGCGATGGTTTTGGAGAACACAGCGCCCTTTTTCGTGCTGGTTTTCCTTTATTTCTTTGCGGATACACCGGTCACGCGAACCGATGTTCTGGCCACAGTTTTGGCAATTCTGGGCGTTTTTCTGACCGTTTTCCGGGACTTTCAAGGAGGTGGAGAGCCCCTATTCGGGGATCTTCTTGAAATCGGTGCCGGACTAAGCTGGGCGGTCTTCCTGATCTCAAGCAGTCGGGCTATGCGCAATTCGAAATCGACCGGAGAGCGGCTGAACTTCCTGTTCGGCATCTTCTTGTGTTCTGGGGTTCTTCTGCTGCCGCTTGCCGCGTTTTCGATGCAGGTTCCAACGGTGAATGACGTCGTGTTCCTGATCCTGCTGGGCGTGTTGCCGACCGCCTGCGCCTATTACTTGTGGTACGAGGCTGCTGCGCGGGTTTCGACCTTGACCGCAACCTTGATGTTTGCGGCCTCGGTCGTGTTCACTTTTGTCAATTCGGCGCTGTTTCTGGGGGCCGCAATCACGCCGATTGCGGCCCTTGGGGGTGTGCTGATCGTGCTGGCCGTGTTTCTGACCACCAAAAACCAGAAATGATCAGCCCTCCATCGCTTCCAATTCGTCAATAAAGCCCGAGATCATAGACAGGCCCTTATCCCAGAACTTGGGATCGCTCGCGTCCAACCCGAACGGGGCCAGCAGTTCCTTGTGATGCATCGAACCACCGGCGCGCAGCATGTCAAAATACTTGTCCTCGAACCCATCGGACCCGCTTGCGTAGACGGAATAGAGAGCGTTCACCAAGCCGTCGCCAAACGCGTAGGCGTAGACGTAGAAGGGTGAGTGGACGAAGTGTGGGATATAGGCCCAGAAGGTCTCGTACCCGTCCATGAATTCGAACGCGGGGCCAAGGCTTTCGGCCTGAACGCTCATCCACAGGGAGTTGATGTCGTCGGGCGTTAACTCACCTTCGCGGCGGGCGGCGTGGAGTTTGCATTCGAAATCATAGAACGCAATCTGGCGGACGACCGTGTTGATCATGTCCTCGACCTTGCCCGCCAATAGCACTTTGCGCTGTTCGGGGGTTTCGGCCTGATCCAGCATCTTGCGGAAGGTCAACATTTCACCAAAGACCGAGGCCGTTTCGGCCAGTGTCAGCGGGGTAGAGGACAGCATCTCGCCCTGACCGGCGGCCAGTACTTGGTGGACACCATGACCCAGCTCGTGCGCCAGGGTCATCACGTCGCGCGGTTTGCCCAGATAGTTGAGCATCACGTAGGGGTGCACGTCGGTGACGGTCGGGTGGGCAAATGCACCCGGTGCCTTGCCCGGCTTCACCGCGGCATCAATCCAGCCTTTGCTGAAGAAGGGGGCGGCGATATCGCCCATGCGCGGGTCAAACGCGTTATAGGCATCCATTACGGTCTTTTCGGCCTCGTCCCAACCGACGATGCGTGTGTCTTCCATCGGCAAGGGCGCGTTGCGGTCCCAGACCTGCATCACGTCCAGCCCCAGCCATTTGCGCTTGAGCTCGTAGTAGCGGTGACTCAGTTTAGGATAGGCGGCGACGACGGCTTCGCGCAGAGCCTCAACCACTTCGGGTTCCACGTCGTTTGACAGGTGGCGACCGGTTTGAGCGGTTGGCATATTGCGCCAGCGGTCTACGATTTCTTTCTCTTTGGCCTGTGTGTTGTGAACACGGGCAAAGGTTTTGACGTTGTCCTGAAACACCCGCGCCAATTCCCGAGCAGCGGTTTCGCGTTTGCTCCGGTCCTGCTCGGTCAGTAGGTTCAGGGTGCCTTCGATGTTCAGCTCTTCGCCTTCGATGTCAAAGGTCAGGCCGGCGATGGTTTCGTCAAACAGACGTTCCCATGCATCGCCGACAACACCCAGATCGTGCAGGAATTTCTCCAACTCATCAGACAGTTGATAGGGCTTCATCGCGCGGATGCGGCGGAAGACGGGTTCGTACCGGCCCAGATCCGCGTTGGCGTCGAACCGGGCTTTCAGCGCGTCATCGTCGATACGATTGATCTCAAGCGTGAAGAACACCAGCGGCGTTGTGAAGATGGTAATCTTTTCCTGCATATCCGACAGGAACTTGGCGCGGTCCGCATCGGTGGTCAGCTGGTAGTACCGCAGACCGGCGAAGGACATGATCCGCCCGGCAATGGCGTTGATCTTTTCGTTAAGTAGGACGCATTGCAGAAGGCCATCGGCATCCAGATCGGCCAGCTTGCCCTCGTAGTCTGCGGCAAAGGACGCACATTCGCCTTCCAGCCAGTCCAGATCGCGCGACAGTTCCGGCGCCTCTTCCGACCTGTACAGATCCGTCAGGTCCCATTCCGGTAGGTTGCCAAGATTGTCGGACCCGCCGACTGCGTTTGCGTCACGGAAGGGAAAGGGAAGGTCGCGCATGGATCACCTCGAAATAACAGCTTTCGCCAACATCTAGGCGTGCCGGGCAGGGATCACAAGCGGGGTGTTAGTCAGACAGGGCAGGTTCACGTTCGGCAGCCATGAAATGCGCCGCCAACTGGTCGAAAACGGGGCCGCGGACCTCAGGCGCTTCCATCAAAACCTCGTGTTCGCCGTCGGGGATTTCCACCAGCGTGCCGCTGGGCCAGTTGGCCATACGGGCGCGGATCGCCTTGCGGTCGACGATCTGTTCATGGGTTCCAAGGAAAGTCAGGCACGGAATGGTGGGGGCGGTCTGCTCCATCAACCAGGCGCATTCGTCCAGCGCCTCGCGCAGCCAGATTGTCGAGGGTGCGCCAAGCGTCAACTCGGGGTGGGCGTTCAGCTGATCCTTCATCATCTGGTACATCGCCGGATCGCGTGTCAGCACGTTGCCTTCAAACGGTTGCGACAGGACGTAGCTTTCCAAAGATGTCGTGGGCGGGGTTTTCTCACCCAGCCCGAACCGAGGGCCCCAATAGGCGGTCAAACGGCTCAGCGGTTTCATCAGCGGCGTGAAGAAAATCCCCCACATCGGTCCCGTGAAGGCGCAGGTGGCAAACTTGTCAGTTTCAAGTACAGCCCGCAGGCCAATGGCACCGCCCATCGAGTGACCGATGACGTGCCACGGTTTGGGTAGGTCCAGCTCTGTGGCCAGCGCAAAAGCGGCCTGAGCATCCATCTGATAATCCGGTATCGTATCGACATGTCCGACACGCGGGTCGTCCAGAGGGCGATCGGCTAGCCCCTGACCACGCCAGTCGATTGCCAGAAACGCAAATCCACGCCCGACGAACTCGGTCGCGGCATTTCCGTATTTTTCGATATATTCGGTACGGCCGGGAAACATGAACACAGTCCCGACCGCATCACCCTGTGGCAGCCAATGAGCCACTCGGATGCGAACCCCGTCAGAGGTCGTCAGCCAATGGGCCTGTCCACCGGCGGGTGCGCCGGCCACGTCTTCGAACAAAGGGGCCGACGACATTTCCATCAGGCCAGTGCCGATGCCAGTTGCATGGCGACACCCATGTCACCATCGACGGTCAGCTTGCCGGACATGAAAGCACCGGTCGGGTTCAGCTCACCGCTAAGGATTTGTTCGAACGTGTCGACATCAGCGTTCATGGTGACGTCAGCATCTTCGTCGCTGACACGCGCGCCGCTGCCGTCCAGAACAATCGAACCCACACCTTCAATGGCAAACTTGGCGGATGCGCCAAAGCCGCTGTCGGCCAGTTTTTCGTTCAGCGCCGCTGCGGCTTTTTCCAGAGTGTCGCTCATGGTTCTCCTCACTTTGATTTGAGCACAGGGAATGGACATCCTCCTGCGCTACGCTACACTGACCGTTGTTATGAGCATTGCAAGCACCAATCTCAAAGGTATCGTCGCGGCAACCGCGCTGCTAGTCACGTTTTCCATCCCTTGTCTTGCACAGCAGGCAGATTCACGGGATGAAGCCGAGCTATTGCAGCAACTGGCGCAATCAACACCCGATCAAGCGATTGGCATTGATCGTCAACTCAAGTCTCTGTGGTCGTTATCGGGTTCAGCCTCGGCTGATCTGTTGCTGGAACGGGGACGTGAGGCGCTGGATGACGGTGATACAAAGGCGGCTATCGAACATCTGACGGCGCTGACCGATCATGCGCCTGACTTTGCAGAAGGGTGGCACGTACGCGCGTCGGCATTTTTTGGGGTTGAACGGTTTGGCTTGGCAGCCGCTGATCTGGAATATGCGCTGACACTTAACCCGAACCATTACGAAGCGATCTACGGTCTTGGCCTGATCTTTGAGATTATTGGCCAACCGGACAAAGCGCTGGCTGTCTACGAGCGTGCATTGGCTATACATCCCCATCATGAAGAAGTAACCAATGCGGTGAATCGACTGAAGCCTCAGGTCGAGGGCTCGTCCCTCTAAGGGGCAGGGGGCAAGAGTGAGCGGGTCATCCCGAATCGTGGCCGTACTGGGCCCAACCAATACAGGCAAAACTCATTACGCGATCGAGCGGATGCTGGGCCACCGGACAGGTGTTATCGGCCTGCCGCTGCGTCTGCTGGCGCGCGAGGTTTATGACAAGATCGTCGCCATTCGCGGGCCGTCCGTCGTGGCGCTTGTTACGGGCGAAGAACGGATCGTGCCGCCGCGCACCCAATACTGGGTCTGCACGGTCGAGGCGATGCCCGAAGGCATGGGTGCCGATTTCGTGGCAATCGACGAAATCCAGCTGTGTACCGACCCCGAGCGCGGCCATGTTTTCACCGACCGTCTGCTGCGGTCTCGCGGTACAAGCGAGACGCTGTTTCTAGGCTCGGACACCATGCGTGGTCCCATATCAGCGCTGGTGCCCGAGGCACAGTTTGTGCGGCGCGAACGGATGTCTCAACTGGTCTATGCCGGGTCGAAAAAGATCAGCCGGATGCCTCCACGCAGCGCCATCGTCGGGTTCTCGGTTGATAACGTCTATGCCATCGCGGAACTGCTGCGTCGTCAAAAGGGCGGGGCGGCCGTGGTCATGGGGGCACTCAGCCCGCGCACGCGGAATGCGCAGGTGGATCTCTATCAGAATGGCGAGGTGGATTATCTGGTCGCCACCGACGCCATCGGTATGGGCTTGAATCTGGACGTGAATCACGTGGCGTTTTCTTCGCTGACCAAGTTTGACGGTCGGCGGATGCGGCCCTTGGCCCCAAACGAACTGGCCCAGATCGCGGGCCGGGCCGGGCGTGGGATGTCGGATGGCACGTTTGGCGTCACGGGCGAGGCCCCGCCGTTGGACGAAGGCACAGCACAAGCGATCATGGACAGCCGCTTCACGCCGATGAAAAAGCTGAACTGGCGGAATGCTGCCTTGCGGTTCGGATCCATCGAGGCGCTGATCGACTCGCTAGAAGTCAGTCCCGACAACGAAAACCTGCTCAAAGCACGGCCCGCCGACGATCTGAACGTGCTGAAATCGCTGTCACAAGTGACCGAGGTCATGGCCCGCGCCAGCGATCCTCAATCCGTGCGCTTGCTGTGGGATGTGTGCCGAATCCCCGATTTTCGCGGCATCAGCCATTCGGAACATGCCAGCCTGCTCGAGGTGATCTACGGGCATCTGCACGAACGCCAGTCGATCCCCGATGACTTTATGGCGCGGCAAATCCGCCGGATTGATCGGACGGACGGAGATATTGATGCGCTCTCCAAACGGCTAGCATATATTCGCACCTGGACATATGTTGCGCAACGAAACGGATGGGTGCGTGACGAATCCCATTGGCGTGAGGAAACGCGCACTGTAGAAGACAGGCTGTCAGATGCATTACATGACCGTCTGACCCAACGATTTGTGGACCGGCGCACATCCGTTTTGCTGCGGCGGCTCAAACAGAAGGAGGCCCTTTTGGCCGAAGTAAATGACAAGGGTGAAGTGACCGTCGAAGGCGAATTCGTCGGTCGTTTGGAAGGGTTCCGGTTTAGCCCGGACAAGGCTGCGCAGGGGACCGAGGCGAAAGCTTTGAAATCGGCGTCCTTGCAGGCCCTCGCGCCGCAATTCCATCTGCGCGCCGATCGCTTCTACAACGCGCCCGATACCGAAATTGATTTCACCGAACAAGGTGGCCTTATGTGGGGCGAATATGCCGTCGGCAAGCTGGTAGCCGGGGCAGAACCGCTCAAGCCCATGGTCGAGGTCTTCGTGGATGAAGCCGCAGGCCCCGACGTCGAACAAAAAGTGCAGCGCCGCTTGCAGCACTTCATCGACCGCAAGGTGGCTGCGCTGTTTGAACCGCTGCTGAACTTGTCACGGGACGAGGAGCTGAGCGGTCTGGCCAAGGGGTTTGCCTTCCGCATGGTCGAGGCATTGGGCATTCTGCCTCGCGCGCAGGTCGCGCAAGACGTGAAGGATCTGGATCAGGACGCCCGCGGCGCGCTGCGCAAGCACGGCATCCGGTTCGGGCAGTTCACCATCTTCATGCCGCTGCTGCTGAAACCTGCGCCGACGCGCCTTCGTCTTGTTCTGTGGGCGCTTGCGGGTGGTTTGCAGGAATTTCCCGAAGCGCCACCTCCGGGTCTGGTCACGGTGCCCGTCGCCAAGGACGCGCCGCGGGGCTATGACACAATGTGCGGTTACCGCGATGCCGGTGAGCGTTCGATCCGCATCGACATGCTGGAACGTCTGGCCGACATGCTGCGCTCCGAGGACAGTCGTGGTGGGTTCGAAGCCAAGCCCGACATGCTCTCGATCACCGGTATGACTCTGGAACAATTCGCCGACCTGATGCAAGGCTTGGGTTACAAGGCCGAGCGTGGCGAGCGTGAAAAGGTCAAAGCCGCTCCTGCTGAACAACCTGCGGCAGAAGCGTCCGAGCAACCTGTGACTGAGGAAACCCCGGCAGACGCAGGTGCGACAGATGAGGCCGCCGCACCCGCCGAGGCGGCAGCCGAGGCCACCGAAAGTACCGAGGCGGCAGCCGAGGCTCCGGTCGCAGAACCCGCAAGTGATGAGCCCGAGGTTGAGGTGTTCTACACCTTCACGTGGGGCCGTCAGCGTCAGCAAAATCGTGGCCCGCGCCGCGAACAGGGGCAGGGCAAGGGCAAGCCGCGTGGCAAACCTCAGGACAACCGCCGCCCGCAGGGCAAAAAGGGTGGCAAGCCGCAAGGCGCGAAATCCTTCTCGGCCCGTCCGCCCAAGAAAGAGAAAGCCATTGACCCCGACAACCCCTTCGCCGCTGCGTTGATGGGGCTGAAGGACAGCAACTAAACGCGCATGTCCGAGGCCAAGCTGCGGATCGACAAATGGCTATGGCAGGCGCGGTTCTTCAAGACCCGCAGCCTGTCGGCCAAACAGGTCAGCGGCGGCCATGTGCGCTTGAACGGCAACCGGGTGCTGAAACCGGCGATAGCTATCAGCCCCGGAGACGTTCTGACCTTTCCGCAGGGCCGCATTGTGCGTGTTGTGCGGGTGGAAAAACTGGGTGAACGCCGCGGCCCGGCCCCCGAGGCACAAACGCTATATACGGATTTGACCGAAAAGCAGTACAAGCCGCCGCAAAATCCAAGCTTTGAAGGAAAAGGTCGTCCAACCAAGAAAGATCGGCGCGCGCTTGATCTTTCTCGCAATCTCGATAGCTGATCCTATCTTGAAGCCGACGCCATACTGATTTAGCTAGACGTCCAAAGCGCAAACGGGAATCCGAACATGACCTACGTTGTCACTGAAAACTGCATTGGCTGCAAATACACCGACTGTGTCGAAGTGTGCCCGGTGGATTGTTTCTATGAAGGTGAAAACACGCTGGTCATTCATCCGGACGAGTGCATTGACTGTGGCGTTTGCGAACCCGAATGCCCCGCCGACGCCATCCGCCCCGACACCGAGCCGGGCATGGACCAATGGGTCGAGTTCAACCGGAAATACTCGGAAATGTGGCCGGTTATCATTACCAAAAAAGACCCGCTGCCCGAAGCTGAAGAACGCGACGGTGAAGAGGGTAAAATGGAGAAGTATTTCTCGGAAGCACCGGGTGAAGGCGGTTAAGCGATTCGCCGCCTAAACTCTTTAGTTTAAGAGCAAGAAATCCTCTTAAGATTCTGTTTTTAGTCAAATTTAGTGCTTTGACTATCCACGCTGCTTTCGTGTGTCGCATTTTTGTGATATACTTAGTAGCTGAATGATGACTGAGCTGGGGATGACTCCGTAAGTATGTACGCTTTGGAGTTTTGATTTTTAGACAAACAAACCGCCTGACCGGGCCAGAGTGCGCGGGTTGGGGCGTATTGTTGTCTGTTGTCCAGCTCATTTAACCAAGGATGAACCTGTATGTCTAAGTCGAAAAAGCTTGAGTTCCGCCCGAACGATTATGTTGTCTACCCAGCCCATGGCGTAGGACAGATCATCTCGATCGAGGAGCAGGAAGTCGCGGGATATTCGCTCGAGCTGTTCGTGATTTCTTTTGAAAAAGACAAGATGACCTTGCGCGTTCCGACCAACAAGGCAACAGAATCTGGTCTTCGGTCGCTGAGTTCACCGGACGTTATCAGTCAGGCGATGAAAACCTTGAAGGGTAAGGCCAAGGTCAAGCGCGCAATGTGGTCGCGTCGGGCGCAGGAATATGAGCAGAAAATCAACTCAGGCGACCTGATCTCGATCGCCGAAGTTGTCCGCGATCTGCACCGCACCGATGATCAGCGCGAACAAAGCTATTCCGAACGTCAGCTGTACGAGGCTGCGCTTGAGCGTCTGACCCGTGAAGTTGCCGCCGTTTCAGGGGCAGGCGAGGTGTCTGCGGCCAAACAGGT
This sequence comes from Ruegeria sp. D3, assembly GCF_056534465.1. Classification (NCBI taxonomy): domain Bacteria; kingdom Pseudomonadati; phylum Pseudomonadota; class Alphaproteobacteria; order Rhodobacterales; family Roseobacteraceae; genus Ruegeria; species Ruegeria sp. D3. The sequence goes on from NZ_JBQFPK010000002.1 coordinate 303,574, forward strand.
GGACGAAGTCCTGACATCGCGCGCCGCCTAATCCACCGGCTACAAATTTCGATGGGCCGCCTGTATCACAGGCGGTCTTTTCCGTTTGACGGGCTTGGTGAACTGAGGAAAATCCGCTAATTTCCGTTTTGGTAGAGGCGGATAGATGGCAAGGATAAAGAAAACTCTCAGGTATCTGTATATCGGCCACGATCCGGTGTCGGTCTGGTTCCGATATTGTCTGATCCTGTTCGACGCCGGAACTATCGTTTTCTTTATTGCCACGGCGCATATTCCTCATGGTCCCGGAATTTCAGCCGCCAGCATGATCGTGGGCTTTTTGATCCTGTTGGATTTTTCTGCCCGTCTGTGGATCGCAAAGAAACCCTGGCAGCTTTTCCTCAAGGTTTACACACTGGCGGATGTGGTAGTCATTCTGTCTTTGATGCTTGACCCCCTGATCACTGGTAATCTGGCGTTTTTGCGTATTCTCAGGGCGTTGCGCTTGATTCATTCGTATCACTTGCTGCGAGACCTGCGCCGCGACAGCTCGTTTTTCCGCACACATGAAGATGCGGTGATCGCGGCCATCAACCTTTTGGTTTTTGTGTTCGTGACCTCGACAGCTGTTTTGGTATTCTTCATCCCTGAGAACAGCCAGACAGCCTATATCGACGCGCTATATTTTACGATGGCGACGCTGACCACCACTGGTTTCGGGGACATCACATTGGCCACTCCGGGTGGTAAACTCTTTTCAGTTTTCATTATGGTGGTAGGTGTTGCGCTATTTGTGCGTCTCGCGCAGGCAATTTTCATGCCGCAGAAGGTGCGCTACAAATGCCCGAGTTGCGGCCTATTCCGTCACGACCCCGATGCAGTTCATTGCAAACACTGCGGCGAGGTGCTGCGGATTGAGACAGGTGGCTCGTCCTAAAGCAAAGTAACCAATGTCAGCAGCATAGCGATTTCAGAGATTTGCTGAGTCGCGCCCAGTACGTCGCCTGTCTGACCGCCGATCTTGGACCTTGCGACCATTGCCAGAGCCAAAACTGCCAGCGCGCTCAACAGAACGGCCGCTAAAGCGGAAATCCCGATCAGAACTGCGCAAATCCCGAACGCCAATCCGACGCCGCCTGCGACAATAGATATCTTTGGGGCGCCAACCGATTGGCTCAGCCCCGACCCTCGTGCATTCGGTAAGCTGGCCATAACAGGGGGCATCATCGCGCGCGACCAGACAGTTGCGGCCAAAATTGCCGAGAAATACTGGGCCGCGATCAGCGTCTCGATCAAGGTGACGCGTAAGAAAAGTGACAGGATCAACGCCAAAACGCCATACGTGCCAATGTGGCTGTCTTTCATGATCTCCAGCCGACGTTCGGAGGTGAAGCCGCCCCAAAACCCGTCAACTGTATCTGCCAGGCCATCCTCGTGCATGGCGCCAGTGGACAGAATTAGTGAGGTTACCACCAAAAGGGCGCTGGCCGTGGCGTTCAGCCCGATCGACATCGCAGCCCAACCGACACAGCAGGCCAAAGCGCCAAGAATAGCTCCGACGAGAGGAAAGGCCCATGCAGCGCTGGCCTGTCGCGCAAATACTTGCGAAGGCAGTTTGGGGACGGGCAAGCGCGTCAACAAGACCAAAGCCAGCGGAATATCCCACAAGGAAATGGGCACCGTGTCGTTTTTTGCCATTTCCACGCCTTTCAGGGTCTTGTTGGATGGATAGCTTCGGTTAAACACACAGGACCACTCTGATGCAACGAGGCTTTGGATGCTGCCTGAACTTAAAGACCTAAATTCCTTTCGAGATGCCCTTCTTCGTGCGCCGGGCCCTGATCAGGACGCTGTGAACGGAGCCGTAGACCGAAATGGGCAACTGACCAAGCCACCCGGCGCATTGGGGCGGCTTGAGGATCTGGCCATCTGGTATGCGGGTTGGCGCGGGGATGCGCGGCCACAGATTTCGGCACCGCAGGTGATTGTTTTCGCCGGAAACCATGGCGTAACGGCGCAGGGTGTGTCTGCGTTTCCACCGGAAGTCACCGTTCAGATGGTGATGAACTTTGAGCATGGCGGAGCGGCCATCAACCAGCTTGCCAAGTCGGCAGGCGCGACCATGGATGTACATGCGCTTGAGTTGGACCGTCCAACAGCGGATTTCACCGCGGGTCCTGCGATGTCTGAGGCCGAGGTGTTGGCCGCGCTTCGCACGGGGTGGGGCGCGGTAGACGCAGCCGCCGATCTGTTGGTGGTTGGCGAGATGGGAATTGGCAACACCACCCCGGCTGCCGCAATTGCCTGCGCCTTGTTTGGCGGTGACGCTGCGGACTGGACGGGCCGGGGCACCGGTGTAGACGACGCTGGTCTTGCGAATAAAACCCGTGTTGTGGCCGAAGGCGTTGCGCTGCATGGCGGCACGGGTGATGGGATCGAAATTCTGCGCCGTCTCGGCGGACGCGAGATCGCCGCCATGGCTGGAGCGATCGCGGCAGCGCGGGTATTGCGCATCCCGGTCATCTTGGATGGTTTCATCTGCTCGGCCGCCGCTGCGTGTTTGGCGGATGTCGCCGACGGCGCGTTGGATCATTCCGTCGCTGGACATCAAAGTGCCGAAGGTGCCCATGGCGCGGTTTTGGCAAAGCTGGGCAAACAGCCGCTGCTGAACCTTGGTTTGCGACTAGGCGAGGGATCGGGTGGCGCTCTGGCGATCAATATTCTCAAAAGCGCAATGGCCTGTCATTCTGGCATGGCAACTTTTGCCGAGGCGGGCGTGTCAGACGGTTGATCTTATGGCCTGACCCTTTGGGTCAGGCTGACTTTTTGGCGTGTTTTTCGGCCAGTTCCAACAGCTCGGTTTCGAGATCCTTTTCGAACTGTCGGGCCCGTTCGATGTATTTCTTGTTCTCGGCTGTCGGCATTCCGGGAATCCAAAGCTCGGCCAACTCGCGTACCGACATCCTGTCGTGATGATAGAAGGTCTGTTCGGCCTGCGCGGCCTCGTATTCGCTCAGGCCGATGTTTTCCAGAACATACCGACCGGCGCGCAGTGATCCGTCAAACATCTCGCGCACGATATCATTGGCGCCAGCCTGATACAGTTCATAGACATGGGTTCTGTCCCGGGCGCGGGCGATAATGTGCAAATCGGGTCGCTGACGACGTGCGAACCCAACCAGACGAGTAACTTGTTTAGGATCGTCCATCGCGGCCACCAAAACAGCAGCTTTTTCCAGGCCAGCGGCGCGCAGCAGTTCAGGACGGGTGGGGTCGCCCAGAAACCCTTTGACGCCGAACCGACGCATCAGTTGGACCGTCTCAATGTCGTGGTCCAAAACGACCGTCTTGGTTCCACTGGCCTGAACCAGCCGGTTGACGATCTGACCGAAACGGCCAATCCCGGCAATGATCACAGGGCCTTTTTCATCTATCTCATCGGGTTCGGGTGTCGGAGCGCCGTCGCTCATCCGGCGCGACAACAGGTCATAGATGATGAACAGAAGCGGCGTGATCAACATGGTCAAAGCGATGATCATCAGCAGCTTTTGTGACAAATCGGGCGGGATGACGTTCTGCTGGGTCGAAAAGGCAAGTAGAACAAACCCAAACTCGCCCGCTTGCGCCAGCCCCAGCGTGAACAGCCAATGATCGCGACCACGCAATTTGAACGCGCGGCCGACCAGAAACAGAATGATCCCTTTGACGAGGATGACTAAAAGGGCCAACCCGATCAGATCAAACGGATCATTGAAGAAGTAGGCGACGTCAATTCCGGCCCCGACGGTGATGAAGAACAGGCCAAGAAACAGACCCTTAAAGGGTTCCAGATCGCTTTCCATCTCATGCCGGAATTCCGAGCTGGCCAGTACTACCCCCGCCAGAAACGCACCGAGGGCCGGGGAAAGGCCAACCAACGTCATCAAAAAGGAAATCCCGACAACGATCATCAATGCCAATGCTGTATACATCTCGCGCAGGCGCGTGGCGTGGATAAAGCGGAATAGGGGGCGGGTCAGGTAGACTCCAGCCAGAATAACAAAGGCAATGGCACCGATAGTGACCAATGTGACGGCCCAGCCCGGCAGGCCTTCGACCAGTGACAAGCTGTGATGCGCCTTGTCGTGAAGGTCCGTTGCGGCCCTGTTTATGGAACCGTCATTCTGAATTTGCGGAATCGCCGGCAGGGCCAGCAACGGTAGCAGCGCAAGGATCGGGATCACTGCAATGTCTTGCGTCAAAAGCACCGAGAAAGTCGCGCGCCCTCCGTTCGTTTGCATCAAGCCTTTTTCGGACAAGGTTTGCAAAACGATCGCTGTTGAGGACAAAGACAAGGTCAAACCGACTGCCAGTGCTACGGACCACGGATGATTGGCGTAGATGGCAACGCCCGCGATCACTCCGGTAGACAGCAAAACCTGAAGGCCACCCAATCCCAGCAAGCGCTCGCGCATGTCCCACAAAGCGCGAGGTTCCAGTTCCAGCCCGATCAGGAACAGCATCATGACCACGCCGAACTCGGCCACATGCTGCAGGCTTTCGGTTTCGGCGCCGACCAGTCCAAACATGGGCCCTATGACGATCCCTGCAGCTAGGTATCCCAAGACCGAACCAAGCCCCAGGCGCGCCGACAGCGGCACAGCGATCACGGCGGCAGCCAGATAGATCGAAGCCTGGTAAAGGAAATCGTCCATATTATCCTCTTTGGGTCAGGTAGGCAGGGGCGCGTCGCGCTTGAGTTGGTCCATAACGATCTGGCTTTGCACACGTGCTACCGCAGGATGCGGCAGTATCACCTGATGAAGCAAGCGATTGAGGGCGGATAGATCGTCGCAATAGACATGAAGCAGGTAATCTGCCTCACCTGTCATCGTCCAAGCGCTGGTGATTTCGGGCCGGGTGTCGACCATGCGGGCAAAGCTTTCGGATTGTTCCGGACCGTGAGTGCCGAGATGGACCTGAACAAAGCCTTGTACCTGCAGCCCCAGCTTCAGCGGGTCCAGACGCGCGGCGTAGCCGGTGATGTATCCTTCAGCCTCCAGCCTTTGACGACGGCGGCCGGCTTGACTGGGCGACAGGTTCAGCATCTCACCCAGCTGATGCGCCGTCAGATGCGCATTTGTCTGAAGTGCTGATAAGAGTCGCGTATCGGTGGAATCCAGCATATGCGGACTTCTTTCGTAAAAATCTGTTTTGGTGCGGACATCACGCGTTTCCACCTAGTTTACTCGAAAACAATGCGCAGAAACAGCGCCGAATAAGGCGTATTTTGGAATCAGCAAAGAAATTCCTGTTTTCACGGAGACGCGCCATGGGACCCTTCCCGCATAACGCCCCGAAATCTGCCATCAGCAACGAAAACCCCGCCGGAACCGACGGTTTCGAATTTGTCGAATTTGCCCATCCCAACCCGCAAGAGCTGCGTGATCTTTTCACCAAGATGGGCTTTGAGTTGGTCGGTCACCATAAGACGAAGCCATCGGTGGAACTTTGGCAGCAAGGCGATGTGACGTACATCCTCAATGCGGATGCGGACAGTTTTGCAGCTAAGTTTGTTGCAGAACATGGCCCTTGTGCACCGGCGATGGGGTGGCGCGTCGTGGATGCGCAAAAAGCCTATGAACACGCGGTCAGCAAGGGCGCCGAGCCCTATGATGCTGCGGACAAAACGATGGACTTACCTGCGATCAAAGGGATCGGCGGGTCTTTGATCTATTTCATCGACCAATATTATGAGACGTCTCCCTACAACCAAGAGTTCAAGTGGACCGAACAGTCCAAGCCGCGGGGTGACGGGTTTTATTACCTCGATCACCTCACCCACAACGTCTACAAGGGAAATATGGACAAGTGGTTCAAGTTTTACGGCGATTTGTTCAACTTCCGTGAGATCCGCTTTTTCGATATTCAGGGTAAGTTCACAGGGCTTTACAGCCGCGCGCTGACATCGCCCTGTGGCCGTATTCGCATCCCGATCAACGAAGATCGCGGCGAGACCGGGCAGATCGTCTCTTATCTGAAAAAGTACAAGGGTGAAGGCATCCAGCATATCGCCGTCGGCAGCGAGGATATCTATGCGTCGACGGATGCGATTGCCGAAAAGGGTTTGAAATTCATGCCCGGTCCAAACGAAGCGTACTACCATATGTCCAAAGACCGCGTGGTCGACCACGAAGAGCCACTGGATCGGATGATGAAACACGGCATTCTGATCGATGGCGAAGGCGTTCTGCACGGCGGCGAAACGCGGATCTTGCTTCAGATTTTCTCAAAAACTGTGATCGGGCCGATATTCTTCGAGTTCATCCAGCGCAAAGGTGACGATGGATTTGGCGAGGGCAACTTTCAGGCGCTGTTCGAATCCATCGAGCGCGAGCAGATCGAAAGTGGTGAAATATCAGCGGCCTGAGCTGGTTATCTACTGCGTATATTGGGCGGCGCATCACCTGTGCTGCCTTTAACTTCTGGGCATTTTCAGCGTAACGTTCTGACCGCGTTTTTGATATCGCAATTCGCTGTCACTGATCGCGACAACGTTGCCGCCATCCAGACGATCCCCAACCTTCAGCTTTTTGTAGCGCCCGCTGGGCAACCGCACCAACGCGCGGCGGTTTGCCGGGGTGCCATACACGCCTATGAGATTCAGTTTTCGCAGGTTGATCGCGTTGTCGATCGTTGCCTGCCGTGCAACCGACGCCGATGACGGAATTTTCGGAGCCACCGCCCGCGGTTGGAAAGTGTCAGGTTCGTTGGTGCTGCGCTCTATCGCGGCGGTCGACCCAAGACTAACAGCGTTGGTGCTCGCAGGTCTGTTAACACCGGCAGGGCGCAGTTTCGGGCGTGGGACGCGAACAACTGCCAGCGCGGTTGGTGTTTCGTCTACCTGTGGGCTTTGTTGCAACGACGCCGGACGTAGCTTGGGCCGAAGAACCGCCAATTCGGCAAGAGTTCGTCCGCCAAGTTGCTGCCGTTCGAACCGTTCTATCAGATCGGATGGACGAGGGTTGGGCCGCAGCTCTGCCAGTCTGGTCGTTGGCTCTTCTTCAATTGGTTCCTGTTCGAAACGGACTGGTACTTCTGGCGGGACTTTTGACGGTCGGCCAAGGAAAACTAGAACACCGTCCGGATTCAGCGTGCCTTCTGCTGTTGCGCTCACAAGTCCGCGTTCGTCCAGATCAAACCGCGTCCCTGAGGCGCTGGGTTCTCTGGGTTGGGAGTATATGTCACCCATCGCAAACCCGGTCACCAATGGCGGAGCCACGGCATCGCGCGACAGGTCTGATCGATCGGTTGACGCTATAAATTGGGCATCAGGCGATTCCGACGCAGGACCAGACAGAGGCTCAACCGAGCCTATTTGCGCGCCAGCATGCAGCTGCTCTGGTTCGTGGGGTGTTTCAATCGGCTCGACTTCGGTGGGTGCAATCTTCAAAGCCTCAAGAATGGCGGCATCGGTCGGCGAAACCTTGGGCGCTTTGGGATCGGTGTCTTCAACTGAGGTTTCTGGTGCCGGTTCGACAGCGGTCAATTCCGTTGGCTTTTCAGCTGGTTTGGGTTCGGCTGTGATTGGGGACGATTCCGGGGTTTCTGCTTCAGACACGGCGGTTTTGGGTGGTGTCTCCTGCGTTGCTTCTTCGACAAGTGCCGTTTCCGGTAGAGTGGCATCATCATCACCCGACCCAAGGAAGGCCCACATCAAAACGGCGGCGATACCCAGGGCAGCCGCGGCGCTGATAGGTATACCGTATCCTTCAAGACGGTTTGAAAGTGACGCCTCGTGGTGCTCTGCAGCCGCCGCTGCGCGGAATTCCGTTGGCTTTTCTTCGGCCGCGATCGCGTGCACCGGAAGCGCCGAAACGGGAGTCTCTTCTGCGGGGGCCGGGTTTCTTGGTGCCAGGAATTCAGGCTCGGATGGGTAGTCCTGCTCGTCGGTGTTGGTCGTGACCTGGGTCGGAACAAAGCCGTAGTCGTTGGCGAATGCCATTGCCTCATCCAGCGTCTGCCGGGCGATCGCTGCCACATGTATCACCGCGCCGTCGGATGCGGTGTCGTATCTCAGGTCTTCAAGCGTATAGGGCGTCGCATCCGTTAACGCGGTCTGAACCAATAGGCTCTGTCCTGTGGCATCTTCATCGCCGGTTTCAAGGCTGAGGAACCGAACCTGATCGGCCGGTAGGACCAGCTTGCAATTCAGGTCATTTTCCAGCGCGAATCCTTTGTCGCGCAGTGCTTTGACCTGATCCGAAAAATCCGGGGCATCCAGCGAGACATCACCAACGCAGAACCAGTCACCATCTGAAAAGTGGTGCAAAGAAATTCCGGCAGTAGAAAAAGACAGCGCAAAAGCGGGTTTCATAATCCGGAAGAACCATAATTGTCATCGTCTAAGCAGACAGTCATTCTGTCCGCAGACTGACATTAAAGCAGGATCTTGCCGAGGGAAAGAAAAAGCCGGGTTTCCCCCTTGTTCGGCAGACCGTTGCCACCCCATGTTTATGACAAAGAGATCGGAGGGAAGACCTTGAAGAAATACGCTTTTTTAGCGGCTTTGATGGCTGCAACGGCGGCAGGGATGGCCCATGCGGAAGAACGTCGCATTACTGTCGACGCCCTTGGGACCGCTCTGGCGGTGCCCGATATGGCGACCATAACACTAGGAGTGACACATGAGGATGCCGAGGCCGCAAACGCGATGCAGGCCACGTCCGACGCGGTGTCGGCAATATTGGCGCGTCTGGAGCAGATGGGCATTGAAGCACGGGATGTCCAAACAAGGGATCTGTCGCTCTCGCCGGTTTGGTCGGGCCGAAATAACCCCAACGGCGACCGACCCGAGATTTCGGGCTTTTCGGCATCAAACCGAGTATTCGTACGGGTTCGTGACCTAACACAACTGGGTGCCGTAATGGATGCCGTCATCCAAGATGGCGCAAATGACTTCGGGGGGCTGAGCTTTGGTGTTCAGGACCCTAAACCGCTTGAGGCGCAAGCCCGCGCCAAAGCTGTGGCCGAAGCAACTGCCAAGGCAGAGCAACTGGCGCAGGCTGCCTCGCTGACTTTGGGACCTGTGCAACAAATCAACGAGCATGTCGGAGGTATCCGCCCTGCCGCGCAGATGCGCGAATTCAAAGTTGCGGATTCGGCGGGGGTTCCGGTGGCAGGCGGTGAGATTTCAGTCTCGGTCAATGTTACGATGGAATTTGCGATATCCGAATAAATACTACTCAGCCGCTCGGGCCTGCAGTGTGTGACGCTGCTGGCCCGATTGGTCGAAGTTTTCTGGCGATAGCCATGTTTCGAACGCAGTCTGGATGCGTGGCCATTCACTATCCAGAATTGAATACCACGCTGTGTCCCGGTTGCGCCCTTTATAGTGGGTTGCTTGGCGAAAAACACCCTCGAAGGTAAAGCCCAACCGCTCGGCCGCGCTGCGCGAGGGTGCGTTCAGGGCGTCGCATTTCCACTCATAGCGCCGATAGCCAAGCTCATCAAAGACGCGGCGCATCATCAGATACATGGCCTCGGTGGCCAGAGGGGTGCGCTGCAACAAGGGTGAGAAATGAATGTATCCCACCTCGATGACCCCCGCGTCGGGCTGAATGCGCAGATATGTGGCATGCCCAACCGGAGCTCCATCGCCGTCAAGCACCGTGTGAAACAACGGGTCTGCGCTGTTCTCAGCCCAAACCATCCAATCAGCGAAAGCCACTTCAGATGTTATTGGTTCTTCGGGCAGATAGGTCCAGTTTCGACCGTCCTTGTCTTCGGCAAACGCCCGGTACAGACCGGACGTATGCTGTTTCGCGTCCAAAGGCACCACTGAACAGAACCGACCCTGCATGCCCGTGCGAGCTGGCGTCGGGCGAGGAAACTCACCCGAGACCGGCATGCCCACGGGTTGGCCAAGTGCGTTCACCGTGTGCTTCGGCATGATTTAGGCAGTCGCCTTTGCCAAAGCCTGGTCCAGATCCGCGATCAGGTCATTGACGTCTTCGATCCCGATCGAAACGCGAACAACCCCCGGACCGGCCCCTGCGGCCTCTTGCTGTTCGGGTGTCAGCTGACGGTGCGTGGTCGAGGCCGAGTGGATGATCAGCGACCGCGCATCGCCAAGGTTCGCGACGTGGCTGAAGATTTCCAGCGCGTTCACAAGTTTGACGCAGGCGTCATAGCCGCCCTTTACAGAAAAGGTGAACAGGGCACCGGCACCCTTGGTGTATTGTGCCTTGACCCGGTCGTGATAGGGCGACGAGGGCAGGCCCGCATAGGTCACATAATCGACGCGGTCGTCCGCCTCGAGCCAGGCCGCGATCTTTTGTGCGTTCTCGACATGACGCTCCATCCGCAGCGACAGGGTCTCGATCCCCATCAGCGTGTAGTGGGCGGCTTGCGGGTTCATGGTCATGCCCAGATCGCGCAGACCGATGGCGATGCCGTGGAAGGTAAAGGCGAGCGGGCCAAAGGTCTCGTGGAATTTCAACCCGTGATAGGCTGGCTCGGGCTCGCTGAGCGAGGGGAACTTGTCATTCGCTGACCAGTCGAATTTGCCCGAATCCACGATGCAGCCGCCGGTGACGGTGCCGTTCCCGGTCAGGTATTTGGTGGTCGAGTGCACCACCAATGTCGCGCCCTGTTCAATGGGGCGGCACAGGTAAGGTGTTGCCGAAGTGTTGTCGACAATCAGCGGTACGCCGGCTTCGTCGGCGATGTCAGCCATCGCCCGAATATCGGTCACATAGCCGCCGGGGTTCGAAATGGATTCACAGAACACCGCACGGGTGTTGTCATCAATCGCGGCTTTTACCGCCTCGGGATCGTCCATGTCGACGAATTTGGCGGACCAGCCAAAGCGTTTGATGGTCTGGCTGAACTGAGTGACCGTGCCGCCATAAAGGCGGGTCGAGGCAATGACGTTACACCCCGGTCCCATCAGCGGGAACAGCGCCATGATCTGCGCGGCGTGACCCGAGGAACAACACACAGCCCCAACGCCGCCTTCCAGCGTGGCGACGCGTTCTTGCAGAACGGCCACGGTCGGGTTGGTCAGGCGGGAGTATATGAAGCCCACTTCTTGCAGGTTGAACAGCGCAGCGGCGTGATCGGCGTCGCGGAACACGTAAGCGGTGGTTTGGTAGATTGGCGTTTGGCGCGCACCTGTCGCCGGATCGGGACGTGCGCCCGCATGAATCTGAAGCGTGTCGAAACCGTAGCTTGGGCCGTCAGACATTCTGGAAATCTCCCGTTGATTTTTTGGTTGCAGACTCTGTAGGCGATTGACGGGCTGCGCACAACAATCCTGTCAGCGCATCCATAGGCCCTTTGCCTTGATTTTGTTACGTATAGCCTGCTCGCGTTGGGGCAGGTTGTCTCGGTCGAACATCTCGCGGATCTTGTGACCCTTTCGCTGAATGACCAGCTTTCGGATCGGCTCATACCCTTTGAGCACTTTTTTGATGCGGTTTGGCGCTACCACCGTCTCCAGCAGCTCGACCACATGGTCGCTTTCACGTGCGTAAAGCAGTGGGAACAGGCGATAGTGACAGCTCACGGTGCCATCCAACAGGCCGTGGGGCAGGGCGTCTCGCCCCCCGCCAAGGGAATGGATCACCAAGGGCAGAGCGATCTGGTCAAGCCAGGGGTCCAATGTCTGGCCGGCCAGCTCTGGGATATCTTCATCCCGGATAGTGCGCGCATAGTCACGGAACCTGTCGCCAAAGATGCGGGGGCAAGAATGGAAGAAATAGCCAGCGTTAAAGTACAAATACCGCCGCCAATAATCATGCGGTTGGCTCGTGTCGACCGAACTTTCGAAATCAAGATTGAACCTGTGATAAAGCGCCTTCCAGATACCATCATATCCGGGCCCATATAGCGTTGGGCGTGGCCATGTCCCCTCGACTTTCAGCGATGCACCGGGGTGGGCAAAGTCGAAGGGAACAGCGTGCAAATCTCCGGTGATCAGCGTGTCACTGTCGAAGAACACAAACGGCTCGCCTTCTGGCAAAGCCGACAACGCCTCAATCTTGTTCCCATGCGGGTAAGTCTGGCCAAAGACCTGATTTTCAAAAGGCAGCAGCTCGGCATCCAATTGGCGCAACGCTTTAAGGATATCTTCGTCCTGGATGCTGGGATCTTGTGACCAATGTTGGCTGGGTTGTGGAACAGCGACAAACAGGCGGCCGGCGAAATCGGGGCTGCTGTGGCGCAAAGAGGCGGCAAACAGCAATGCCTCGTATTGCAGCCGGTTATTCTGGCCAATGATGACAATATTGAATTTCGAAGGGGTGGCCTGCATCGGTCGGTGGTCGTCGCTCGTATTATCTGTTTGCGGCACAGTACGCAGGGTATGCAGACAAAACCAGATGTGAAGACGATCGCATGATGCAAAAATTGAAAACCGGCATGATGCCCCCATCTTAGGCTGAGATGTCCAGAAGGAGATACCGCATGAGGGTCAACGCAGATTTCACAAAGCGCGTCGCCGTCCACTTTGATCAGAACGAATGGGTCGCGTCCCCCGCAGCCGGGGTCGAGCGAAAAATGCTGGACCGTATCGGTGAAGAAGTTGCCCGCGCCACTACAATCGTCCGGTTTGCGCCGGGCAGCGCGTTCGCTGCGCATACCCATGATGGTGGTGAGGAGTACCTGGTTCTGGATGGAGTGTTTCAGGACGAAACAGGCGACTTTCCGGTTGGCAGCTATGTACGCAACCCGCCGACGTCCTCTCATACGCCCTCGGCCAAGGACGGCGCGACGATTCTGGTCAAGCTGCATCAGTTCGACCCTGCAGACAGAACCGAAGTGCGCCGGTCAATCGAGGGGGCGGAAAAACTTCAGCTGTTCAAGGATGACCTTGAAGATGTGCGGGTTCTCAGTTTGTCGCCGAATGAAGCGCTGGATTTGAATGCCGAAAAGGGGCTTGAGCTGTTTGTCATCGAAGGCACTGTTCGGGAATCGGATGAGGTGTTTTCCGATTGGGATTGGCTTCGCTTGCCACCCGGCACCCACTCCGTCGCCACGGCAGGAGAGGCCGGCGCGCGGGTCTGGATCAAGTCTGGGCATCTATCGCAGATGGTTTGAATTTCGCCGCTGCATCAAAAACAGGCATATTTTTCCGAAAACCGGGCCGCTGAGCCCGGTTTTTTGATTTTTTGACCATTTGGCAAATTTTACCAATTGATAAAATTTCAGACTGTGGCAAGCTGATCCCATAACAACCATATCTACAGGGAGTAGAGCGATGGCACAGGGCCAGATGGCCTCCGGCATTGTCTCCGGGCGGCTTTCCAGCGATGAGCTGACCTCGAATTTCACGGATCTGCATCCACCACTGGCCCCGCACGAGGCTGCCGTGGCTGCTGATCGGTGCTATTTCTGCTATGACGCGCCGTGCGTGGCGGCTTGTCCGACCGAGATCGATATCCCGCTGTTCATGCGGCATATTCAGGCCGGGCAGCCCGAAGCAGCGGGCGAGACCATTTTGGCGCAAAACATTCTGGGCGGTATGTGCGCCCGCGTATGCCCGACCGAGACACTGTGTGAAGAATCCTGTGTACGCGAGGCTGCCGAAGGGGCTCCGGTCGAGATTGGGCGCTTGCAGCGTTATGCGACCGATAGTGTAATGGCGGACGGGGCGCATCCGTTCGACCGTGCCGCGCCGACCGGAAAGACCGTCGCGGTGATCGGGGCAGGGCCCGCTGGGCTGGCCTGCGCGCATCGGCTGGCGATGCTGGGGCATGACGTTGTCATTCACGAAAGCAAGCCCAAGCCCGGCGGCCTGAATGAATACGGGATTGCGGCCTATAAATCGACCAACAACTTCGCGCAGGCCGAGGTAGATTGGCTGATGCAGATCGGTGGTATCACGATTGAGACGGGATCGGTCCTGGGCGACACGATCTCGCTGGATGGGTTGTCCACGAATTACGACGCGGTGTTCTTGTCGATCGGTCTGGCAGGGGTGAATGCCCTGCGCGCCGGTGGCGTCGACAAAGACGGCGTGCGCCCGGCGGTCGAGTTCATCTCGGACGTGCGGCAGGCCAGTGATCTGGCAGCACTGCCCGTGGGGCGCAACGTAGTCGTGATCGGCGGTGGCATGACCGCTGTGGACGCGGCGGTGAAGTCCAAGCTGCTTGGGGCCGAGCATGTGACCATCGCTTATCGCCGGGGCCGCGACGCCATGGGCGCCAGCCGGTACGAGCAGGACTTGGCGGCCTCGCATGGGGTCAAGATCATGACCAATGTGCAACCCGTGGCTGTGCATGGGAACGGCGCAGCGGCTGAGATTGAGCTGGAGTATACATCTAGCGAAGGTGGGCAACTGACCGGCACGGGCGAGGTAATCCGCCTGCCTGCAGATCAGGTGTTGAAAGCGATTGGTCAGACGCTGGAGGGCGCGCCCGAAGGGCTGAAACTCGACGGTAACAAGATCGCTGTCACGGGCGCGGGGCGTACCTCGATCACGGGTGTCTGGGCCGGAGGCGACTGCGCTGCCGGCGGCGAAGACCTGACCGTGACCGCTGTAGCCGAGGGCCGCGATGCGGCAATGGATATCCACGCAAATCTGACCGCGTGAAAACTGGATTTGGGATGCTGAATGGCATCAGGAGGGCCGGATAAATGGCTGATTTAAAAACGAACTTTCTGGGAATTGAAAGCCCGAACCCGTACTGGCTGGCCTCGGCGCCGCCGACTGACAAAGAATACAACGTCCGCCGCGCGTTCGAGGCCGGATGGGGCGGTGTGGTCTGGAAAACGCTGGGGTCCGAGGGGCCTCCGGTGGTGAACGTAAACGGGCCTCGCTACGGCGCGATCTATGGCGCGGATCGGCGGTTGCTGGGTCTGAACAATATCGAGTTGATCACCGATCGTCCGCTTGAGGTGAACCTTGAGGAGATGGCGCGGGTCAAGGCCGATTACCCGGATCGCGCGCTGATCGCTTCGATCATGGTTCCGTGCGAGGAAGAGGCGTGGAAAGCTATTCTGCCACGGGTCGCCGAAACCGGGGCAGATGGGATCGAGCTGAACTTTGGCTGTCCCCACGGCATGAGCGAGCGCGGTATGGGCTCCGCAGTCGGTCAGGTGCCGGAATATATCGAGATGGTCACCCGGTGGTGCAAAAAATACTATGACCGCCCGGTGATCGTGAAGCTGACGCCAAACATCACGGATATTCGCAAACCTGCCGAAGCCGCAAAGAGTGGCGGCGCTGATGCGGTGTCGCTGATCAACACGATTAACTCGATCACCAGCGTCAATCTGGACACGTTCAGCCCTGAACCCTCGATCGACGGCAAAGGCAGCCACGGAGGGTATTGCGGCCCGGCGGTGAAACCGATTGCCCTGTCGATGGTGTCCGAGATTTCGCGGGCTCAAGCGACGCATGGCCTGCCGATTTCCGGCATCGGGGGCGTGACTACATGGCGTGATGCGGCCGAGTTTATGGCGTTGGGTTGTGGTACAGTTCAGGTCTGTACGGCTGCGATGACCTATGGCTTTAAAATCATCGACGAGCTGACCGCCGGGCTGTCGAAATGGATGGATGAGAAGGGGTACAAAGACGTCTCTGAAATTGTCGGTCTGGCTGTGCCAAACGTGACGGATTGGCAGTATTTGAACCTCAACTACGTCGCGAAAGCAAAGATCGATCAGGATCAGTGCATCAAATGCGGCCGTTGCTACGCTGCGTGCGAAGACACCAGCCATCAGGCGATTTCAATGTCTGAGGACCGTGTTTTTGAGGTGATGGACGACGAATGCGTTGCGTGCAACCTGTGTGTGGATGTGTGTCCTGTAGATGGGTGTATTTCCATGGAGCCGATGGCCGCGGGAGAGGTTGACCCACGCACGGGCCGCGAAGTGCAGCCCAACTATGCGAACTGGACGACTCACCCGAACAACCCGATGGCCAAAGCGGCTGAGTAATCACAAAAAAGGGGCCGGCAATCGGCCCCTTTTATCAGGGCGTCAGAAGTTTGCGATACAGTGTATCGATAAAGGGTTCAGCGCCTTCGAATGGGTCTTCATCAGCTAGTATCGCACGGACCTGAACATCAAAATCCGCATAATGCTGCGTCAGGGCCCAGATCGAAAAGATCAGGTGATAAGGATGCAGTTTTGCTATTTTACCCTGATCCATCCATCTGACCAGAATAGCGGTCTTTTCATCGACCAGCGACTTGAGGTCACTCGACAGAGCCGCATGAATTCTGGGGGCACCCTGAACCAGTTCGTTGGCAAACAAGCGGCTTTCTCGCGGCAGGTCACGGCTCATTTCCAGCTTGCGGTGGATGTACGAGAGAATCTCTTGCATCGGATCGCCCGCTTCGTCCAAATCGTGCAAAGGGGCCAGCCAGACGTCTAGCAGGCCGGACAGCAGGGCGGTATGAATCGCTTCTTTCGAAGGGAAGTAATATAGCAGGTTTGGCTTGCTCAGACCCGCTTCGGACGCGATTTGATCCACGGTTGCACCCCGGAATCCGTGCGCTGAGAACACGTTTAATGCGGCCTCGAGAATCGCGGCGCGGTTCTTTTTCTGAATACGTGTCGGGGCGCGGTCTTTGGGCATGTTTTCAGGCTGTCTCTTTTTCCGGCATTCGGGCGTGAAATAGGTCAAAAAATCTGGCGGTGTCCTGCAATTTCTTGACTGATCTCGAACCCGTGATAGCGTGAGTTTGACCAGATGGTCAAATCAAGACACCAAAAGCGAGCCAAATCGCAAGCGACAGGGAAGAACAAGATGGCAGCTCCGGCGCAGAACCTACGGATTAATGGCGACAGGTTGTGGAACAGCCTGATGGAGATGGCCAAAATCGGCCCCGGCGTAGCCGGTGGCAACAATCGTCAAACCTTGACGGATGAGGATGCCGAAGGCCGCGCCTTGTTTCAAAAATGGTGCGAGGATGCGGGCTGTTCGATGGGGCTCGATCAGATGGGCAACATGTTCGCCCGGCGCGAAGGGACAGACCCGGACGCGCTGCCGGTTTACGTAGGCTCGCACCTGGATACGCAGCCGACGGGCGGCAAGTATGATGGTGTGCTGGGGGTTCTGGGCGGGCTGGAGGTCATCCGCACGCTGAATGATTTGGGGATCAAGACGAAACACCCCATTGTTGCAACCAACTGGACCAATGAAGAGGGTACCCGGTACGCGCCAGCCATGCTGTCATCGGGCGTGTTTGCCGGAGTGCATACGCAAGATTGGGCCTATGCGCGCGAAGATGCCGAAGGCAAGGCGTTTGGTGATGAGCTTCAACGGATTGGCTGGCGTGGAGACGAAGAGGTTGGCGCGCGCAAGATGCATGCGTTCTTTGAGCTGCATATCGAACAGGGCCCGATCCTTGAGGCCGAGGACAAGGATATCGGTGTGGTCACTCATGGTCAGGGCCTCAGCTGGACGCAGATCACGGTGACAGGCAAGGATGCACATACCGGTTCGACTCCGATGCCCATGCGCAAGAATGCCGGTCTGGCGATGGCGCGTATTCTTGAGAAAGTGGATGAGATCGCGTGGTCCCATGCGCCTCATGCCGTTGGGGCGGCGGGGCATATCGATGTGTTCCCGAACTCGCGCAATGTGATTCCGGGCAAAGTGGTGTTCACGGTCGATTTCCGCTCGCCCGATCTGGAGGTGATCAAGGATATGGAGGCGCGTCTGCGGGTCGCGGCTGAGGATATCGTGGATGAAATGGGCCTGCAGATCGAGTTCGAGAAGGTGGGTGGGTTTGATCCGGTGCAATTCGACGAAGGGTGTGTGGCCGCAGTGCGCGATGCGGCTGAGCGACTGGGCTATTCACATACGGATATCATCTCGGGCGCGGGGCATGATGCGTGTTGGATCAATCGTGTGGCACCGACGGCCATGGTGATGTGTCCGTGCGTGGATGGGTTGAGCCACAACGAGGCCGAAGAGATCAGCAAGGACTGGGCAGCAGCCGGGACGGATGTTCTGTTTCATGCGGTCGTTGAGACGGCGGAGATCGTGGAGTAGGGGGCGCTGCCCCCGTCGCCCGCTGGGCGACTCCCCCGAGGTATTTTTAGCCAGATGAAGCAAGCGGCGCAGACCGCGTCAGGGAGATTAGAATGAGCACTGTTATCAAGAATGGGACCGTCGTAACCGCGGATCTTTCCTATAAAGCAGACGTCATGGTCGAGGACGGGGTGATCACCGAAATCGGCTTGGATCTAAAGGGCGACAAGGAGCTTGACGCGACTGGCTGCTATGTCATGCCGGGTGGGATTGATCCGCATACCCATCTTGAGATGCCGTTCATGGGCACTTATTCCAGCGATGATTTTGAAAGCGGGACGCGGGCGGCTTTGGCCGGGGGCACCACGATGGTGGTGGATTTCGCGCTGCCCAACCCGGGTGAGAGCCTGCTGGATGCGTTGAAGCGTTGGGACAACAAATCGACGCGTGCGAATTGCGATTATTCGTTCCACATGGCCGTCACCTGGTGGGGCGAGCAGGTGTTCGACGACATCAAGACCGTGATCGAGACGCGCGGGATCAACACGTTCAAGCATTTCATGGCCTATAAAGGCGCGTTGATGGTGAATGATGATGAGCTGTTTGCCTCGTTCAAACGTCTGGCTGAGCTGGGCGGGATCGCAATGGTTCATGCTGAAAATGGCGATGTGGTGGCTGAGCTCAGCGCCAAGCTGCTGGCCGAAGGCAATACAGGGCCCGAGGCGCATGCCTATTCCCGCCCGCCTCAAGTTGAGGGCGAGGCCACGAACAGGGCCATCATGATCGCCGACATGGCAGGTGTGCCTTTGTATGTGGTGCATACCTCGTGTGAAGAGGCGCATGAGGCCATTCGTAGGGCCAAGTTGAATGGTAAGCGGGTGTGGGGCGAGCCTCTGATCCAGCACCTGACCCTGGATGAGAGTGAATATTTCCATCAGGATTGGGACCACGCGGCGCGCCGGGTCATGAGCCCTCCGTTCCGCAACAAGCAGCATCAGGACAGCCTGTGGAACGGGCTGCATTCGGGAACGTTGAGCGTGGTGGCCACCGACCATTGCGCCTTTACCACCGATCAGAAACGCTATGGCGTGGGTGATTTCACCAAGATCCCCAACGGGACCGGCGGGTTGGAAGATCGGATGCCAATGCTGTGGACTTATGGTGTAAACACCGGGCGCCTGACGATGAACGAATTCGTGGCTGTCACTTCAACAAACATCGCTAAGATCATGAATTGTTATCCGAAAAAGGGTGCGATTCTGGTTGGGGCTGACGCGGATATCGTTGTTTGGGATCCCGAAAAAACCAAGACGATCAGCGCCGAGACGCAGCAGTCCTCGATCGACTACAACGTGTTCGAAGGCAAAGAGGTCAAGGGCTTGCCACGCTTTACCCTGACACGCGGTCAGGTGGCCGTACATGACGGGGAAATCCGCACGCAGGAGGGTCATGGCGACTTCGTCGCACGCGAGCCGAACGGGCATGTGAACCGGGCGCTGAGCACTTGGAAAGAGTTGACCGCGCCGCGTCCGGTCGAGCGGACGGGTATTCCGGCGACGGGGGTTTAAGAGTTGACGCAAAGCACAGAATACCCAACTGCGACTCAGTTTATTGCGTTCGCGGTTCTCGCCACGCTAATCGCTGTGCTCGCGTTTTGGGTAATTGGTGCAATGCTCGCACTGCCCGAAATTGGGCTAGCGAACTTGCTTCCCAGCCTGCTGTCGATGTTAACGCTTACTTTGCTGCTCGGATGGCCAATATGGGGTCCGATACTGCTTTGCGCGCTATTCCCGGGTTGCGTTGTTTTTGTGGCGATGCGTTGCGTTGCCACCAGACTACCAATCGGTCGCCACGGGCCTACACTGATCGCGGCAATAGCTGTTTCCGTGTTTTCCTGGGCTGGCGCTGGCATACTGTTTTGGGCTTTCAGTTCAGCTAGTCAGCCCTTGGGGAATGCCTTCCTTTTGATTTTCGGAGTCCCTGCCGCAATGATTGCGGCGCGTGTCACACTGCCTATTCCTGAGTAAGAAATGCCAACCGATCCAAACAAAAATTCCGCAGTCGTAGAAGCTGCCAATCTCGACCTCACCTTCCAAACCAATGATGGCCCGGTTCACGCGCTGAGGGACGTGAACCTGATCATCGACAAGGGGGATTTCGTCAGCTTTATCGGCCCTTCGGGTTGTGGCAAGACCACCTTCCTGCGCTGTATCGCGGCGCTTGAGACGCCGACCGGCGGGACGCTGACCGTCAATGACATGACCCCCGATGAGGCGCGGCGCAAGCGGGCCTATGGCTATGTGTTTCAGGCGGCGGGGCTGTATCCGTGGCGGACCATCGCCAAGAACATCAAGCTGCCGCTTGAGATCATGGGCTATTCGGCGACTGAGCAGGAAGAACGAGTCAGCAAAGTTCTGGAACTGGTTGATCTGGCAGGATTTGGCGGCAAATTCCCGTGGCAGCTGTCGGGCGGGATGCAGCAGCGGGCCAGTATCGCGCGGGCCCTGGCCTTTGACGCCGATATACTGCTGATGGACGAACCCTTTGGGGCGCTGGACGAAATCGTGCGCGATCACCTGAATGAACAGCTTTTGGCGCTGTGGGCGCGGACGGGCAAGACCATCGGATTCGTGACGCACTCGATCCCCGAGGCGGTCTATCTCAGCACCAAGATCGTGGTGATGAGCCCTCGGCCCGGGCGGATTACGGATGTGATCGACAGCCCTCTGCCCAAGGAAAGGCCTTTGGATATCCGCGACACGCCCGAGTTTATTGAGGTCGCTCATCGCGTGCGTGAAGGGCTGCGGGCGGTGCATTCGGATGACTAGCGGCCTGAAAGCCTTTTGGGCGGTGCTGACCGTCCTGACCGTGATCGTTGCGTTCTGGTACGCGGCCTGCGTGCCGATGAACATCAAGGGCGTGCTGACCGAGCAAGAGCGGGCAGGGGCCGAAGTGCAGCCGCCCTCGGCCAAGGATCGGCGCGACATGTCCGAGTTCGGCCTGGTGCTGAACAACAGTTTTGCCATCCCTGCCACGTGGGAGCAGGACCGCCCCCGTCTTCCTGCGCCACATCAGGTCGCCATTGAGATGTGGGAGACGACGGTGCAGAAAAAGATCACCTCGAAACGGTCGCTGATCTATCATGGCTGGGTGACGCTGAGTGCGACGATGCTGGGATTTGCCATCGGCACCGGGTTGGGCATTTTGCTGGCGGTGGGGATTGTGCATAGCCGGGTGATGGACCTGTCGGTGATGCCATGGGCCATTGTCAGCCAGACCATCCCGATCATCGCGCTGGCGCCCATGATTATCGTGGTGCTGTATTCGGTGGGCATTCAGGGCATCATTCCCAAGGCGGTGATCTCGGCCTATCTCAGCTTTTTCCCGGTGGTCGTAGGTATGGTCAAAGGTCTGCGCAGCCCCGACGCGATGCAGCTGGACCTGCTCCGCACCTATGGTGCCAGCCGGTCGCAAGGATTCTGGAAACTGCGCCTGCCAGCCTCGATGCCGTATCTGTTCACTTCGCTGAAAATCGGCATCGCTGCGTCGCTGGTCGGGGCCATCGTTGGTGAACTGCCGACCGGGGCCGTCGCTGGCCTGGGCGCGCGTCTGCTGGCGGGCAGTTATTATGGCCAGACGGTGCAAATCTGGTCGGCCCTGTTTGCGGCGGCCATTCTGGCGGCCGGTCTTGTGGCGCTGCTGGGCTTGATCGAGCGGACGGTGCTGAAACGAATGGGAATGGCGCAATGATCTTGGTTATTGGTGCAATCCTTCTGTGGCTGCTGGGCTGGTGGGTGAATGGCCGTCTGGCCAGTGGGCCTTATGCTGACACGCGAATGGTGGGCGTTCTGGCCCCGCTGATTTTTGGCCTGACGATTATCGGCATGTGGGAGCTGCTGGTGCGTGGGCTCGAAGTGCCGCTGGTCATCCTGCCCGCACCCTCGGTGATTGCGGTGCGCTTTGCGGACAGTCTGCCGATCCTGTGGGCGGACTTCGTGCAGACCATCGTCAAAGGGGCGCTTAGCGGCTACATCATCGGGTGTGGTGCCGCGTTTCTGATGGCGATCGCCGTTGACCGCTGGGATTTCCTGCGTCTGGGTCTGCTGCCCGTGGGGAATTTCGTTGCCGCTCTGCCCATCGTCGGCACGGCCCCCATTCTTGTGATGTGGTTTGGGTTCGACTGGCATTCCAAGGCCGCAGTCGTCGTTGTGATGGTGTTCTTTCCGATGCTGGTGAACACTGTGGCCGGCCTGCGTGAGGCGACGGCGATGCAGCGCGACCTGATGGAGACCTATGCCGCAACCTATTGGCAGAGCTTTCTGAAACTGCGCCTGCCTGCGGCGATGCCGTTTGTGTTCAACGGGTTGAAGATTTCCACCACATTGGCGCTGATAGGCGCTATCGTGGCCGAGTTCTTTGGCTCTCCGACCCTGGGTATGGGCTTTCGGATTTCCACCAGCGTCGGTCAGCTTTCGCTGGATATGGTCTGGGCCGAGATCGTGGTAGCCGCACTAGCCGGAACTGCATTCTATGGCGCGGTCGCGATGATCGAAAAGGCGGTGACCTTCTGGCACCCGTCACAAAGAGGATAACACTTCAACAGACCCCGAAAACGGGGCACCAACAGCAACTAGGAGACATGAAGATGAATAAGCTACTTAGCGGGGCGCTTGCTGCCTTTGGACTTACAGCCGGTGCGGCATGGTCGGCGGATGAGGTGACATTGCAGCTGAAATGGGTCACACAGGCGCAGTTTGCGGGTTACTACGTGGCGGCAGACAAAGGGTTCTACGAGGAAGAGGGGCTGGACGTCACCATCCTGCCCGGCGGCCCCGATATCGCACCCACGCAGGTGATCGCAGGGGGCGGCGCGGATGTAACCGTCGAATGGATGCCCGCCGCGCTGGCCGCGCGCGAAAAGGGGCTTCCGCTGGTCAATATCGCCCAGCCCTTCAAAAGCTCGGGCATGATGCTGACCTGCTGGAAGGATGCGGGGATCACCTCGCCCGAGGATCTTAAGAACCGTACGCTAGGTGTCTGGTTCTTTGGCAACGAATTTCCGTTCATGAGCTGGATGAGCCAGCTGGGCATCGACACCAGTGGCAAGAGCGAAAGCGGAGTTGAGGTTCTGAAGCAGGGCTTTAACGTGGACCCTCTGTTGCAGCGTCAGGCCGATTGCATCAGCACCATGACCTACAACGAGTATTGGCAGGTGATCGACGCAGGCGTTAGCCCTGATGAGCTGGTGACGTTCAAATACGAAGATCAGGGCGTCGCCACGTTGGAAGACGGTCTCTATGTGCTTGAGGAAAACCTCAGTGATGCGGCCTTTACGGACAAGATGGAACGCTTTGTGCGCGCATCGATGAAAGGCTGGAAATACGCCGAGGAAAACCCGGATGAGGCGGCCGATATCGTGCTGGAAAACGACGCGACCGGTGCCCAGACCGAAGAGCACCAAAAGCGCATGATGGGTGAAATCGCCAAGCTGACCGCTGGTTCGAACGGTGCGCTGGACCCTGCGGATTTTGAACGCACGGTGGGCACTCTGCTGGCTGGCGGGTCGGACCCAGTGATCACCAAGCAGCCCGAGGGCGCTTGGACACATCAGATCACGGATGCAGCCCTGAATTAAGCCGTCTGTCAGACGCATTTGACGCGGTCCCTTCGGGGGCCGCGTTTTGCGTTTGAGATGCCGGAAAAGTGTGTGCCATTCGTTGAAAAATGCCTTAGTATTCCTTTGAAAATAAACGCATTTGGTTCCGATTTCCTTGATATGGGGAGAATATGCAGGGATTTGCATCAGAATTCACATCGGCTTTGGCTCTGATCCTGAACGGGGATGCCGAGTTGTGGGCGATTGTTCTGTTGTCCCTGAAAGTTTCGATTTTTGCCGTACTGATCGCTGCGTTGATCGGGATGCCTGTTGGGGCAGCACTGGCCGTTGCGCGCTTTCCGGGGCGGCGGGCGATGATCGTGTTGATGAATGCTTTGATGGGGTTCCCTCCGGTCGTTGTGGGGCTGTTGGTTTATCTGATGCTGTCGCGCTCAGGGCCATTGGGTGTGCTGGAACTGTTGTATACGCCCACGGCCATGATCATCGCACAGGTCGTGCTGGTGACACCGATCGTAGCTGCTCTGACACGACAGGTGATTGAGATGCTGGCCGAGGAATATTCGGAGCAGTTGCGATCGCTGGGCGTGTCGCGTCTGGCCTCGGTCCCGGTGCTGCTATGGGATGCGCGGCTGGCGTTGATCACGGCGCTGCTGGCCGGGTTTGGCCGCGCTATCGCCGAGGTGGGTGCGGTGATCATCGTGGGCGGCAACATCAATCACGTGACGCGGGTGATGACGACAACTATCGCGCTTGAGACCTCCAAGGGCAATCTGGCGCTGGCATTGGCGTTGGGCGCGATCCTGATCGGAATTGCAATCGCGGTAAACGCTATGGTCAGCGCAGTCAGCTTGCGGGCGGAACAAGAGGGGCTGCGTCATGCGTGATCTGCTATGTGATACAGCCAGCAGCCTGTTGGTGCGAAATTTGCGCGTTGTTCGAAACGGCAAAGCGCTGCTTAACGTTTCGCGCCTTTCGCTGGACGGGCCGGGTCCAACACTGATCCTAGGGCCGAACGGGGCTGGTAAAAGCCTACTTTTACGTTGTTTGCATGGCTTGATCGAACCGGATCAGGGACGGGTTGAGCAGGACGGGACTCCGCTGACCGATAGGCACAAAGCGCAACAGGCGATGGTGTTTCAACAACCTGTGCTGCTGCGCCGCTCGGTTGCGGCCAATCTTGATTTCGTTCTGAAACGTCAGGGGCTGCCGCGCGGTGCCCGCAAGCTACGGATCGAAAGCCTGTTGGATGAGGGCGGGCTGGAAGGCAAGGCGCGTCAGCCCGCGCGATCCTTGTCCGGGGGCGAGGCTCAGCGGCTGGCCATCCTGCGCGCGCTGGCGCTGGACCCCGAGACGCTGTTTCTGGACGAACCCACCAGCGCGCTGGACCCAAACGCGACCCAGATGATCGAGCGGATGATCCTGCGAGCATCAAGTCGCGGCGTGCGGATTGTCATGGTGACCCATGACATTGGGCAGGCTCGCAGACTGGCTGCGGATATCGTCATGATGCAGGGTGGGCATGTGGTTGAACATGGGTTGGCTAAACAGGTCTTAAACGCGCCTCAAAGTGATGCCGCACGCCGCTATCTGGCGGGCGGGCTTGTGACTTAATCAATAAGACGGAGATCGAAATGATCCGGAATTTTCTTCGGGCAGCATTGCTTTCGCTTGGCCTGGCCGCACCTGCGTTCGCCGAAGAGCCCTTTATTGTCGTGCAATCGACCACGTCCACGCAGAACTCGGGGCTTCTGGACTATATCCTGCCGGGGTTCGAGGCCGAAACTGGGATAGACGTGCGTGTGGTGGCTGTGGGCACCGGGCAGGCGATCCGCAATGCGGTCAACGGGGACGGAGACGTTCTGCTGGTCCATGCCAAACAGGCCGAGGATCAGTTCGTCGCCGATGGTTGGGGCGTCGAACGCTTTGACGTCATGTATAACGATTTTGTTCTGGTTGGGCCGAAATCCGACCCGGCCAAGGTGAAAGGCGGCGCGGATATCGTGGCGGCTTTGACCGCTGTGGCCGAGGCCGAGGCCCCCTTTGCCTCGCGCGGGGATGACAGCGGCACGCATAAGGCCGAGATGCGCCATTGGACTGCGGCCGAGGTTGATCCCACGGCTGCATCGGGCGCATGGTATCGCGAGACGGGCTCGGGCATGGGGGCGACGCTGAATGTGGCCAGCGGGATGGATGCCTACGTGCTGACCGACCGCGCCACGTGGCAATCCTTTGGCAACAGGGGCAATCTTGAGGTGATGGTCGAGGGCGACCCGCGTTTGTTCAACCAATATGGCGTCATTCTGGTGAATCCGGACAAGCATCCACGTGTTCGAGCTGCAGCGGGCCAGCGGTTCATCGATTGGCTGACCGGGCGAGACGGGCAGGCGGCGATTGCGTCTTACAAGCTGGACGGCCAGCAGTTGTTCTTTCCCAATGCCAGCGGGTCTTAACCGCTGGCACCGTTGTGATGGATCGTGCCCAGATGGCTTAGGTCATAGCCACCAAACTCGGCAGCGCGGGCGGCA
The DNA here is from genome assembly GCF_056534465.1 of Ruegeria sp. D3. Lineage (NCBI taxonomy): Bacteria > Pseudomonadati > Pseudomonadota > Alphaproteobacteria > Rhodobacterales > Roseobacteraceae > Ruegeria > Ruegeria sp. D3. The sequence goes on from NZ_JBQFPK010000002.1 coordinate 329,663, forward strand.
AATCGGTCGGATTGCACAAAAGCCAGCAGTTTCAGCATCGGTTCGTCGAAATAGGCCCGCCGCCAGATGGCCAGGTCCAACCGTTCAGCATGGGTCGGACAGAAGCCCAGATCGTACAGCCCCGCCAGCGCGCCCAGACCAAACCCGGCCTCAGCCTTGCCGTCATGCAGGGCGATGGCCAGCTCTTCCTCGGTACGGGCGCAGGTGGGCAGGGTGTCCAGATCCGCGCGGGTGAGGCCGTGTGCCTCTAACTGCCCGTCAAAAAGGCGCTGACTGGCAGCAGACTCCTGCCTCAGGATTACGCGACGGCCTTTCAGGTCGGCAAATCCTGAGATGTCACTCACACCTGGAGCCAACAGCAATCCACGCTGACGCTGCGCAACTTCATACAAAACCACCGGCGCCTCGCCCAACGCACCGCGCAGAGCCCCAAGGTTGAACCCGCCATCTTCGTGAATATGCAGCGCGGCAGCCTGCGCAGTCCGGTCTTTCAACCGGTTCAGGCCATCGAACGAGCCGTCATAGTACGTCGCCAGCCCCGAACCGCTTTCGCGCAGTGCCCAATCCAGAAGTGGATCATGGCTACCCGCGACAATCGGAGGCAAGGGCGGTTCTGCCACCTGCGGGCCACTGCGCGACGCGTTCAGCCAGGCGATGACCTCGGCGCGGGGAAACAGCAGCTTTCCCATGGCGCGTACGCAGGGCACCTCGCCCGATGAGGCCAGATCATAGGCTTTACGCTCGCCGATACGCAGCAGGTCGGCCAGTTCCTTTGTGGTCAGGAATTCAGGCATTCAGTCGAGGCGCACCGCTGAACCGGTTCCCGCATCGGCGGCACTGAATCCGATCTGATTCAGCACAAAAGGCGCAGCTATTGCAATGACGACCATGGCGGCCACGGCGGCAAGGAAGGCTTTCATCTGTCTCCTCCGGTCTTTCAGTTTTCCGGTGCCGTGGCGCGGCGCAGAAAGGCGATCAAATCGTCCCGGTCGCTGGGCTGCGTGATCCGCTGCATCGGCATCTTCGACCCCGGAATGTAGTGGTCTGGCCCCTCGTCGAAAAGGGCATTTATGGTCTCGTCATTCCAAATGATATCAGAGTCTTGCAGCGTATCCGAGTAGAAATATCCCGGCAGTGACCCGGCCTTGCGTCCGAACACCCCATGCAGCGTCGGCCCGGCGCGGCGCTGGCCGTCTGGTGTCAGGCTATGACAGATTGAGCATTTACGGGCAAACTGCCGCTCACCATTGCTCATCTGATCGGGGTTTTTCAGGAAACTGGGCGCCACGGCGGCCATCTGTTCCTGTTCGCGGAGGGTGGCGATGGGCCAGCTATACATGGCCTCGTCAATCCCGCCTGCATGGATGTTCTGGCCGTCCGGCGAAAAGGCCAGCGCCCAAACCGGCCCGCGCAACGTGGCGCGGAAATCCTGTGCGATGCGCCAATCGACCGTGTCGATGAGCATGATATAGCCTTCGCCATCCCCCACCGCCAACAAGCTACGATCCGGGCTGAGCGCCAGCGCCAGAATAGGGCGGCGGTCGAGGGTAAAATCTCGTTCCTCGCCCGTTGTCAGATCGCGAATGCGGGTCACGCCATCGACCGCGCCATAGGCGATCCAGTTGTCTTGCGCGTTCAGGACCAGCTCATTGATGCCAAAGCCATGCTCGACCACACGCAGAGATTCTTGCCCGCTGGCGACATCCCACAGGCGCAACGCCCCGTCGACCCCGGCGGAATAGAGCTGTGAACCGTCGGGCGTAAACACAACCGCATTGACGCCGCCGCCCGCAGACAGAACCGTGGGGTCCGACCCATCCGCCGGCCAAAGGCCAATTGTGCCGTCCCAACTGGCCGTCGCCACATGGGTTTTCGACGCTGCGATGTGGACGATCTTGCCCTTGTGCTGGCCCACAACCTCTCCGCCCGGCCAGCGGCGCAGGGTGAAATCATCACCTGCGGAATAGATCGCGGTGCCGTTGAAGGCGACTGCGTTTACCGCCGCCTCGTGGCCTTCCAGCCATTCGGGCATCTGGTCGAACCAGAGGCCGACCGAGTTGTCGAAGCTTGCCGTGGCGATCCGGCCATCCGGAGCCGTCGCGATCCCCATGATCGGCCCGCCATGGCCTTTTAGCGTAAAGAACTCGGACCACGCGGGCAGGGGGATCAGCGCAAGGATCAGCGCCAGTACGCGCATCTATTCGGCAGGCGAGGCTGCGCCCTTGGTAGCCTCTTTTTCCTGCACCTCTGCCAGCCACAGCGAATGGTGTTCACGCGCCCACTGTTCTTCGACCTCGCCGGTTCCCATGGCGTCGAACGCGCCCTCCATCCCCACCGAGCCCAGGTAGATATGCGCGATAATGATGGCGATAAAGACATAGGCAATCATCACGTGCCATACTTGGGCGTATTGCATTTCCTCTTGCGGCGACATTTGCACTGGCAGATTCAGGCCCATTGCCTGAGGCAACCCGGTTGCATTGGCGATCTGGAATGTTTTGGCAAACAGGGGCATCTCGAACGGAAACAACAGGGACAAACCCGACAGGCTGATCGACACGCCAAGCAAAATGCAGGCCCAGAAAATGACCTTTTGCCCTGCATTGAATTTCTTGGCTGGAGGATGACTGTTTTTGGTGAAAAGCCCACCGCCAGCGGCCAACCACTTTAGGTCGGTACGGTTTGGGATGTTATGGGCGATCCAGTTTACAGTGACGATGACAAGGCCCAGCATGAAGGCCCATGCCAAGTTGTTATGAAGCCATTTGCAGGCTTGCGCGATCGTCGCAAAGCCTTCTTTTCCAAAGATTGGGATTAGAAAGTCTCGACCGTAAAGCGTCAGCAAGCCAGTGAGCCCGAGGATCAAAAACGATCCGGCGAAAAGCCAGTGGCCAAACCGTTCGAAACCGTTGAAACGCGTGACTGTGCGGCCTGTTTTTTCGCCATCAATGCGGATTTTTCCGCGGATCAGGAAAAACAACAAGATTACTGCAGCCATGCCTGCGATGATGTAAGTGCCGTATTCGCGCAGTGGTCCGGTGCGGAAAGCCCACCACCACATGCCACCATCTTGGATCAAGACGCTTGCAGCAGGTCCTTTTGACGAAACGGTCACATCCGCCGAACCGTAACGAAGAGCGCGATAGACGTCACTGTCGGACGCCACGCCGCGTGTTCCAAACTGGCCCAACAACCCTTCGACGTTACCCTGTCCAGTGTTTTCAGACCGATAGGTATTGTCGACTTTCTCACCACGTTGACGGGCAAGAATGTCTTCAAGCGTTGTCGCTCCACCGGTCGACGTGCGCTCGTTCGCGGCAGGAGCGTCGGTGTCACTTGATTGTGCAACGGCTATGTTTGCCATCGTAAAAGTTAGCAACAATGCGGTGAGTAAGCGGAACATCTGAACCTCGGTCATAAATCCAGTTCAGACGACCCACGCATGCGGGTCGTCTGTTTGGTTCAATAAGACGAACTTAGCCGTCTTTCTGGTCGTAGGCGGTGCCCCAACCCCACGCGCCCGAGCCAAACCCGCGCGCCACAACACGTTCACGGTAGATGGCCGAGACCACGTCACCGTCACCGGCAAGCAGGGCTTTGGTGGAACACATCTCGGCGCAGATGGGCAGTTTGCCCTCGGCGATCCGGTTGCGACCATATTTGGCGAACTCTGCGGTCGAGTGCGTTTCTTCGGGACCACCGGCGCAGAAGGTACATTTGTCCATCTTGCCGCGCGATCCGAAGTTGCCCGCCTGCGGGTATTGCGGCGCACCGAACGGGCACGCGTAGAAGCAATAGCCGCAGCCAATGCACAGGTCTTTGGAGTGCAGGACGACACCTTCTTCGTTTTGATAGAAGCAGTCGACCGGGCACACCGCCATGCAAGGTGCATCCGAACAATGCATACAGGCCACCGAGATCGAGCGTTCGCCCGGGTTGCCGTCATTGATCGTCACCACCCTGCGGCGGTTGATGCCCCATGGTACCTCGTGCTCGTTTTTACACGCGGTGACACAGGCGTTGCACTCGATGCAGCGTTCAGCGTCGCAGAGAAACTTTGCTCTAGCCATTTTCGTCCTCCTTTACGCTGCCGAGATCTTGCAGAGAGTACACTTGGTCTCCTGCATCTGGGTTACTGAGTCGTAACCATAAGTCTGGGCGGTGTTAGAACTTTCACCCAAGACATAGGGGTCTGCACCTGCGGGGTATTTGTGCCGCTGATCCTCGCCCTGGAAATGGCCGCCAAAGTGGAACGGCATAAAGGCCACGCCGGCGCCAACCCTGTTGGTCAGCATCGCCATCACCTTGACCTTTCCGCCCTCAGGACCTTCGACCCAGACCTGTGATCCGTCACGAATACCAAGGTTGTTGGCATCGCGGGGGTTTATCTCGACGAACATGTCCTGCTGAAGCTCGGCCAGCCACGGGTTGGACCGTGTCTCATCACCACCACCTTCATATTCGACCAGACGACCTGACGTCAGGATTATCGGATAATCCTTAGAAAAGTCGTTCTTTTGGATCGAAGCATAAAGGGTGGGTAGGCGATAGGCCTGACGGTCCTCGTAGGTCGGATAGTCCTCCACCAGATCGCGCCGGTTGGTATATAGCGGCTCGCGGTGCAGTGGGATCGGATCCGGGAAGGTCCAGACGACCGCGCGGGCTTTGGCGTTCCCGAAGGGCGCACAGCCATGCTTGATCGCAACCCGCTGGATACCGCCGGAGAGGTCGGTCTTCCAGTTGGTTTCAGGACCCGCAACAGCGTCAATCGCCGCGCGTTCCTCGGCGGTCAGATCGCCATCCCAGCCAAGATCCATCAGCATCTGCATCGTGAATTCCGGATAACCATCCTGAATTTCCGATCCTACGCTATAGACCCCTTCGGCCAGTAGGTTGTCGCCGTCGCGTTCCACACCGAAACGGGCGCGGAAGGTCAGGCCGCCTTCGGCCACCGGCTTGGACATGTCATAGAGGTTTGGTGTCCCCGTATGACCCATCTCTGGCGTGCCCCAGCAGGGCCACGGAAGGCCGTAGTACTCGCCGTCGTTTGGTCCACCAATGGCTTGCAGCGTGGTTCTGTCGAACGTGTGCTGGTTGGCCATGTGGCTTTTCAGACGTTCCGGCGACTGACCGGTATAGCCGATGGTCCAGAGGCCCGAGTTGAACTCACGCGTGATGCTTTCAACATTCGGGGTCTCGGCATCTTCCATCTCGATATTGCGGAAGAAGCGGTCTGCCCAGCCGAACTTGTTGGCGAACTTGGCCATGATGACCTCGTCCGGCAAGCTTTCGAACAGCGGATCAACCACCTTGTCGCGCCACTGCAGCGACCGGTTCGATGCCGTGGCCGAACCACGTGTCTCGAACTGCGTACAGGCAGGCAACAGGTAGACACCATCCGTGCGGTCATGCAGAACGGCCGAGACGGTGGGATACGGGTCGATCACGACCAGCATGTCCAGCTTCTCCATCGCCGTCTTCATTTCCGTCATCCGGGTCTGCGAGTTGGGCGCGTGGCCCCACAGAACCATGGCACGGACATTATTGTCCTGATCCATGTTGGCTGGGTCTTCCAGAACACCATCGATCCAACGGGAGACCGGGATGCCGCGCTCGTTCTGTAGCGGCTTGTCCTTGCCTTCCTTGTCCTTGATCGTGGCGAACTGACCCGCGAGCCATTCAGGATCTTCACCCCAGACACGCGCCCAGTGGCCCCAAGCACCCTTGGACAGGCCATAGTAGCCGGGCAGGGTGTGGGACAGAACACCAAGGTCTGTTGCGCCCTGCACGTTGTCGTGGCCGCGGAAGATGTTGGTGCCACCACCCGATGTGCCCATGTTGCCAAGCGCAAGCTGAAGCACGCAGTACGCGCGGGTGTTGTTGTTGCCGTTGGTGTGCTGTGTACCACCCATGCACCATACGACGGTTCCAGGGCGGTTGTTCACCATGGTCCGGGCGACGCGGCGCAGCTGCGAGCCGGGCGTACCGGTGACGCGCTCAACCTCGTCGGGGTTCCACTTGGCAACCTCTTCGCGGATCTGGTCCATACCCCAGACACGGGTGCGGATGAACTCTTTGTCCTCCCAGCCGTTGTCGAAGATGTGCCACAGGATGCCCCAGACCAGTGCAACGTCGGTGCCGGGGCGGAAACGGACATATTCATCCGCGTGGGCCGCGGTGCGCGTAAAGCGCGGGTCGCAGACGATCAGAGGGGCGTTGTTTTGCTCTTTCGCACGCAGGATATGCAGCAACGAGACGGGGTGCGCCTCGGCCGGGTTACCACCGATGATAAAGATGGCCCGGCTGTTGTGCATGTCGTTGTACGAGTTGGTCATGGCGCCATAGCCCCATGTGTTCGCAACGCCCGCAACAGTGGTCGAGTGGCAGATACGGGCCTGATGGTCCACGTTGTTCGTGCCCCAGTAGGCGGCGAACTTGCGGAACAGATAGGCCTGTTCGTTATTGTGTTTCGCAGAACCCAGCCAGTACACGCTGTCCGGCCCGGATTCCTGCCGGATGTTCATCATGCCGTCGCCGATCTCGTCGATCGCCTGTTCCCAGCTGATGCGCTTCCACTCTCCGCCTTCCTTTTTCATTGGGTACTTCAGGCGGCGCTCACCATGGGCGTGCTCGCGGACCGAGGCCCCCTTGGCGCAGTGTGCGCCCAGGTTGAACGGGCTGTCCCAACCGGGTTCCTGCCCGACCCAGACGCCATTCTGCACTTCGGCAACGACTGTACAGCCGACCGAGCAGTGGGTGCACACGGATTTGATGTTTTCAACGGCGGTGTTTGCCGCTGTCTGGGCGCTGGCTGGCGTCACGGTTCCACCCGTGGCGCTGATCGCGGCAAGGCCGCCGATCGTCAGGCCCGAGCCACGCAGAAATGCGCGGCGATCGACGGTTTTCTCGCCGACCTGGGACAGGATACTTGTCCGCTGGGGGCGTCTCGCAACCCCGTTGGTCTTTTTCCTAAGCATTACTTTCCTCCCTTGCGTGCCGTGTCAGCCACGGCTGCTTGGTACTTCGCAAAACCGACGTCAGGGCCAATCGCAACCGTCTGTCGGGTGGTGAAAACGTCCGATCCTAGAACCGGGTGCTTTCCAGATATGCGCGTGTATGCGCGGTGTCCTGCATCCGGGTTTCGTCCGTGGGCAGCTCGGCTGCTTCGGCCTGTCCGGTCAGGCTGGCTGCGGCGACAGCAGCGGGTGCTGCGGTTCCGGCCAGTTTGAGGAAGTCGCGGCGCGTTGCACCTTCTTCCTTGGTCTTGCTCATGGGGTTCTCCTTTCCCATTTGCAGTTTAACGCCCCGCAAGGGACGCTGGCGAATGACAACGTCTCACGCTGCCGACATTCGGAAAGCTTCGCGCTCGATCTCCATGAACACCCGACCGGCAGTACCGACCGAGGCATAGAGGACCGAGTTCTCGGCGCCTTCCAAATCCGAATAGAAATGCGTGGCCCAAGGGCCGATATGTTTGTTCCAGAACGCTTTCTGGTCGTCCAAAGACGCGGGCGTGCCGAACCGGCCGACGATCATGCCCGCCATCATCTCCATCAACGAGGCGATGTTGTCTTCGGGTTCATAGACGTTTTTCGCCCGCGTGATACCGCGCACAGCCATATCATTGCGCAGCTGAGCCAAAGGTTTCTCGTTCAGGAACCCGGTCAGGTAGAAGCTGGCATAGGGCAGCAATTCGCCACGCCCCAAACCGATGAACAAGGCATTGAACTCACGTTCAGCAGCGGCGGGTTTGGTGACTTTGGCCACCCGAGCCATTGCCTGAATAGCCTGACCCAGATCGCTGTCATCGCCGCTGAGACCCACCATCTGGTCCAGCAGCATCTGATCGGGCGGACCGGCCAGCAGCAGGCCCAGAAAGTTGTAGAAATCCGCGCGCAGGCGATCCTCGGCCGAGACATCCATCTGTTGCGCTTCACTTGCGGTCATTCGGTTATCCTTCGAATTCAAATTTCATGCGGCGCGGGGCAGGGGCGGCTTCCGCCTCCTCTGGCGCGTTAGGTTCTATTTCCGCCACGAGAACGAGCTCTGGGTCGGGCAGGTCGATTTCTTCGGGTTCCGGCTGAGGTTCCTCGGCCTGGACATCGATCTCGGTTTCTTCCGCCTCGGCTTCGGCCTTGGCAGCCAGCGCTTCGACATGAGCCAACATGCCCTTACCGACCTGATAGGCGGTCTGCAGGTTTTCGATCACACAGGCCGCGTCGGTGTAGTCCTCACCATAATCCACCAAGCCGTCCACATTGGCCAATACCGGGTTCAGACGCCACAACCGGCGCAGGGCGCGGCGGCGAAGACGATCGGGAACGGCTTTGGCCATAAAGCCCGAGACGTCATCGCCCGCTTGCAATTGATCGGGATCGGGCAAGTTGAACTCGGCCAGAATCTCGGCGTCGGTCTTTTCTTCCAGCTCAGCGCGTTGGTCTGCGATTACCTGTTCTTCGGCTGCGATTACTTCGGCCTCAGCCTCGGCCTGAACGGCGGCTTTGCGGCGGGACCAGAAATCGCGGGCTTCGGTCATTGGATGATCCTCCGCGGGGCGCGGTAAACATCGGACTCTTGCCGTATGCGCGCATCGCCTTTGCCATCTTCTACCAGATCAGTGCGTTTCTTGTCGCGCTTACGTTTAACGAAGACTTCATCGCGGTGATGTTCCAAAGCGAAATCCCGCACCCAAGCGATCAGCCCGTCCGTCATTGGGATCTTTTCGACAATCTCTTCACCGGTATCCGCGTAATCCTGCCCTTCATAGGGTGAGGCAGTAACCAGCACAGCATCCATCGGGCGCTGCCCGTCCAGCGCATCGCGCAGCACAAGGTATATCGAGGGCGTGCCGTCGGACAGGTTGACCATATACGCCTCGGTCTCATCCGCCCACAATGTGAGGGGGAGGGTTGCAGCGTGGTATTCCACAGCTTCGCCTTCCCGGCGCATTTCGTGCCAATCGGCAGGGCCTGCACCGGGCAACACCGCAATCGCACGCCAGTTCCATTTCGCCCAGCGAGTGACACCGGGTGTTTTGCGCACAACAACGCCTATCGGCATTTCAATCTGAGTAGCGGCCTTCGCCACGTAAATCCTCCCCGGAAGGCTCTCCCCTGCCTTCCCCGTGTCCACTATGGTACACAAAATGATCTTCTGCCAAGTCCAAGCACTACGACTTTAGTCGCATACGTCGATAGCGAGTTCGTGAGGGGCCTTGTTCCCGGGTAGAAAAACAGGGTTGTGTAGCGCGTCCGGGGTTGGATTTGGCGTGTTTGCGATGGGGTTTACATTGCCGTTCCCGGAATACAGCTTACTGTGCTGTAAAATGGCGCGACATCCGGGGAGGGGATATGAGCACCAAGATATTACTATGCGACTGCGCGGGCACTCAGCGCGTGGACGCAGACAAGATCGCATCCGCCTGTGATGCGACCTGTTCCAAAGTCCACACGGCCCTGTGCACGCGCGAGTTGGAGGCAGCTGCCAAGTTTATGCAGGACGGTGACGTGATCGTCGCCTGTGGGCAAGAGCAGGAAGTCTTTCGCAACCTGGCCGATGAGCTTGGGGTCGAGGCACCGGGTTTCGTCGATCTACGTGACCGCGCAGGATGGTCGGATGAGGGCGCGGATGCCGCCCCCAAGATGGCAGCACTAGCGGCCGAGGCGCTGTTGCCGCAGCCGATCACGCCCAGCGTAGATGTCGTCAGCGAAGGCACGTGTTTTATCATCGGCCCCGGCGCGGAGGCGTTTGATCTGGCCCAGCATCTGTCGTCGACCTTGGCCATCACGGTCCTGAGCACCGACGATAGCGAGCCGATGTCGCGCGCCTATGATGTGGTGCGCGGGCGCGTTCGGTCGCTGACCGGTGCTTTGGGCGGATTTTCCCTGCGACTGGATGCGCTACAACAGTTAGAACCCGGCGGGCGCGGGGCGTTTGCATGGTCTGAACCGCGCGACGGGGCGGGCTCCTCCTGCGATATCGTGCTGGATCTGACCGGGGATACGCCTTTCGTGCAGGCCCCTGCCAAGCGCGAGGGGTATCTGAGGGCCGATCCCAAGGATACGGTCGCCGTTGAACGCCTGGCCTTTGAGGCCGCGCAACTGGTCGGCACCTTTGAAAAACCTCTTTATGTGCGGATGGAAGAGACGCTGTGTGCCCATTCCCGCGCCGAACAGGTAGGGTGTTCGAACTGTCTGGACATCTGCCCAACCGGTGCGATCACCTCTGCGGGCGAACACGTGTCAATCGATCCTATGATCTGTGCCGGATGCGGTGAATGCGCGGCGGTCTGCCCCTCGACTGCGATCACCTACGAAGACCCGCCAGTTGCAGCACTTTTGTCCCGGATGCATATTCTGGCGCGCACCTTTAGACGGGCCGAGGGTCACGCGCCCCGACTGCTGGTTCATGATGCCCACGGGGCTGAGATGATCCGACTGTCCGCCCGCTTTGGTCGCGGATTGCCTGCCGACGTGATCCCGTTGGAACTGAACGTCATCTCGGGGTTTGGCCATTCCGAAATGCTGGCCGCTCTGGCCCATGGATTTGCTCGGGTTGATGTATTGCTGGCGCCAACGACCGAGCGGGATGCGCTGGATCGTGAACTGGCACTGGCCGAGGCCATCGCAGGCGCGGGGAAGCTGGGCCTGATTGATCAGGCCGATCCGGATGCGATGTCTGACGAACTATACGCACAGCACGTACCAGAGCCTTTGGCTGATCCGGTGCTGCCCTTGGGAAACCGGCGTCAAATCGCACGCTTGGCCGCGCAGGCGCTCAACCCTCAGGCCGAAGCTCCGTTGCCATTGCCCGAAGATGCGCCTTACGGAGCGGTGGCGGTGAACACAGACAGTTGCACGCTGTGTCTGAGTTGCGTGTCGCTCTGCCCGTCGGGGGCGTTGATCGACAACCCCGACATGCCGCAGTTGAACTTCCAGCAGGATGCCTGCCTGCAATGCGGTATGTGCCGAACAATCTGCCCCGAGGACGCGATCACGCTGGTCCCGCAACTGGACCTGAGCGATGCGGCCCTGTCTCAGCAGGTGTTGAACGAGGAAGAACCCTTTGCATGCGTCGAATGTGGCGCGCTGTTCGGTGTGAAATCCACAGTTGAAAGGATCATGGAGAAGCTGTCGGGTACGCATCCGATGTTTGCCACCTCGAACAAGGCGCGGATGATCCAGATGTGTGACAACTGCCGTGTGAACGCGCAGTTTCAGCAACAGGACAACCCGTTCCAGTCTGCGCCGCGTCCCAAGGTTGTTACGACCGAGGATTATTTCTCAAAGCGCAAGGATCATTGAAGCTGCAACGGTGCGCCCAGATCCGCGGCTTTGATGACCGATACAAAGGCCAGTATCGCCTCCAACTCGTCCAGCGTCATCTGGACGGGGTGGATGGGCGAGGGGCGTTCGGGGTCAAAGGGCAATGTCAGCCCGTCGATCTGGGTAAAGGCGGGGTGTGGGTTCAGGGCAAAGAACGCCTCGAACCGTTCCGACCAGTCGGGCATGGCGCGCAGGACTGCAAAGGATGGCGTCGAGCCCAGCCCATTCATGCGGTTTTGCGGGCCGATCACGTGGCACCGCCCGCAATGAGTCATCGACAGTTCTTCGCCCCATGCGGCGTCGCCATCAACAACCACCTCTTCCTGCACCGCGGCAACTTCGAATTCGGCCGAGAAGGGCGCGCCGGTTTCCGGAGCAAACCCTTCAACCGTGCGCTTGCCGATATCGGACAGCAGCCAGTCGCGGAATCGTTCGTGTTTGGCATCCTCGCCGATCCTGAGGTGATAGATCACACCGTCGCGGGCAAAGACCGGATCGCCCGGCGGGCCGCTTTCCAAAACCAAAACGCCGGTATCATCCGCAATAACGCGTATCCCGGTCTTGAGCGAGAAGCGCGGAAGAATATGTTGCAACAGACCAGAGTCGGCAACCTCGGGCGGGGCAGCCAGTCCCAGCGCCTCTTGCGACCAAGAGGGGGTGGCGGAGAGCGTCAGGCTCAGGCACAAAAGGATAACGCGCATGGGGTCAGCCTAACGGCAGCGCCCCGATTGCGTCAAATAAACTGAATGAGACGGAGACACATGCAATGAAAATCAACCACTTGGTTGGATCGACACACGGAGAAAAGGCATGAGTGTTCGTGACGCAGTTCTGGCGAACCTGAAGAAAATCACAGATCCCATGTCCGGACAAGACATTGTCAGCGCCGGGATCGTGCGTGCCCTGAATGTCGAAGGTGACACCGTACGCTTCGTGATGGAGATCGACCCTAAGAACGCCGAAAAGATGGAACCCGTGCGCGCGGCGGCCGAGCAGGCTGCTCAGATGGTTGATGGTGTGTCCAAGGTCTCGGCCATGCTGACGGCGCATTCCGACAAGGCGCCGCCGGATCTGAAGCCGAAACCCAAACCCTCGCAAACCGGCCCGCAACCGGTGGCGGGCGTGGATCGCATCATCGCCGTGGCCTCGGGTAAGGGGGGTGTCGGTAAATCGACCGTGTCCGCGAACCTCGCCTGTGCGCTGGCCGCCGAGGGGCGGCGCGTGGGTCTGTTGGATGCGGATGTGTACGGCCCTTCGCAGCCCCGGATGCTGGGTGTCTCGGGGCGTCCGGCCAGCCCGGATGGCAAGACCATTCTGCCGTTGCGCAATCACGGCGTCACCATGATGTCCATGGGGCTGATGACCAACGAAGGGCAGGCGGTTGTCTGGCGAGGTCCGATGCTGATGGGCGCGTTGCAGCAGATGATGAACCAGGTGCAATGGGGCGCGCTGGATGTGCTGATCGTCGACCTGCCGCCCGGCACCGGTGACGTGCAACTGACGCTGAGCCAAAAGTTCCAGGTGGATGGCGCGATTGTTGTGTCGACCCCGCAGGACGTAGCCCTGATCGATGCCCGCAAGGGGATCGACATGTTCAACCAGTTGAAAACGCCCATCGTCGGCATGATCGAGAACATGTCCACCCATATCTGTTCGAATTGCGGGCATGAGGAACATGTGTTCGGCCATGGTGGCGTGAAGTCCGAGGCTGAATCTCTGGGTGTGCCGTTGCTGGGGGAAATCCCTCTGCATCTGGACATTCGCGTGGCCGCTGATGGGGGTGCGCCCATCGTGGTCAGCAAACCCGACAGCCCGCAGGCCGACGCGTTCCGCAAAATCGCCCGCGACTTGATCGCCAAGGGCAACGCATGAGCGAGCCGGTATTTCCCCCTCTGTTGGTCGGTCACCCGGTCCAGGGGGGACAAGATCCGTTTCAGCGCGCGCAGGCCATGGCCGCGCTGGGATGTGATGCGGGCACCGTGGTTTACAACATTCAGGCTGACCGCTTACGCGTGGCTATCGTCTTTGCACCCGAAGTTCCGCTGCAGGACGCGATGGCGATGTTGCCGCTCTGCGCCGTGGGGTTTCAGAACGCGCTGGGCGCGCTGGCCCCGCCCGAGGTGGCGGTCCATCTGGACTGGGACGGTCCGATCTGTGTCAACGGGGCTAAATGCGGGATGTTTCAGGTCGCGGCCTCAAGCACTGCGCCCGAGGAAGAACCCGATTGGCTGATCGTCGGCTGGGAACTGGCACTGCTGCAAACCAGCGACGCGCCCGGCGAAAACCCAGATATTACAGCGCTTTATGATGAAGGCTGCGCTGAGGTGTCACCGACTCAAATGGTTGAAAGCTGGTCGAGGCATATGCTGACATGGCTCAACCGCTGGCAAGAGGACGGAAATGCGCCTCTTCATGCCGAATGGATGGGGCTGCTACGCGGGGTGGGCGAACCCTTTGACACAGGTGTCTTTCTGGGCGCCGACGAGCGGTTCGGAATGCTGATCCGCGACGGTGCCGAAACAACCCTGCGCCCCTTGACGGATCTACTGGAGAACTAAAGATGAAACTGGCCCGCGCGATCCATTTCGACGAAAGCGACATGAACGTATTTCATTCCCCGGCCCGCACGGGCGAGTGGTGTATCTCGGGCGGGTTCGAGTTTTCGAACTGGGGCGAGGGCGATCTTGAGGGCAAGGCCCGGCAGGCTTTCGCGAACGGATGGCTGGGTGTCGAGACCTTTGGCCGGGTGACATTCGTGGCAGTGACGCAAGTGGAACCAGCCGAGATCGACCAGATTGCGCAGAACCTGGCCGAGCATTTCGTAAAAATCTACGGCGCGCCTTCGGTTGAGGCGGCGATGGGCGTCGCGCAAGCCGAAATCACTCATATGTCCGAGCTATGCGAAGAACATGCGCCCAACACCCTGCTGACCGTCGCGCGTGAACTATCCGAGACAGGTGTGCATGAGGCTTTCCGCATCATCACCCCGCAAGAAACCCAGCTTGAGGCACTGGCCGTGCATGGGTCGCTGGACGAGTAACTAAATTGGTTTCAGCTTAGGGTGCTTCAGCAACTCCATCTGGTCTATGGATTGGTTATTCGGATCAGTGCTGTAGCCTAGTAAGTTGAAATCCGCGCGGAACGTTTCGACGACAATATCTATCATCTCGGAGTTGTAGTGATCCGCAACTACCCTTGATCTATTGGACTTGTTTTGGTGGCTTAAACTGGCTTGGATGTCGACTTTCGCGCAAAAACTCTGGAAGTTGGTGCCTAGGTTTTCCATTCGGCCAACATAGCTGACAAGACATCGGTTCTGTTCGTCCAACAGAAAACTTGTTTGTCTGTAAGGTGAAAGCTCGCCTCCGCAGCGCGTCAATATAAACTCTTTAAAAGAAATACCTTTGACCGCCTGGTGGTCATGATGAATTTCGGTTTGTTGGATGTAGCTATAAAGTGAAATCAACAAGTCGAATGGATTACGAACGAATGCAACTGAGCGCATTGTCCAATACACTGGGCCCAAGCGTTCCAGATAGTCTATCGCCTTGGCATGATCTGGAAGTGGCTGGAACCGCGACTTTTGGTAGATGCCCCTGTTTATCGTTCGACCGTCCAAGCTTTTTAACATCCGCTGCAACGGATTCGGCCGATCAAATTCCTTACGTAACGCCCATGCGACCGAGCTTCCGCCGGTTTTGGGTATGTGGACGAAGACTATTTTATTCCTGGTGCCGATCATCGCACTACATTGCTATATTATTCAGATATAGCAATGTAATTTGGGCTTATTGATCTATATTAGATCGGCAAAACCCCCAAATTGTCCACGCTTGAAAATCAAACCCTTGCCTGTGCGGTACATCACCTTTTCGACCTGGCCAATCAGGATAAGGTGATCTCCGGCATCGTGTTGGGCGTTTAGCGTGCAATCAAACCGAGCAAGGCAATCAGACAGGTGGGGACGCTTGGCATGGTCAGCTGTCCAATCTGCGTGCGAGAAGTCTTCGCCATTTTCGGCAAACTTCAGTGCTTGATCCTGCTGATCTTCGGCCATGACATGGATCGAATAATGCTGGCAGTTATGGAACGCGCCGAACCGGTTTGAGTCCTTTGCAAGGCACCAAAGAACCAGAGGTGGATCCAGCGAGACCGACGAAAACGAATTCACCGTGATCGCCCGCGGCCCCATTTCGGTATGCGTTGTCACAACGGTGACCCCTGTTCCGAAACAGCCCAATGCTTCGCGGAAAGCGATGCTTTGGTCGGGGGATGGGGTGAAAGTGGTCTCGGTCATCACGCGCTCATTCAGTGGCCGCGCCTCAGGTGCCACGGCCCAATGAAATTGTCCACGAAAAGCTGCGCTTGAAACTGTATTTTTCCAGCCTAGTTCAGATCTTCCAGTAAGCGTCCGTGCTGACGGGTCGCCTCGATCACCGCGCCAAAGGTGGTCATGCCGCGCGCCTCAAGCATCGGTAACATACGAACCAGCGCCTCGGCCGTTGCGACCGCATCCCCCAGCGCCGTATGGCGCAACTCTGGCGGGATAGTGATGTCGAGCCTGTCGCACACGGCGTCCAGCGTGTGTGTGTCACTGGCACCGAACAGAACGGCGGACAGCAGGACAGTATCCAAAATTGGGTGGTTCCATTCAACGCCCATCCGGTTCGCATGACGGCGCAGAAAGGCCATGTCGAATGGCGCATTATGGGCCACGATCACCGCGTCCTGCGCAAATTGATGAAAGACCCTGCCAGCCTCGGCGATTCCAGGCGCGCCCGAGACCATATTGTCTGTGATCTTGTGAACCTTGGTCGAGGCAGCAGGGATTGGCATACCGGGGTTGACCAATATATCCAGCCGTTCGCCTTCAATGATCCGGCCATTTACGACACGCACTGCTCCGATCTGCACAATTTCGTCCTTGTGTGGCAGCAGCCCCGTGGTTTCGGTATCGAACACAACAAAGCAAAGCTCGCGCAGGTCAAGTGTACGCAGTTCCTTATTGGCAGCCGAGTTCAATAGGGCAAAGTCATAGACCAGCGGCCGCGCGGCCTCGGGCGCGATGTTTGTGGCACTGTCGTCAAAAATCAGCATGTAACCTGGTGCGTCGCCCAAGGGTTTCATGCGCGTCATATAGTTTTGTGTGCCGTCGATAGTTGTAAGAGCGCAACCGACCTCAAGCCCTGTTTTGGTAAGTTTGGCAAAGGCTTGTTCCAAGGGACCCATCTGAAAATACTCGGACATCGACGCATTCAGGCGGGGATGTGAAATCTGTGCAAGAACTTCGGCCGCCTGACCATCATAGAGCACGATCTTATGCGTCGGGCTGGCCAGCAGCATGGCCACCGGAATGTCGGTCAGCAAGGCTGTCAGCTTCTGCTTTTCGGCAGCCAGATGGGCGGTTTCAGCAGCGACGGCTTCGGCTACGCTCATAGTCTTCTCTGACAGTTGGTCGGCCAGACCAGCCGCAGCAGGGGCTAGATCACCCAGGTAACGCGCGGCCTGAACATCCATTTCCCGGTTGACGCCTGCGTGCGCGCGCGCGCGCAGCTCAGCCGAAAGACGCTCGATCGGCTTGGCGACGTTGTCATCAAACAGCAACCAAACGGCGGCTATCAGCGCCACAAAGCCAAAAGCCATAAGGATTTCAGCAAAGATGAAGGCGTTGACCAATTCAGGATCTGCAACGCGCCGATAACTGATCCACAAGGCGAGAGAACTGACAGCTAACCCGCCAACAGCCAGCAGGCAAAAAAACAGGAAGATGCGTAAGCGCAGGCTTAACCGGGTCAGCATGTTACACTCCGCAGGTGGCCTCGATGATGGGGTCGTTGGTTTCTGCGTTTATCCAGTCGGCGTTCAGCAGCTGACCTTCGGATCCGAATTCGGCCCCGTCCGCCAGATTGGCGCGCTGGTTTTGTGCGCAATCCACAGCGACCGGCAGCTTGGAAACCGGGGACCAGCGCCCAAAAAAGTAAAGGTCTACCAACCGTTGCTCGGGCACCTGTTCGTTGGTCCGAACCGAGGCTGTGTCAATCGCGGCAAAACGTTCAACAAACGGCACCGCATAGGTCCAGGGGCGGTAAAACGCGCGACTTTCGATTTCTTGAATAATCGCCATGCCTTCAGGCAGCGTATCTTTGGTGCGGTCATACCAGGAATACTCACTGGAAATGGTCATTCCGATCATCCCCAAACCGGCTGCAACAGGGGCAGCCCACCTTGGCAAGCGACCGCCCGTCACCTTGTTCACCAGCATCACGACGCCTGCAAATGCGACGCCTGCGAAGAGTGTGGCGATCAGTTCCAGGAACATTGTGTTTCTCCCAATTTCGGCCGGTTCAACCCAGCATACCTTTTCCGTGGCCCACCGCCGATTGCATCGTCTTGACCACGACGAACGCGTCCCGAAGATGGCTGCGTTCGAAATCGGACAGGGCCGTGGGTGGCATGAAGTTGTCCGGCTTTTCGCCACTTTTTACAAGCCGCACCTGGTGTTCCAGACGGGTTTCAGCAATCAGATCATATGCATCCAGCAGGTCCCGCGCTCCGGACTCGCTAAGGATACCAGCCGCTCCGGCCGCCCGTAAACGCGCGCGCGTGTTCGCCTCGGGAAGCTCGCCCTGCAAACTGTAAATCCGGGCCAGATCGACGACGGGAACGACACCGTTGTGCTTTAAATCCAGTGTATTGCGGTGCTCACCTGACCGGATCGTCGCAAATCCCCGTAACAAGCCAAGCGGAGGCGTGTGTTTCAATGAGTTTGAAATCATGTGCGCCACAAAGATCGAATTCGCCCGGGCCGCAACCAGCGTATCGGCTTGCAGCTTGTCGAACAGCTCGAATGCGCCACCGATCGGGCGTAGGTCAAACATGACGGATGCCAGCATTTGTGCTTCGGGATTTGGCTTGGCGATCCAACTTTTGAAATAGTCGCGCCACACCTGTACCGGTTGGCACCAGCGCGGGTTTGTCGCCATCATGTCGCCGGGGCAATAGAAGTACCCGCATGTGTCCAGCCCGTCCGATACAAACTGTGCCATCGCATGGAAATAGGGCATGTCACCGTCGGTCACGCTGTCGTCCAGCATCAGGCAATTGTCCTGATCAGAGACACCAGTCTGTTCCTGCCGCCCTTGCGATCCGCAGGCCAGCCACAGATAGGGTACGGGGGGCGGGCCAAGCTTGGCTTCGGCCAAGGCTAACAGTCGACGAGTGGCTGTGTCAGCGATGTCCGTGATCAGGCGCGTGACGATCTCGTGCCGGTTTCCAGCGGCAACAAGCTGTACCAGAAGCTGTGGAATTTCATCGGTCACAGTAGCCATTTGTTCCGCTGTCTGCGCGGCTGCAATCTGGCGCACAAGTTCGGCCGAATTGACGGCCTGATAATGGGTCAGGTCGGTTTGAGTAACGATACCGACTAACCGCCCACCTTCGGAGATTGGAACATGGCCAATCCCCCGTTCCATCATGATATGCAGAACATCCGAGCCGATATCGGAAGGTGACAGGGTAATCGGGTTAGCGGTCATGATCGAGGCAACGGGCGTGTCCGCTGGCATTTCGTCCGCGACAAACTTGCCAGACACGTCGCGCAGGGTCGCGATGCCAAGAAGAGTTTCCTGATCCGTCACGCACAGCGATGAGATATGCTTGTCACGCATCAGCTGCGCGGCTTCTCGGACTGATGTATCAGGCGGGCATGTGGCTGGGTTGCGCGCCATAAGAACGTCGATCGAACTGGTGGCTAGACTCTGAGGTCCCGCGCGTGTGGTGCGGCTGCGGTTGAAGAACTTTGCGACGACTTCATGTCCGGCGATCAATTCGCGCACCAGATCCGGAGGCAAAAGCAACAGCACCGATGAGGCGTCGGCGCGTGCCTTGGTGATTGCCTTGCCATCCTTCAAAAGCCCACGTTCACCGAATGAGTTTCGTAGGCCAAGATGCGAAACGACGACATCGTTCCGGTCTTTGATCTCAATCTGTCCCTCATAGATCACAAAAACACCGGGTAAAGAATGACCCAATTTGTAGACCGTGAAGTCCTCTTCGACCTCCCACACCTCGATCTGGTGTGCGATGGCATCCAAGACATTAGCTGGCAGGGCGTCATAAGGGTGTACGGATTTCAGAAACCGGGTGATCTCATCATGGGACAGGGGCATGGAATACTCCTCGGTTTCCGGTTTAAAAATCCCGCCCGGTGGAGTGCCGGGCGGGAGTAGTCAGTCGAAAGACGCGGCCTTTGGCAAGTAGGCTTTGGGCCGCATCGTGCTCATTTATTCTGAGCTGCACCCGCGCCACGGGGAATGCGGACGCTTTCGACCAGATCTTTGATCTCCTGCGGAGTTTCCTTGGTCGCACCGGCCACGAAGTAGGCGACGGCAAAGTTGACCATGGCACCGATCGCCCCGAACGAGGTCGACTTGATCGGACCCAGCAGCGGATCAGCATCAGTGAAAGAGTTGGTGCCCGGAATGAACAGCCAACCCTTGTGCAGGAAGATGTAGATCAGTGTTACAACCAGACCAGCCAGCATACCCGCGACCGCACCGGTGTTGTTGATGCGGGTCGAGAAGATACCCATCATCAGCGCCGGGAAGATCGAGGCTGCCGCCAGGCCGAAGGCCAAGGCCACCGTCTGCGCCGCGAAGCCCGGAGGATTCAGGCCCAGCCACGTTGCTACAGCGATGGCTACAGCCATTGCAATACGCGCTGACAGAAGCTCGCCTTTTTCCGAGATCTGCGGGTTGATCGCTCCCTTGATCAGGTCGTGGGACACCGCCGACGAGATCGCCAGCAACAGACCCGCGGCGGTCGACAGCGCAGCCGCAAGGCCACCAGCTGCGACCAGACCGATCACCCAACCCGGCAGGTTGGCAATTTCGGGGTTGGCCAAAACCAGGATGTCACGGTTGAACTTGGTCAGCTCGTTTCCAACCCAGCCTTTTTCCTCGGCAATTGCCTGCAAGTCGGCGTTTGCGTCGTTATAGTACTGGATTTTACCGTCACCGTTCTTGTCTTCCCAATCCAGAAGACCGGTTTTCTGCCACGTGGCCATCCAGTCGTAACGCGGGTCGGTGTCAATTGCTTCGACAGAAACAGCGCCGCCCTCGATGCCACCATTAGGCCACATCATGTCGGTGATGTTCAGACGAGCCATTGCGCCAACCGCAGGGGCGGTCAGGTACAGCAGTGCGATGAACACCAGCGTCCAGCCAGCGGACCAGCGGGCGTCAGACACTTTGGGAACGGTGAAGAAGCGCATAATGACGTGCGGCAGACCCGCAGTACCGATCATCAGCGACAGGGTGAACAGAACCATGTTCAGCGTGTTCGAGTGGTGGGCTGTATATTCGTTAAAGCCCAGCTCGGTCACGATGGCATCCAGCTTGGTCAGCAGAGGCTCACCGCTTGCGGTGTCACCAAACAAACCCAGCGCCGGAACAGGGGTGCCGGTCAGCTGCAGCGAGATGAAGATGGCCGGGATGGTGTAGGCGGTGATCAGCACGCAGTACTGAGCGACCTGAGTGTAGGTCACGCCCTTCATCCCACCAAACACCGCGTAGGCAAACACCACACAGGCACCGATGAGCAGACCAGAAGTGTTCGACACCTCAAGGAAGCGGCCAAAGGCCACGCCGACACCGGTCATCTGACCGATCACGTAGGTTACCGAGGCAACGATAAGACAAATCACCGCAACGACACGGGCGGTCTGGCTGTAAAAACGGTCGCCAATGAATTCCGAGACGGTGTATTTGCCGAACTTACGCAAGTAAGGCGCAAGCAGCAGAGCCAGCAGCACGTAGCCACCGGTCCAACCCATCAGGAAGGTCGAGTTGTCATAGCCGGTAAAGGCAATCAGGCCCGCCATCGAGATGAACGAGGCCGCAGACATCCAGTCCGCTGCTGTCGCCATACCGTTGGTGACCGGGTGAACGCCGCGACCGGCGGCGTAGAATTCCGATGTGGAACCCGCGCGGGCCCAGATCGCGATGCCGATGTACAGCGCAAAAGACGCGCCGACAAACAGCAGGTTGATGGTAAACTGGTCCATGCTGTTACTCCTCGTCCACGCCGTATTCAGCGTCCAGCTTGTTCATGCGCCAGGCGTAGTTGAAGATCAGCACCAGAAAGACCAGGATCGAACCCTGCTGTGCGAACCAAAAGCCCAGATCTGTACCGCCCACGGAAATACCCGACAGCAGCGGACGCAGCAGAATGCCGAATCCAAACGACACCAGCGCCCAGATCACAAGGCTGATGTAAATTAGGCGCAGGTTGGCCTGCCAATAGCCCTTGTCGGACTCGGCAGCCTGCGCGGAGTTTGATGATTGATCCGCCATTGCGGGTTCCTCCTTCGCTTTTTCGCCGTACGGCCTGGCACACAACTCCTCGTGCGCGTCAGGTCGCTTTGCGATTTTGCCCAACGCCCCGTGACGTCAGGTAAAACTCCTCGGTTCTGCCAAGGCAGTTCCTTCGAAGTATTCTGATTTAGGATTAAAGCCCTGCGCTTTGATCCACCCTTTAAGTCATGACCTCTTGCACATACCCTTGCAGGTCGATTGAGATGTCATCTATCTGGCCCATTGCGTCGATACCCTTCAGCACTCCCTGGGCCTGATAGTAGTCAATCAGAGGTGCCGTCTGCGCGTGATAGGCCGTCAGCCGGGACGCAACAGTTTCAGCGTTATCATCTGCGCGCCGTTTGAACTCTGAGCCGCCGCATTTGTCGCATTTTCCTTCAACCGCGGGCAGCTTGAACGTGTCGTGGTAGCCTTCACCGCACATGCCGCAGGTGTAGCGACCCGAAATCCGGATCACCATTTCAGCGTCTTCTACCTCGAGGCTGATGGCCGAATTGATCTTTTGCCCAGATTCGGCCAACAAAGTGTCCAGCGCCTGTGCCTGAACCGTGGTGCGGGGAAAGCCGTCAAGGATGATTCCTTTCGCGCAGTCCGGCTCGGCCAGTCGATCGCGCAGGATCGCGATGACAATATCGTCGCTGACCAGATCTCCGGCCTCCATCACGGCTTTGGCGGCCAAACCTGCTTCAGTCCCGGCCGCGACGGCGGCACGCAGCAAGTCTCCGGTGCTGAGTTGAACCAACCCGAACTTCTGTTCAAGCATACGAGCCTGTGTACCCTTCCCGGCACCCGGAGGGCCGAGAAGGATCAGGACGACGGGTGTGGTGATCGTGGCAGCGTCCATCACATCCTCACTTGTTCGCGCGGTTTTCAATCAGGTCTTCGACCACCGACGGATCGGCAAGCGTCGAAGTGTCCCCTAGCGCGCCAAAGTCATCCTCGGCAATTTTGCGCAGGATGCGGCGCATGATCTTGCCCGAGCGCGTTTTCGGCAAGCCCGGTGCCCACTGGATCACATCCGGAGAGGCAATCGGTCCAATCTCGGTCCGCACCCAGGTGCGCAGTTCCTTCAGCAGCTCATCCGAGGGGGTGCGATCATTCATCAAAGTGACATAACAATAGATGCCTTGTCCTTTGATTTCATGCGGATATCCCACCACGGCGGCTTCGGCCACAGCAGCGTGGGCGACCAGCGCGCTTTCGACTTCGGCGGTGCCCATGCGGTGCCCGGATACGTTGATCACATCATCTACGCGGCCAGTAATCCAGTAGTCGCCATCCTCATCCCGACGGCACCCATCACCTGTGAAATAGTAGCCTTTGTAGTCCGAGAAATAGGTCTTTTCGAACCGCTCATGATCTCCCCAAACGGTACGCATCTGACCGGGCCAGCTATCCTTGATGCACAGCACGCCTTCGACCCCGTTGCCGCTGATTTCCACACCCGATTGCGGGTCCAGAACCACTGGCTGAATGCCAAAGAACGGCTTCATTGCCGCGCCAGGCTTCATTGCGTGCGCACCGGGCAGGGGGGTCATCAGATGACCGCCGGTTTCGGTTTGCCACCAAGTGTCCACGATAGGGCATTTGCCCTTGCCGATCACCTCATTATACCAGTTCCAGGCTTCTGGGTTGATCGGTTCGCCGACAGTGCCCAGAAGGCGCAGGTCGCTCAGGTCGTGCTTCTCGACAAACTCGTTGCCCTGACCCATCAGCGCGCGGATCGCGGTGGGGGCTGTATAGAACTGGTTGACCTTGTGCTTCGCGCAAACCTCCCAGAAACGGCCTGCATCGGGGTATGTTGGGACGCCTTCAAACATCAGCGTTGTAGCGCCATTGGCCAGCGGACCGTAAACGATGTAGCTGTGGCCTGTGACCCAGCCGACGTCCGCAGTACACCAGTAAACATCACCCTCGTGATAGTCGAATGTTACCTCATGGGTCAGCGCGGCGTAGACCAGATAACCGCCGGTCGTGTGAACGACGCCTTTGGGCTGGCCGGTCGAGCCAGAGGTGTAAAGAATGAACAGCGGGTCTTCGGCATTCATCTCGGTGGGGGCGCAATAGTCGTCGGCCTCCAGCGCCATTTCGTTATAGTCGTAGTCGCGACCGTTGATCCATGTGGTCTGACCGTTAGTCCGCTTGACGACGAGGCATTTCACCGTGTCCTTACAATGCAGCAGCGCCGCATCTGCGTTGGATTTCAGCGGGGTCTTGCGGCCGCCACGCGGGGCTTCGTCCGCTGTGATGATGACCTTGGCGTCACAGCCATTGACCCGTGCCGCCAGCGCATCGGGCGAGAAGCCGGCAAACACGATCGAATGAATTGCGCCGATACGGGCACAGGCCAGCATTGCGTAAGCAGCCTCGGGGATCATCGGGAGGTAGATGACAACTCGATCACCTTTGCGCACACCCATTGATTCCAGGATGTTGGCCATTCGGCAGGTGCGACGGTGCAGCTCGGCATATGTAATGTGCTGAGCGGGATCAGTTGGATCATCTGGCTCCCAGATGATCGCGGTTTGATCTCCACGGGTTTTCAGATGGCGATCCAGGCAGTTGGACGAAACATTCAGAGTACCGTCGGCGTACCAGTTAATACCGACCGAGCCGAAATCGAAGCTGACGTCCTTGACTTGGGTATAGGGTTTGATCCAGTCGATACGCTTGCCCTGTTCGTCCCAGAAGGCAACAGGATCGTTGACGGAGGCTGCATACATCTCGTTGTATTTGTCGGCATCGACATGTGCACGGGCAACAGTGTCTGCTGATGGCGGATAGGTTTTGGCATCTGCCTGGGCAGCGGTTGTCATTCTGAGGCTCCTCCCTCTGGACTAAATTTCGTGGGGCCGAATTTTGCCTGCTAAACTGACAATGTCGACCCGCTTCCTCCCCATACCGAATAATACGGAGAACAGAAAACAAGGGAATAAATTACCGGAAACTATGGATTAGTTTGTAAAAAAATTTCTCTAAATGCCGTTGAGGTGAAAACATTTTTGGATAAAGGTGGTAATTATCTATTAATATCAATATGATAATTGTAACGGATTTCGATCCTCGTGTTTGCGTTGGTTGGGCCCAAAAATGGCATCGGAAATTCATCTTTAGCGTGTTAGCGGTCACTTGATCTGATGATCTTGGTTCCGTGAAATCTTCCGGGGGTTGGCACACTCAGATGTTGGCGCTAGCTTTGGCATCAAGCGCTTCGACAAGGGGCGCAGATAAGGGAGAGATCATAATGAAAAAGATGCTGAGCGGTGCCGCTGTCGCCGCCCTGACCGTTGCGTTCGTATCCGAGGCCGCGGCAACCGAATGGAGCGCCTCGGTCTGGGGTAAACGCCGCGCCTTTACCGAGCACGTTGAAAAGCTGGCCGAGCTGGTCAGTGAAAAAACCGGCGGTGAATTCACTATCAATGTAAGCTACGGGGGCTTGTCCAAGCCGCGAGAGAATCTGGACGGCATTGAAATCGGCGCGTTCGAGATGGCGCAGTTCTGCGCGGGCTATCACCGGGACAAAAACCGCGCCATCACTGTGCTCGAACTCCCATTTCTGGGTGTAAGTAACCTTGAAGAAGAGGTTGCTGTTAGCCACGCGGTTTACGATCACCCGGCGGTGAAAGATGAGATGGCACAGTGGAATGCGCGCATCATCATGACCTCACCCATGCCACAGTACAATCTTGTCGGCACAGGTGACCCGCGCGACGAGCTGGCCGATTTTGATGGTATGCGTGTGCGCGCCACCGGCGGTCTGGGGCAGGCGTTCGAAGCGGTTGGGGGTGTCCCGACCTCGGTTCCTGCGACTGAGGCGTTCAATGCGATGGAATCGGGTGTTGTGGATACTGTGGCTTTCGCCCAGCATGCGCATCTGTCCTTCGGCACCATCAACGAGGCGGATTGGTGGACCGCGAACCTCAATCCCGGCACGGTGAACTGCCCGGTCGTGGTGAATATCGACGCTTATGAAGCGCTGCCTGCCGAGCACCGCGAGGCGCTGAATAGCTCGATTGATGAGGCGATTGACCATTACCTCGCCAACTATGGCGGCCTGCTGGAGCAATGGGACAGCGTCCTGTCCGAAAAAGGCGTCGCGAAAGTTGAAATCGACGATGCCGTAATCGAGGAGTTCCGCACAAAAGCCGCGGATCCGATCCGCGAGCAGTGGATTGCGGATATGTCAGCACAGGGTCTGCCTGCGCAAGACCTCTATGATCTGGTTCAGGCAACGTTGAAGCAACAGCGCGGCGGTAACTGATCACTAAGTCCGGGTGCCTGTTCGGCGCCCGGACACTTATAAAGACAACAGGGGAACACCGGCATGGCAGGACAGGCCACGGTGCTTGAAGACGGCAGCCGTCTCAGCCGTCTGGATCATCACCTATTGCGATTGGAGAAGCTCCTAGCGCTCATCAGCGGGATTGCTGTCTTTGGGCTGATGGTTCTGGCGGTGGTATCCGTCAGTGGGCGCAATGCGTTTAACGCGCCTTTGCCGGGCTATGTGGATTGGATCGAACAAGCCATGCCGCTGATCGCGTTCCTTGGCATTTCCTTTGTCCAACGGGATGGCGGTCACATCCGAATGGATATCGTCATCTCACGCCTGCACGGGCGTGCGCTGTGGCTGTTCGAGCTGATCTCGGTCGTGTTGATCCTTGTGCTTATGCTGGCGCTGGTCTGGGGCAGCTGGTCCCATTTCGACCGCTCATTCGATTTCGGCGCACCGTTGTGGAGCCGCGACAGCTCAATCGACATCGGTATCCCGCTTTGGCCTGCGAAACTGTTGGCTCCGGTTGCGTTTTCGGTCCTGTGTCTGCGGCTGATCCTACAAATCTGGGGCTATGGTCGCGCTTTTGTATTGGGGCTGGAAAACCCCGTAGCTGTACCCCTGATACAGGATGTCGCCGCCCAGGCGGCTGCCGAGGCCGAGCAATTCGAAGGGCAGGACTAGATGGACACGATTGATATCGGCCTGTGGGTCACAGGCGGCCTTCTGGTTCTGGTCGTCACTGGAATGCGCGTGGCCTTTGCAGCAGGTTTGGCAGGTCTGGTTGGGTTGGTTTGGATTTTCTGGGCCAAGTTCGGCTATGACCCCGACCGCTTTGGCAAAGCACTGACCGTGGCGGTCAAAACGGCAGGGCAGGTGCCGCATTCCAAGGTTGCAGCCCATACGCTCAGCCTGATTCCGACCTTTATCCTGATCGGATATCTGGCCTATTACGCAGGCCTGACCCGCGCGCTGTTCGAGGCTGCCAAGCGCTGGGTCGCGTGGGTGCCGGGCGGGTTGGCCGTGTCCACCGTCTTTGCCACGGCTGGCTTTGCGGCAGTGTCGGGCGCTTCGGTCGCCACTTCTGCCGTGTTTGCGCGCATCGCCATCCCCGAGATGCTAAAGGTCGGCTACAACAAGCAATTCGCGGCAGGCGTCGTCGCTGCTGGCGGAACGCTGGCCTCGCTGATCCCGCCCTCTGCGATTCTGGTAATCTACGCGATCATCGTCGAACAGGATGTGGGGAAACTGCTGTTGGCGGGTTTCATTCCGGGCGCATTCTCGGCAGTCATATACGGCCTGTTGATTGTGGGTATCGCGGTTGTTTTCAAATCTGTCGGTCCGCCCGTAACCGGGTTCACCTGGAAACAGCGCTTTGCCGCTTTGCCCGGCGCGTTCCCCATCGTCGCCGTGATCCTCATCATCATCTGCTTCGTCTACAACCCATTTGGCGAAAAGGCTTGGGGCACCCCCACCGAAGGCGGCGCTATCGGAGCCTTCATCGTCTTCTGTTTTGCCCTGTTTCACGGAATGCGTTGGACCGAACTGAAATCCGCGCTGCTGGAAACAGCCAAACTGACGGCGATGATCTTCTCGATCATCTGGGGGGTTCTGATCTACGTACGGTTCCTCGGTTTCGCCGATCTGCCCGGCGCATTCTCGGATTGGATCACATCGCTTGAGATGTCGCCCATGCTGATCCTGATCTGCATCCTGTTGGCCTATGCGGTTCTGGGAATGTTCATGGACGCCATAGGGATGCTTCTGTTGACCTTGCCGGTGGTTTACCCTGCGGTGATGGCCTTGAACGGGGGCGAGACAGTCAGTGCGGCTGACAGCGCTTTTGGTATGTCTGGTCCAATGTGCGCGATCTGGTTCGGGATACTGGTTGTAAAAATGGCAGAGTTCTGTCTGATTACACCGCCCATTGGTCTCAACTGTTTTGTTGTCGCCGGAGTACGTCCAGATTTAAGCGTTCAGGATGTATTCAAGGGCGTGACACCGTTTTTTATCGCGGACGCAGTCACTATCGCGCTTCTGGTCGCGTTTCCCGGTATCGTGCTCTACTTACCATCGTTGGCGGGATAGAGAGCTCTTTGCGAGGCTCTGCCTCGCGCTTCGGGATATTTGCTGCCAGATGAAAATAGGATACCTAGCTTCATCTGGCCAAAAATATCTCGGGGGCGTCGCCCGCAGGGCGGCGGGGGCAGCGCCCCCGGTTTAGCCGGCACGCATCAACATGCCGAACAGATCTCTGGGGTCGTCCGGGTCCGCCAACATGTCCAACGGTTCATAGAAATTCGTGCCTTCGATGGCAGTTTTGATAAACCGTAGCGCCGAGAAATCCTCGATTGCGAAGCCGACACTGTCAAACAGGGTAATCTGCCGGTCGTCTTTACGGCCTGTGGCTTGACCGGTCATAACCTGCCACATCTCTGTCACGGGATGATCCGAGGCCAAGGCCTGAATTTCTCCTTCTATCCTTGTCTGCTCAGGATACTCGACAAAAATCTCCGAGCGGAGAAGGATATCCCGGTGGAGTTCGGTTTTTCCGGGGCAATCTCCTCCGATTGCGTTTATGTGAACGCCGGGCCCAACCATGTTATCTGTAAGTATGGTTGCGTATTTCTTGTCTGCTGTGCAGGTCGTAATAATCTGCGCGCCTTCGATGGCATCCTCGGGCGTTTTGCAGAGAACAACAGTCAGTCCTGAATTCTTGAGGTTCGCGGCGCATTTTTCGGTGGCGTTGGCGTCAGTGTCGTACAGGCGAACGGTGTTGATGTTGCACATCGCCTTGAAGGCGAGGCATTGAAACTCGGATTGCGCACCGTTTCCAATCATGGCCATCGTTGTGGCGGATTTGGGGGCAAGGTAGCGACCCACAAGGGCCGACGTGGCCGCTGTTCGCAAGGCTGTCAGCAATGTCATTTCCGTCAGCAGGGTAGGGTACCCGGTGTAGACATCTGCCAGCAGTCCAAATGCTGTGACAGTCTGAAGGCCTTCAGATGTGTTTTTGGGATGGCCGTTGACGTATTTGAACCCATAAGCCTCGCCGTCAGAGGTGGGCATCAACTCAATAACCCCATGCGGAGAATGGGCGGGAATGCGCGGGGTCTTGTCGAAGCTTTCCCACCTTTTGAAATCAGCTTCGATCTGCGCCGCGATCTGAGTGATCATGTGTTCCACGCCGATGTGGTGCACCAGTCGCATCATGTTGTCGACAGATACAAATGGAACGAGGGCTTTATCGGACGGTTGGGTCATCAGAAACTCCGGGTCGGTCGGTCGAAGATGCGCCGCCCCAGAAGGGACGCGGCCAGATCGACCATCAATTTTGCAGTGCGGCCGCGCTCATCAAGAAACGGGTTGAGCTCGACCAGATCAAGCGAACAGACAAGGCCGCTTTCGTGCAGCAGCTCCATGACCAGATGCGCTTCGCGTTCGGTCGCTCCACCGGGTACGGTCGTTCCAACAGCCGGCGCGATGGAGGGGTCCAGAAAGTCGACGTCTAGTGACACGTGCAGCATCCCGTTTGCGGCGCGAACGCGTTCGAGAAAGGCCATAAGTGGTGCTTTGATGCCGTGTTCGTCGATGCTGCGCATGTCTGCCAACATGACGTGATCTTTTTCCAGCTGGGCCCGTTCGGCAGGGTCGACCGAGCGCAGCCCAATCATGCCAACTCGGTCCGTCGGGACTGTCGCAGTGATCGGTGGGAAAGCCTCAAAACCCGATTGGCCGGTGAAATAGGCAACAGGTGTTCCGTGCAGGTTGCCACTGTCGGTACTCTGCGGTGTGTGAAAATCGCTATGTGCGTCAAGCCACAGTACAAACAGGGGGCGGCCAAGCTTCTGTGCGTGTTCGGCCATACCAGAAACGGTCCCCATCGACAGGGCGTGATCTCCGCCCATGAATATCGGCATGCCCTTTTGCGCCGCCGCCTGAGCGGCCCGGTTCAATGCACGGGTCCAACCGATACATTCAGGCAGCGCGAATAGGTGCGAGTGTTCAGCCACATCCAATTGGTCGGGGACGACGTCGCCAATATCCTGAACAGCATGCCCAAGACTGTTGAGAGCGGTCTGCAACCCTGCGACCCGATAGGCGTCGGGGCCCATCCGACAGCCCTGTCGGCGTTTACCCGAATCCATGGGGCTGCCAACCAGTATGATATTTGTGTTTTTCATGTGCTTATTTACGCAGTCATAGTGGGTTGCGAAAAGTCATCAAAATGCTCAAAAAGAACTTTGATATCTCGAAATGGGAAGTTGATATGGACGAACTGGACAATCGGTTGTTAAGCGCACTGCATCGCGATGCGCGCGCATCCCTGTCTGAACTTGCTGAAACGCTTAGCGTAACACGCACGACTGTTCGCAGTCGATTGCAGCGGCTCAAGCAATCGGGCGAGATCGTGGGTTTCACAGTCCTGACCCGACAGGATGTGGCCCAAAGTCCGGTTCGCGGGTTAATGATGCTTGAGATCGAGGGCCGCGGCACCGAACGTACGATGGCTCGTATATCAGCCATGCCCGAAGTGCGCGCCGTTCATTCAACCAACGGTAGCTGGGACCTCATAGCCGAGATCAGCACAGATACCTTGGCCGAGTTGGACGAAGTCCTGTTTCAAATCCGCCGGATGGAGGGGATCACCCGATCGGAAACCAATCTGCTTTTGTCCACACGTAA
Source organism: Ruegeria sp. D3 (assembly GCF_056534465.1). Lineage (NCBI taxonomy): Bacteria > Pseudomonadati > Pseudomonadota > Alphaproteobacteria > Rhodobacterales > Roseobacteraceae > Ruegeria > Ruegeria sp. D3. Next base: position 360,316 of record NZ_JBQFPK010000002.1, read on the forward strand.
GGGCCGGATGTAAGAGCCGTAGTGCTTTGAGGTTCAACGAATTTGTGTAAAACTGCTACAGCACGCAAGCAACCAAAACCTCAAGAGCAGAGAACAAATATGACCGATCAGGATACCGGCCACGACCTCTGGGCTGTTCGTTTGGCTGAACGTGTGGCCGGGTTTCTGGAACGTCCCTGGATTAAAATCCTGGTCCCCGTTCTGGTTATGCTGGTGGCTTTGACTGTCCTGCACGAGTTGTCTTCGCACGTAAAATGGTCCGATGTGCAGTCGGATGTGGCTAACACTTCTTGGAAGTTGATGTTTTTTGCGCTGTGCTGGACGATGGTAAGCTTCCTGTCGCTGTCGCTCTATGACGTGTTCGCTGTGCAAAGCGTAGCGGATGGCGAAGTGCCATTGCCAGTAGCGGGAATGGCCGGGGCTTGCGGATATGCTGTGTCGAACTGCCTCGGGTTCTCTTATATTACAGGGACCGCGATCCGGTATCGGATCTATGCATCTTTGGGTCTGGATCTGAGCAGGGTTGCGGGGGTCATCGCGACCTCGTGGATCGCCTTCTGGTCAGGCATGGTGCTTCTTCTGGGCATCCTTCTGACGCTGCATCCCGATGGGATATCCAAGGTTATTCCGATAAGTGACACAACCGAGACGGTGATCGGCCTGTGTATGCTTGCCGCATTGCTGGGTCTGTTCCTGTGGCTTGCCAATGGTGGGCGACGTCTGGCCTATGGGGGCGTGGGCTTCAACTTGCCAAACGGCAAGTTAGCCAGTCTTCTGACGCTTGCTGCACTGGGGGATTTGTTTGGCGCGTCGATGGTGCTTTATACGTTGATGCCCAGTGATCTGGGCGTCGGGTTTCCCTATTTCTTCACTATATTCATTGCGGCAATCGCGGTCGGGATTGTCAGCCACGCTCCCGGCGGTATCGGCGCGTTTGAGGCCACCATGATCGCAGGTTTGGGGGCCTCGGGTCGTTCGGATGTGATCGCCGCATTGCTGCTGTACCGTCTGGTTTACACGTTTCTGCCCTTCGTGATAGCCAGCCTCTCGATTGCGGTCGCCTCGGCCCTGAGCCACCGGCACCACATCACAGGTGCCGCCACGTGGGTGTATCGCGTTATCCGACCCATCGTTCCAATGGTCGCAGCCGGCGTTGCTGCGGTTGCAGGTGTCATTTTGCTGGTGTCGGGTGCTCTGCCAGCCAGCAGTGAAAACCTTGGGGTTTTGCGGGATGTTCTGCCGCTGTCATTTGTTGAGGCATCGCATCTGGTCGGTAGCGCGGTGGGCGTATTGCTTTTGCTGGTGTCGCGCGGCCTGTTTCGTAAGCTGTACCGCGCGTGGGTGGTTGCGATGTTGCTTATGGTGGCCGGCTTTGGGGCCTCGATTGCGAAAGGGTTGGATACGCATGAAGCGATCAGCATGTTGGCCACGATTGGGGTGCTGGCCATGTTCCGCGATGCCTTTTATCGGGTAAGCGGCGCGTCGATTTTTCGTTTGAATATTCCGTGGCTGGTCAGCGTCATGGCCCTGTTGGCCGTGATTTTCTGGATCGGTCTGTTTGCCTATTCCCATGTCGAATATCAGAATGCCCTATGGTGGGAATTCGCATGGAATGGCGACGCCTCGCGGTTTTTGCGCTCTAGTCTAGTGGTAGCATTAATCCTTGGGATCGTGGCCGTGACTTCTCTGTTCGGACGCGAAATTCCTGTGCCGGAACGCACCGAGATCCCTCCGGTGGTTGAACGGTTGGTGATGGAGAGCGAGGATACCGAGGCGCAGATTTCCCTGACCGGGGATAAGCAATTCCTGATCGCCCCCGATGACAGCGCGTTTCTGGCCTATGCCGATACCGGCAACGCACTGATCACCAAGGGCGAACCAGTGGGTGATGAAAAAGCCGGGCAGCAACTGATCTGGCAGTTGCGCGAGATGGCGGATCGCGAAGGTAAGTTGTGCGCGTTCTACAGCGTCTCGACGAAATACCTGCCGACCTTTCTGGATCTTGGCCTGTCGATCCTGAAAATCGGTGAGGTCGCCCGCGTGCCACTCAAGGATTTCTCGCTGGATGGTAAATCGCGCAAACGGTTCCGGCAGGCGAAAAACCGAGCTGAGCGTGAGGGCTATGTCTTTGAGATCATTCGCAAGGAAGACCTTGCGCCGATTCTGCCAGAGCTGCGGAAAATCTCGGATGACTGGCTGGCCCAGAAGGCCGGAGAGGAGAAGGGGTTCGCGCTTGGCGGGTTCGATGACGACTATCTGTCCTATTTCGACCACGCCGTGCTGCGTGAAAGCGAAGGCGGGCGGATCGTGGCCTTCGCCAACCTGTTTCAGGGCGGCCATAAATCGGAGCTGTCACTGGACCTGATGCGATATGAACCTGACAGCGCCAGCTTCGTCATGGACGCGCTATTTGCCGAGATGATGGCATGGGGTGCCGAGCAGGGGTTCCAGTGGTTCTCATTGGGCGCTGCACCGTTTTCAGGGATCGAGAACCGGCAACTGGCGTCATTCTGGAATCGCGTCGGTGGGTTTGTTTACGAACATGGCGAGCAATTCTATCACTTCGAAGGGTTGCGCAGTTTCAAACAGAAATTTGACCCGGAATGGAGCCCGAATTATCTGGCCAGCCCCGGTGGGCTGGCGGCTCCCCGCATCTTGTACGAAGTGAACATCCTGATCTCGGGCGGGCTGCGAGGGCTAACGAAATAGCCCTTAGTTCAGGCTGGCGCGTGTGGGGTCTTGTTCCAGCAGGTCGCCCCAATCGGTGCGATAGGCCATTTCAGCTAGTACCGTTTCAGGCAGGAATTCCTGAGTTTGCCGGATCTGCCAGCCGCCGCCCAGACCTTTGTAAACAGCGACCAGATTGCTGGACACCTGCTGGCGTGCCTCGATCAGATTGGCTTGCGAATTCAGCAATGCCGTCTGCGTGTTCAGGATGCGGGAATAATCCACGATGCCGTCCCGGTATTGGTCGACCGCAATCTCGGCCGCGCGGCGCGAGGCGGCGACGCTGTTTTCATAAAACCTTACCTGCTTGCGCGATTGGGTATAAGCGACCATGGCGCTTTCAACCTCGGAATAGGCGGTCAGGACGGTGTTCTGATAATTCGCGATCAACGCTTGATAGGCGGCGTCCTGCGCGCGGACATTATTCTTGATCCGCCCATAGTTTAGCACGTTCCACACCACGCCCGCATTGGCCAGACCGGTTGAACTGGCTGATGTGAACAGGTCACGCCCACCGGACGCCTGCACGCCGATCGAGCCTGACAGGATAAATTGCGGATACAGGTCTGCGATCGCGATCCCAACCTGCGCCGATTGTGTGGCTGCGGCCAGTTCCGCTGCGCGCACATCGGGACGGCGGCGTAGCAGTTCGGCCGGAACACCCACAGCGACGTTTGACCGGGCCGAGGGGATACGCCCGGAATTGCCCAACAGACTGGTCATACGCGACGGTGTCGTGCCCAGCAGAACCGCCAGCGCATTCTTGGTCTGTTGCAGATCGCTTTCCAGCGCGGGCACCAGCGCTTTGGTGTTGTTCAAAAGGGCCGTGGATTCCTGGACGTCCAATTCGGTCGTGACGCCATTGTTGAAGCGCAATTGGGTCAGGTCGGCCGATTCCTGTTGAAGCTGGATATTGTCCCGTGCGACCGCCAACGACTCCTGCAGGGCGCGAATATTGACATAGAGCGCGGCCACATCGCCCGTCAGCGTCACCAGCGCGTCATCGTAATTGGCCACCTGCAACGCAAGATTGGACCGCGCCGCCTGCACGCCGCGCCGTTGCTGGCCCCAAACGTCCAGTTCCCACTGTGCGTCAAACCCGGCTTGTGATGTCGAAAACTCGGTGTCCAGCGGGATGATCTCGCGAATATCGGCAATTGGGCCGAGGTTTTCGCTGACCTGACGCCGCTCGATCGAGGCGCCGATGGCTTGTGATTGCGGGTACAACTCGCCAAATGCGATGCCCAACTGCGCTCGGGCTTGCAACACGCGAGCCCCAGCTACCTGCAAGTCGAGGTTTTGGGCATAGGCCTCGTTGATCAGCCTATTGAGAGTGGGGTCATTGAATGTCTCCCACCATTTGACCACGGGCGCGCTGCGCGAGGTCAATCCGCTGGCGCCGACACTTGGGCTGTTGACTTCGATCCATTCCTTCACGACCGGAGAGTTCGGGCGCACAAAATCCGGCCCCACCGGTGCGCATCCGACCAAAAGGGCGGCGCATAGCGCGGTGCCCATCATCTGGCGGGTCAGGCGGGTTCGTTTCATGCGCTATGTCCTCAGATATCCAGCGGGCGGATGAAGTTCGCAAATGAGTATAGGCGAATGTTGATGCGCCGCAGGAACTCAAAGCTTTTGCCCTGACCGGTATAGATCGCGACCGCCGCGTGGCCGCCTGCGGGGAAGGTGTGACCATCAGGAATATCGACCGAGATTTGCACCGCAATGCGGCCCGGCAGCTTGGGCAGCTCAAAGCCGGGCAGGCGGCCCGAAGGTAGGTATTGCCCCTGACGAGTGGCCCACCAGATCGCCTCGACCTTGCCGGTGAGGATTTCACCGGGATAAAGGTCCAGTGCCACCTCAACATCTTGCCCCGGTTCAACGAATTTCAGGTTCTGTTGGCGGTAAGTGGCCAAGATATAAGGATTATCCATGGTGACGAAACTGGCAATAGCGCCCAGCCGGATTTCCCCCACAACCATGCCGGGACGTGCCTGTTGCGAGACGATCATGCCGTCTTCAGGAGCGTAAATCGTCGTGTTGTCCAGGAAATACTGCGCTTTATCCAGCTGCGCTTGCGCTTGCAGAATGCCTGTGTTGACCCCGTTAATTTGGGAATCCAGCGCCAGTTGGGCTTTTTCCAGATTGGCCTCGGCCTCTTTGATCTGGGCCTGATCCTCGGTCACCTGTTCATTCCAGCGGTCCAGCTCATCCTGCCGTGCGCCACCTGCGGGCACCAGGTTTTCATAGCGGGTCTGTTGCGTCAGTGCATAAGCCAGCTGCGCGTTTGCGCGCTCGACATTTTCGGCGGCGACGATCACGTCCTGTTCCAAAATTTTCGCGTTTTGCTGGGCAGCGACCAACTGCGCTTTGGCTTCATCTACCTCAAGCGAAAAGACAGTATCGTCAAAGCGATAGAGTGGATCGCCTTTTTTGACCTGCGTATTCGGCTCGACCAGTACCTCGGTCAGGATGGTCGGTTGCGTCAGGCGAGGGACGATCTGAATGGTCGAGCGGATCACATGGCTGTCGATGGAAAACGGCTGAAAGAACCGCAGGGCCACAAGAAAGATCAACAGCAGATGCGCCCCTACCCAGAACGAGACGATGCCCCAGGCGATATTGAATCTGAGCCATTGCAGTTTGAAAAAGATCAGCCAAACAAAAATGAGGTAAAAAAGCGTAATGCCCAAGGCGACAAACATAGTGTGAGATTTCCTTTGGCCTTAGCTTCTCTGACTGTCTTCAGGATCCAGCGGGTCGCGATATTCTTCGGTCAGAGTTCCGCCTAACCGTTTGATTTCCTTGCGCACCGCATCGCGTTCGTCGTCGGGCATACGGCGGATATCGACAGTGGTGCCATCGTGGAAGGCCCAGATAAACGCGTGAACCCAAGGCACGATGGCCAGAAACCCCATCCACCCCATGATCTTAACGGCCTCGGCATGGGGGTGGTTGCGCTTGATTGCAATGCGCCCTGGCAGTCCCATGATGAACAAAAACAGTGCCATCACTGCAGCCAGCAGCAAAATGAGGGCGACAAATGTCAGGTAGTCATAGTAGCCTAGCGGCTGCCCCAATAATCCCATGCTCGTGCCTCCTTATGGGAAGGTTGACCCATCCTCATTTGTTAGCATCCACTTCGTCAATCAATTTATAGCTTGTCGGAGGGTCAGCGCAGATACCGGGACCACATTCCAGCAGGGCCGACACTGTGTTTAGAGCTCCGAGGCCCAATAGGGTAAAGAACGCGACTTTTGCCAGTATATTGCCGCCAAATCGGGGTTGCTCATTTGAAACGTCGGTGTATTGGCGCGAAAACAACAGCATAATGGCGGTTCCCAGCAGGATCAGCAAGAAGCAGATCGCGGCCCAGGTGTAGTAGTGATAGCCGAGAACGGGCGACCCGTAATGGCCGGTTCCTGGTACGATGTGCAGAAAGATCTGTCGGATCGAAACACTGATCCCAAACAGCGCCGAGATCAGCATTAGCGCATAGTGTTGCGGTTGCGCGCCGTATATCAGGTTTAGCGCCAATCCGACCCCGACCGCCATGAAACCCACGCGCTGCAACAGGCATAAAGGGCAAGGCAGTTCGTACAAGGCTAACTGATAAACGAAAGCCAGCAACAGTATCATGCTAACCGCTAGGGCCCCAATCGCATTTAGGCTGCGAGACAGTTCGGGTGTCACTGCCGTCTCCTAAAGCTGAATGGTCAGTTGACTGGTCGCGTGATAACGGAACCAGTAGACGCTCAGCGCCAGGGTTACGAAAAAAACCGCGTTGGCAGCCTTTTTCATCCGATAGTAGATCAGCCCTATAGCTGTTGTAAGCAGCGCGAATAGTAGTGCGATCATGTCTCGCACCCCTCTAATCATAAGAATTGCAATATGTTTAAATATTGTCAGCTTAGCTCGCGTCTGGCAAGAACTTGAGGGTCAAAGTTCGCCTAAAATGGAGGTCAGGTGCAGATTTCCAATCGCGTGCCCCAGTCAGCGCATTTCTGGACCAAGCTGCGTTGTAGCTGAGCATCGGTATAGAAGACATCCACATCAGACAGGGATGCGATGCGCGCTGGTGCTGAGCGCTGGAATTTCGAACTGTCTGCCGCAAGCATGACATGCCGCGCCTGTGCTATGATCGTTTGACTGACATGGACCTCTTGAAAGTCGAAATCCAGCAAGTCGCCCTCGGCGTCAAGCGCAGAGCAACTGATCACAGCGTAGTCAAATTTGAATTGCTCGATCGTCGAGGTCGTAAGGTTGCCAATCAGCCCTCCGTCCGACCGGCGCAGCACGCCACCTGCAACCACGATCTGACAGTGTGGGTTTTCGACAAGTATGTTGGCCACGTTCATGTTGTTCGTCACCACCATGAGGTCTTTGTGAGACAAAAGTTGGCGCGCGACCGCCTCGGTCGAGGTTCCGATGTTCATGAACACCGATGCACCGTCTGGAATGTCGCGCGCGCAGGACTGCGCGATCCGGGTCTTGATCTCGGCATTTAGGGCGCGTCGATCCTCGTAGCCGATGTTTGACACGCCGGACCGCAACACGGCGCCACCGTGAACGCGGTCCAATTTCCCCATGTCCGCTAGATCGGACAGGTCACGTCGGATGGTCTGAACAGTGACCTCAAAACGCGCGGCAAGGTCTTCAACCGCGACACGGCCATCTTGCTTGGCGATTTCCAGAATATCGGATTGTCGAAACGAAAGGGACACGTGATCCTCCGGTTGGAATGCTTTTTCGGTTTTCTTCTCTTTTTGAAAAATATCAACCTTTGAAACAGGTGAATGTGCAATTTGTCCAGAAATGCGACAAATAGGAGCGAGCCAAAACGAACATAAACGAAAAATATCGTTGACGACCCAAGGTCACACCGGGTTAATGGCGGCAGATTTTCAACATCGGGACTCACCGGGTATGACAGTGCAAACAGACGATGTGGCCGACCTTTTCATTATCGGCGGAGGGATCAATGGTTGTGGCATTGCCCGCGACGCGGCCGGGCGCGGATTGTCGGTTACTTTGGCCGAGATGAACGATCTGGCCTCGGCCACCTCGTCGGCCTCGACCAAGCTGTTTCATGGTGGTTTGCGATATTTGGAGTACTTCGAATTCCGCCTTGTGCGTGAGGCGCTGATTGAACGCGAAACACTGCTGCGTGCGATGCCGCATATCAGTTGGCCGATGCGTTTCGTCCTGCCGTATCACGAGGACATGCGGTTCGACTCGGATACGCCGACTTCGAGGCTGTTAAGCACCGTAATGCCATGGATGCGGGGGCGTCGTCCGGCCTGGCTGATCCGGCTGGGCTTGTTCATGTATGATCACCTTGGAGGGCGCAAGATTTTGCCCGGTACCTCCTCTTTGGATCTGCGATCTGCGCCTGAAGGTGCCCCGCTGAAAAACAAGTTTGAAACGGCCTATGAATACTCGGACTGCTGGATCGAAGACTCCAGGCTAGTTGTATTGAACGCCCGCGACGCCGAAGCCCGAGGTGCAAATATCATGGTGCGGACCGAGGTTCTTTCGGCCGAAAGTGTTGCGGACCTCTGGCACGTCACGATCCGCAATAAGGGAACCGATGAAACCCGCGTCGTCCGCGCGAAGATGTTGATCAATGCGGGCGGGCCGTGGGTCGGGGACATCATACAGACCAAGATACGTGTGAACTCTCGGGAGGGGGTTCGTTTGGTCCGAGGCAGTCATATCGTAACGCGCAGGCTGTTTGACCACGATAAGTGTTACTTTTTTCAGGGCGAAGATGGCCGCATCATCTTTGCCATACCGTATGAGAGGGATTTTACCCTGATTGGAACCACTGATCAGGACCACCCCAATCCATCAGAGCCGCCAGTCTGCACCGAGGTCGAGCAAGAATACCTCTGCGCCTTTGCGACGAAGTATTTCGAGCAGCCGATCACGCGTGACGACATCGTCTGGACCTATTCCGGCGTGCGACCTTTGTATGACGATGGGGCCAGCAGCGCCACTGCTGCGACCCGTGATTATACGCTTAAGGTCGATGCGACAGGTGGTGCCCCGGTTTTGAACGTGTTCGGGGGAAAAATCACCACCTATCGACGGCTGGCTGAAAGCGCGATGGAGAAGGTGGCAGAGCATTTCTCTGATCTGCCGGGGCCATGGACGGCTGGTGTGTCCCTGCCAGGAGGTGACTTTCCCGTTGATGGTGTGCAGGATGTGATAGCAGGTTTGGAAGCTGATTATGCCTTTCTAGACAGGGCATGGGCAGAACGCTTGGTTCGCGCGTATGGCACTGAGGCTCGTACAATTCTGGGTGACGCGCAAATCACCGAGGATTTGGGAGAAGATTTTGGCGCGAATCTGACCTCGAAAGAGCTGGAGTGGCTGGTCGAGAAGGAATACGCGCGCAGCGCCGAAGACATCGTCTGGCGGCGTAATAAACTGGGCCTAAGACTGACGCAGGATCAGATAGCCCATATCCAAGACTGGATCGAAAATCGCTAGAAAAAAGCCCCGCTCAAATGGCGGGGCTTTTGGGTTCAGGCGGTTTCCTCAGCGGGGCCAGGATCATCCTTGGTGCCCTTTAACCATTCTCGCAAGCCTTGCAGCAGGGCGTAGAGAACTGGAACAAGGATCACGCCGATCAGGGTAGCGGCCAGCATTCCGCCGAACACAGCCACACCGATCGCTTTCTGGCTTGCTGCACCTGCTCCGTTAGCGGCCAAGAGCGGAACGACCCCCAAAAGGAACGACAGCGCTGTCATCATCACCGCGCGGAAACGCTGATGCGCAGCTTCGGCGGCGGCTTCTTTGACTGATAGTCCTTTGGCGCGCTGTTCCATCGCGAATTCCACGATGAGGATGCCGTTCTTAGACGCCAGCCCCACAAGCATGATCATCCCGATCTGCGTATATAGGTTGATGTCGCTGCCAACGATAGCTACGGCAGCAACCGCTCCGAAAAGCGCGACAATCACAGACAGCAGAATGGAAACTGGAAGCGACCAGCTTTCGTATTGTCCGACAAGGAACAGGTATCCGAACAAGATCGCCAGTCCAAGGATCACGATCACCAGACCGCCCGAGGCCAGCTGCTGCTGGGCCGTGCCGGTCCATTCAAACGCGTATCCGGGGGGCAGGGCGCTCGCAGATTCTTCGGTCATGACAGAGATGGCGTCGCCGGTCGATAGCCCCTCGGCGGGGACAGCCGTGACCGTGGCCGATCGGAACAGGTTGTGACGTTTCAGCAAAACCGGGCCCAGTACGTTTTCAACGTCGATCAGAGTGCCCAGAGGAACCATTTCACCCTTTTGCGATCGCACATACAGGTTCGAGATATCGTCGACATTGTCCCGATACGTCCCGTCCGCCTGGATCATCACACGATACACCCGTCCGAACAGGTTGAAGTCATTGACGTAGTAGGATCCCAATTGCGCTTGCATGGTCTGGAACACTTCGGCGACTGACACTTGCAGTGTCTTGGCCTTTTCGCGGTCCAGATCGACGAACAGCTGCGGCACGTTTGCCCGGAAGGTCGTGTAAGCTTGCCCAATCTCGGGGCGCTGGTTCGCGGCATAGACGAAAGAGCCAACGGCCGAGGCGAGGTCCTGTGGGGTACCCCCACCGGTTTGCTGAACCTCCATCTCGACCCCGGCCGAGTTGCCAAGGCCCTGAATGGGGGGGGGGTTAAAGGCCACGATGGATGCAGCGGTTTCGCCATATGCAATGGCCAGCACCTTCTCCAGAATGGCATTTGCGCTCAGGTCGTCTTCCTGACGCTCGTCCCAGTTGTCGAGGTTCACAAAGATCGCGGCACCGTTGGTCGACGTCCCGTTCAGGATCGAGAAGCCGTTAATCAGAACCGTGTTGGCCACACCCGGAATTTCTCGGATTTGGTCATCCACGCGCTTGGTGACAACTTCGGTACGTTCCAGAGTTGCCGCATCGGGCAATTGCACATCGACGAACAAGTAGCCGTTATCTTCAAGCGGCAGGAACCCGCTGGAGGTTTTGGACATGATTGTCCCGGTCCCCATCGCCAAAGCTACGATGATCCCCAGCGCAACGATCGGCAAGATCAGCAACCGGCGAACGATGGCGACATAGCCTGATCGCACCGAACCGATGAACCGCTCGAACACAGCCAGCAACCCTGTCGGTGGACCAGATCGTGCGCGCAGCACAAGACCACAAAGCGCGGGCGACAGCGTCAATGCGTTGATCGATGAGATCACAACCGCGGTCGAGATCGTCACGGCGAACTGCGAGTATAGCCGCCCCGAGATGCCGGGCATGAAGGTCACGGGGACGAAAACCGCCAAAAGAACCAGCGTTGTCGCGATGACGGGACCGGTGATCTGGCCCATAGCCTTGCGGGTCGCCTCGGCCGGAGGCAGGCCTTCTTCTGCGATGATACGCTCGACGTTTTCGACCACCACAATGGCGTCATCGACCACGATCCCGATGGCCAAAACCAAGGCGAACAGCGAAATCGTGTTCAGGGACATTCCAAATAGCAGTAAGAAGGCAAAGGTCCCGATCAAAGACACGGGGATTGCGACCGCTGGAATGATGGTTGCTCGCCAACTGCCAAGAAAGACAAACACCACCGAGATCACCAAAATGAATGTCAGGATCAGGGTGGAGACCACATCGTTCAGCGATTGTTCAACAAAGTCGGTGGTATTGAACGGCACAGCATATTCTACATCTGTCGGGAATGACCGAGACAGCCGGTCAAGTTCAGCCTGCACCCGTTCCGAAACAGCCAGCGCATTTGCGCCCGGCGCCTGATAGATGCCGATGACCGTCGCAGGTACGCTTTGGAAATAGCCCGAAGCGGCGTAGTACTGTGCGCCAAGCTCGACCCGGGCGATGTCTTTGACACGCACGATGGCGCCTGCATCTCCGGTGCGAATAACAATCTCACCGAACTCGTTGGCGGATGTCAGGCGTCCCTTGGTTTTGATGGTATATTGAAACGTTTGCCCTTCAGGCACCGGAGGTGCGCCGATTGAGCCTGCCGAAACCTCGACGTTTTGTTCACGAATGGCGCTGATCACGTCGCCGGGTGTGATGGACAGGCCGGCCATTTTGTCAGGGTCCATCCAGATCCGCATCGCGTATTCCAGATTGGTCAGAACATCCGCCTTACCGACCCCCTGAACCCGCGCCAGCGCGTCTTTGAGATTGATTGAGGCATAGTTGGAGAGGAAAACACTGTCATATGTCCCGTTTGGCGACGTTAGCGTCACCAACAGCAGCATATTGGTGGATGCTTTTTGGGTCACGACACCGGACGCGGTCACTTCTGTCGGCAACGACGACATCGCTTGCGCCACGCGGTTCTGCACGTTGACAGATGCGATATCGGGGTCGGTGCCGACCTCGAATGTGACATTCAACGAGTAGGAGCCGTTATCCGATGAAGTCGACGTCATATAGATCATGTCGTCCACACCATTGACCTGAGCCTCGATTGGCGCGGCGACGGTGTTTTCTACGGTTTCGGCATTGGCGCCGGTGTACGTGGTCGAAACGCTGACCACGGGCGGTGTGATGTCAGGAAATTGCGCAACCGGCAGAACCAGATAGCCGATACCGCCCATGATGGTCAGCACCAACGAAATAACAAGTGCCAGCTTGGGCCGGCTAATGAACAGGGCAGAGAACATTCTTTACTCTCCCGGCTGCTCAGAGGCGACTACAGCATCTACAGCCACGCCGGGACGCACCCGCTGCAGGCCCTCAACGATCACGCTTTCACCTTCACGCAGACCATCCTTTACAATGATCGCTGTCCCTTCGGTCGTGCCTGTGGTGATGTAGCGCTGTTCAACCATTTGCTGGTCATTCACCACCAGAACAAAGTCACCACGCTGGTCGCGTTGCAGCGCAGCTTGCGGAACCAGAACTTCCAGGGTGGGTTCGAGTGCTTCAATCTGTACGGACAAGAAAGCCCCATCCACGATCAGACGTTTATCATTCTGAAATTCGGCGCGCATCGTGATTGCGCCGGTGAGTGGGTCGATGCGGTTGTCAACGAACACGATCTGGCCGGTCTCGTCCAACTCTGATCCGTTGGGCAGGATCAACTTGACGACCGGACTTTTGTTGCTTTCCGCCAGAGTGGCTGCATTTTCGCCAACCGTTTCCAAAACCGAGGTGAACTGTTTTTCGTTCAGCGAGAAATTGACGTAAATCGGTGCCTCGCTGACGATATTCACCAATGGCGGGTTTGTGGGGCCAACGACGTCGCCGACACTGATGGCGACACGGCCGATACGGCCGGTGAAGGGGGCGTGTATCTGGGTATAGCTCAGATCCAGTTCAGCTTGCTGGATCGCTGCCTTTGCGGATTTGACTTCGGCCTCGGCGACCAGTTCATTGGCGCGCGCGATATCTCGCTCAGATTCTGGTGTGGCATCCCGTTCGTAGAGTTCCTGTTTACGAGTCAGTTCGACCTTGGCCAATTCCAAGTTCGCTTCAGCGCGGTCCAGATCGGCATTCCTGGCATCCAATGTCGCTTGGTAAAGGTCGGGTTCGATAGTGAACAGTAGATCGCCTTCGTTTACCAAAGCCCCGTCTTCGACGTTCTGGCTGTCCAGAAAACCACTGACGCGAGCAACAATATCGGCTTTGTCCAGCGCCTCGGCGCGGCCGATAAACGTCGCTTCTTCGGTTATTTCCTGAGTGTAGGCCGCAGCAATAGAAACCTTAGGCGGCGGGGCTTCGCTTTGGTCTTGCGCCGTGGCTGTTGATGCCACCCCGATCAAAGCCGCCGCGGTCGTGCGCCGCACGAAAGCCGGCGTCACGCTGGATAGGCAGAGTCTGGAAATCGTCTGTGAAAGGGGCATTGCAATCGCCTCACTGAAGTAAAACTGTACGCGCCTCGGCACTTGCAGGGCGGCCGAGTCGACTAAACTCTCTGTGAGGATGGCGGTTTTAAGTTGATTTCTCAAGCATGTTGAACGCTGCGACCCGGCTTTTGGTTGCGGAAATTATGCTGATGATCCTTATATTTACTCACTGATGCGCCGAATTGAAGCGACCCTAAACGAAAAAGGGGCCACCAAGGCCCCCTGTGTTCTTGTGATGTGGTGAACCGTCAGTCGCGGGTGCCAGCAAAACGAGTTTGCCAGTCTTCGCGCTGTTCATCCGTAATCTTGGCGAAAAGAACATCTGGAACAGCAAATTCATGACCAGCGGACAGGGCGTTCAACGCGGCTGCGATGTCTTCTGGCCAATCGGTGTCCAGCGTGTTCATCGCGCTCAGCATCCGAGCCGAGGTGGTCGGGATGAACGGTGCGCTTAACACGGAGTACAGTCGGATCAGGTTCAGACCAAGGCGTACTTGTGCGGCAGCCTGTGCCGGGTCTTCCTTGAAGGTTGACCACGGTGCGGCGGATTGCAGGTATTCGTTGCCTGCGACCCAAATTGCACGCAGTTCTTGCGCTGATTTGCGGACCTCCATCGATTCCATAAAGCCTTCATAGGCGCGCACCCGGCGGGTAAGCTCTGCGATAAGCTCCTGTTCACGCTCACCAAAAACGCCACCCTCAGGCACGGCCTCACCGAATTTCGAACGGCAGAACTTGGTGATCCGGCTGACAAAGTTGCCCAGCACGTCGGCCAGGTCCTTGTTCACCGACTGCTGGAAATTTTCCCATGTGAACTCGCTGTCGCTGCTTTCGGGTGCATGGCTCAGCAGCCACCAGCGCCAGTAATCGGCGGGCAGGATCTCAAGCGCCTGATCCATGAATACGCCACGACCCTGAGAGGTCGAGAACTGGCCACCATCATAGTTCAGATAGTTGAAGGATTTCAGGTGATCGACCATCTTCCACGGCTCGCCTGATCCCAGAATGGTGGCCGGGAAGCTGAGCGTATGGAAGGGCACGTTATCTTTGCCCATGAACTGCACATAGCGCACGTTATCTGCGCCTTTGTCGGTGCGCCACCAGCGTTCCCACTCGGCATCCGGTTTTCCACAGGCATCGGCCCATTCCTTGGCACAGGCGATATATTCGATCGGCGCGTCGAACCAGACATAGAAGACTTTGCCTTCCATTCCCGGCCAGTCCTGATCGCCTTTCTTGACCGGAACGCCCCAGTCCAGATCGCGGGTGATACCACGATCCTGCAGGCCGTCTCCGTCATGCAACCATTTCTTCGCAATCGAGGTGGTCAGGATTGGCCAGTCAGCTTTGCTTTCGATCCACGCATCCAGCTGATCTTTCATCGCGGATTGACGCAGATACAGGTGCTTAGTCTCGCGGACTTCAAGATCAGTCGAGCCGCTGATCGCGCTGCGTGGCTCGATCAGGTCGGTGGGGTCCAACTGTTTGGTACAGTTCTCACACTGATCGCCGCGTGCGCGGTCATAGCCGCAATTGGGGCAGGTGCCCTCGATATAGCGGTCGGGCAGGAACCGGCCATCGGCGTTGGAATAGACCTGTTTTTCGCTGACCTCACGGATCAGCCCGGCCTCGTCCAGTTTGCCCGCGAAATGCTGGGTCAGGTGCTTGTTCTGATCGCTGGACGACCGGCCAAAGTGATCAAAGCTCAGTCCGAACCGGTTCGCGATATCGGCCTGAACGCCATGCATCTCGGCGCAGTATTCGGCCACAGGCTTACCCGCCTTGGCGGCCGCGAGTTCCGCCGGGGTGCCGTGTTCGTCGGTGGCGCACAGGAACATCACCTCATTTCCGCGGCCACGCTGATAGCGCGCGTACAGATCAGCCGGCAGCTGCGAGCCGATCAGGTTGCCGAGGTGCTTGATCCCGTTGATGTAGGGGATCGCCGAGGTGATGAGAATCCGAGCCATTTTGCGTGTCCACGTAACTGTCTGCGCGCCCGTCTACCTTATGTAACCGGGCAGCAAAAGCCCGGCTTTTGCGTGTGGTGTTATTTGTTAACTCAATTCGACCGGTTCAGCGGCTGTTTTTATCGGCCTCACGTGACCGTTTCAGCAGTCGCCCAATCGTGAAGGATGTTCGTGGAGCGTAGACATAGTTTGTTCGCTCATCCGGTGTCGGACGCGACCGCATTCGTGCCAGGCCAAATACGATCAGGAAGACATGACCCAAAGCAACAAAAGCAAACAACGCGCCGGGGCCGAACTGCTGAATCAGGTTAGACGATACATAGGGTGAGGCGATCGCACCCAGCGCAAACCAGAACATCAATGCGGCTGAAAGCTCGACCCGTTCTTCGGTTGTGGCAAAGTCGTTTGCGTGCGCAGACGAGACGGAAAAGATCGGGAAAGTCGTCAATCCAAAGATACCCGCAGCCAACATCACGCCTATTGTTCCCGCCCCACCGGCTGCCATTGTGATGCCGCAACTCAGGACCGCTGCTGCAGACAGCCAGATCAACACCCAGCGACGGTCATACTTGTCGGCCAACCAACCCACCGGGTATTGCGCCAGTGCCCCGCCCAGAACGAAGGACGCCAGAAAGAAAGCAATCTGGTCGACGCCAAGTCCGACCTCTTGTCCATAGACCGGTCCGACCATACGTAAGGATGCCGAACTGAGCGCCGCGACGATCACGCCCGCCACAGCCAGCGGTGAACTGCGCCATGCCAGTTTAGGACGCAGGCGAGGGGCGTCGGGCGTTTTGGGTTGGCTGGCCTTGGTCAAGGTCAGTGGCAACAGCGAGGCACAGCATAAAATGGCCAGCAAGTTGTATGAGACATAAGATGCGGGCGGCAGCACGGCGATGATCAACTGGGCACAGAGCGACGCGCCCAGATCGGCGATGCGGTAACTGCCCATGATACGGCCACGCGACTCGTTGGTGACCTTGGCGTTCAGCCAGGCCTCGATCACTGTATAGCACCCAGCGACACAGGTGCCTGACGCGATCCGTAGCACGGCCCAGACGTTCGGGTTTTCTGTCAGAGTATGCCCCAGCAACCCCATTGCGCCCAATGCCGTACAGACAGCAAAGGCGCGGGAATGTCCCACGCTGCCCATCAGACGAGGCGCCCACCAGCAACCCACAAAAAAGCCAATAAAATGCGCCGATCCGAGCATACCAATCTGCTCGGTTGAAAAGTCCAGCGTCAGTCCCGAGATGGCGTCAAGCGGCCCCACGCCGCCGGTCGACAACTGCAACAGAATAACCGAAAGAAACAGGGCGGCAAAAGAAATCATCGTGCGCATAACGACACCACCTTGGGACATCCGCAGCGAGATGCGCGCAGCTTATCGACCTTGACGCGTCGTTTTTTTGCTATTGTGAGCGTTGGATTTCCGCCCGGATGTCCAAGCCTACGGTGTCCTGTACCAGATCAGCATAGCCTGACGCTCCGAAATCGTGCCGGTTCAACTCTCCGGTCAGGCGGATGGAAAGATCGTCCAGATTGTCAGCGGCACTGCCCGGAGGTCGGAATAAATCAGCTTTCAACTCGATTGGGCGGGTGACGCCACGAACGGTCAAATCCCCGCTGATCTTGGCGCCTTGAGAGATGCGGCCGCTTTCGCCAAGTTGTACGCTCGTTGACACAAAATGGATGGTCGGAAACCCTTCGGCATCCAGGACGCTCTCGCTCAGCATTGGTTTGCGTGCGAATGGCAGCTTGGTGCGCGCTTTGGCGACGTTCAGGATCACGTCAACACGGCTGTTCAGCAGGTCGTTCAGGTCGATCCGAATGTCGGCGGACTCGATGGGCATGGTGCCGGATTGTGAGATGCCGGAAAGGTCAAAGGTGAAATCGACGGATGTTCCATCCGGCACCAATTGGTACGTGCGCGGCGCAGCTAGTACTGAACCCGCAAGGGTCAGTACAGCCAAGCCTGCCAGTACGGCGCGTCGTGTTACTTGGGTCATACCATGACCTCCTGCCTGCGGGGGCGCGAGCGCTTCAGCAACATCAGCAGGATTGCGATGTTCAGCCCGTTCCAGAGAATGCCGTTGATAAAGGCCAATTGATAATTTCCGGTTACGTCGTAAATCCAGCCCGACATCCAGCCGCCCAGAGCCATCCCCATGATGGTCATCATCATGACAAAGCCCACGCGCGCTCCGGCCTCTTGCGGAGGCATGTATTCGCGCACAACCAGCGCGTAGCTGGGTACGATCCCACCCTGTGCCAGCCCGAACATGAGGCTGATGATGTAAAGCGAAACCATCCCGTCATAGGGCAGGAACAGAAACAGGGCGATGCATTGCAGTACTGACCCGATCAGCAGGGTCATCAACCCGCCCAGCTTGTCGGCCACCATCCCGGAAATCACGCGGCTGACCACGCCGCCTAGCAACATCAGTGACAGCATCTCGGCCCCGACGGCGGGCCCATAGCCCAGCCCGACGCAATACGAGACGATATGGACCTGCGGCATCGACATCGCAACGCAACACCCGATCCCGGCCAGACCCAGAATGTATTGCAACGCGCGCGGCGAGATCCCGACGCTGTTTGCCTTGATGCTGGCGCTCGCGGCTGCGGTCTGATGCGCCTCGGCCGGAACCTGACGTCGGAGCAATAGGGACAGGGGGATGACAACCACCGGAGTTATTAGAGCCAGCGTCAGATAGACCTGCTGCCAGCCGTCGCGCGCCAGAATATCGGACAGAAGGGTGGGCCAGATCGCGCCCGACAAGTAGTTGCCGCTGGCCACCAGTGCCACGGCAATGCCGCGCCGCTTCATGAACCAGTGCGAGATATCGGCGATCAGCGGACCAAACCCGATCGAGGTGCCCAGCCCCACTAACAGATGTGCCAGCGACAGCATGACCATGTTCGGAGCAAGGGTTGCCAGCACATAGCTGACGGTGCTGAGCACGGCCGCTCCGATCAACGCTTTGGTCACACCCAGCCGATCGACCAGTTGCCCCAGCCACATGTTTCCCAGCGCAAAGCCGATCATGGTCATAACGTAAGGTAGCGAGGCTTCGGCCCGCCCCGCGTCGAACTGTGTCTCAATCGCGGGCATGACCACGATGACCGCCCACATGCCCACATTCGCCACCATCGCGATGGCAAGCGTGATTGTAAGGCGTAGCCAAGAATAGCGGCTGTCGTGGATTGCGTGGCTCATTCCCGGAACGCTAGGGCGCAGGGTAGGGGTTGGCTAGTCACTTCTTTCGTGATCACGCTGTGGTGTCACGCCGATACCTCGTCGGTTGCCGTTCTTTGCAGGTTCAATCCCGCGCGCGGTTTGGTCTGGGTGGCCTGCCATGTGACCGGGGGCAGGGCGCGGGCACGGCGGCGGGTTAGGGTCCAGCGGCGGGCCTCTTGAGTATGGTTCGCGGCCATGTGCCAGCGCGTCTCAACCCCCTGCGCGCCGCCATCACCCGGTGTCAGCAACAGCCCCAGCGGAGCCCGCCCCAGCGTGCCCCCCTGTTCGGCGGCCAGATGCATTCGGCGCACGGGCGTCAGGCTGGGCGCACCAGGCAGGTCACCGATGATCAGCGGGATCGCCCCGCTGCGCAGGGCCTCTTCCAGACACCATAAAATATCCTCGGCGCGGGTTGGGTGGACAAAGATGAAGCGGCCGGGATCGACAAAGGGCATCATGCCGTCAGGGTTCAACTGGCCCGGCTCCCACGCGGGGGAAATCCACAGCACGGGACCTTGCGTCTGGCCGGCCAGCCAGGTGGCGAAACTGCGTCGAGCAGGGCCACAGGCTTCGTGCACGCGGCCCAGTTGTAAGGTGATCTGAGGATGCAGTGCCAGGCCCGCTGCTGTGCGTTTGGCTTTACGATCAAGAAGATGTGCAGACATGCATTCAGGTTAGCATGTTCTTATTTTGTTCTCAACGGGGGATTGAAGTCAGCGAGACAGGATCATGCGCCCATCCGCAAACTGAATGTTCGAGAAAAGATGCAGATAGTCCATGCCCAGCAGCGACTGGAACAGCTCTCCTTCATTTACCCAGGCCGAGACATTGCGGTCTGTAACCGGGCCCAGCGTCAGCGTATCCAGACGCACCGGTGCCGTCCGGACCTCGCCATTCGCCGTTGCGGCGCGGCCGATATAGTTCAACTGATCAGTATCAATGCCCAGACGTTCGGCGTCGCGCTGGGCCAGCACAATCTGGCTGGCTCCTGTATCAACAAGAAAAGTGATCGACTGGCCGTTAACCTCGACCGGCAGATAGTAGTGACCATCATACGCACGGGGGACCTCGATCACCTCGCCGGTTACGGTCATCTGAGGCGAAGGACCAACAGTTGAGCGGATATCTTCCCATAGGCCGACCACGGCGATAACGCCAATGAAAATGAACACCCAGGCCATCGCCTGTTGCAAGGTTTTGTTCAGGGATTGCCGGTTTTGCGAAAAAAACCACGCCACAACAGCCGCGCCAAGCAGGCTCAAATATGCCAAACGTGCAAAGCTGTCGCCGTCCATACCATCATCCTATCCAATTCCATTGAAAGATATATGGGGGGTCAGGACGCAAAACCAAAGGCTTTGAGACCATCCAATATGAACTGAACAGACAGAGCCGCCAGCAGCATTCCCAACAAACGGGTCAGCACGTTCAAACCGGTTTTGCCCAGAATGCGCGCGATCACGCCACCCGACAGGAAAAAAATGAAAACAACGGCCATGACGGCCAGCATGACGATGCAAGCCTCGACGATACCCAGAACGCCGGGGTGCTGCCCGGCCAGCAGGATGATCGTGGCAATCGAGCCCGGCCCCGCGATCAACGGAATGGCCAACGGGAACACGGACGGGTCGGGGTGTTCCTCTTCCTCAGCCCGGTCCTCACGGCGTTTGGTGCGGCGGTCAAACAGCATGTCCAGCGCGGTCAGGAACAGCAATGCCCCACCAGCGACGCGGAACGCCTCCATCGAGATGCCAACAAAGCCCAGCACCGCCTCGCCAAAGGCCGCAAAGGCGATCAGGATGCAAACAGCGGTCAGGCAACTGCGGATCGCGGTTTTGCGGCGGGTTGCGGCATCCATATCCTGTGTCAGCGCCACGAAGATGGGCGTGGTGCCAAACGGGTCGATCACCACGAACAGGGTGGTGAATGCGGTGACGAAAAAGGCTAGGTCGATCATTCTGTGGCACCGCCCTGAAGTTCTGTCAGGATTGCCACAGCCCTATCGGCCTGATCGCTGGGAACATAAACATGGTCATGGTGATACCCCGCAACCATGTTTGCCGGAATGTCAGCTTGCGCAAGCGCACTTGAGACGGCAGCGGTGAGGCCGACACCTTCAAGCGAGGAATGCACCCGCAGGGTAATGCAGCGCATAGGTACAGTGCCGTTCTGCGCTGCCTCGAATGGAACGATCAGCGAAAGGCCCTCGGCCTCGATACAGCTGGCTCGCGTGCCCCTTGGCCATTCTGCGTCGGGCGGCCAGACAACAAAGGCATATTCACCGGGCTGAAGCGCGGGGCGCATACCAGAGATCATGGCGTTGGTATCGGACACGGGGGATGTCATGACGCTTCGGCTTCCTCCAGACGTTCTGCGGCGGACACCCAAAGGGCTTCGGCTTTTTGCATCGCTTCAACCACCTCAGCGAATTTGCGATTCCAGGTTTCCAGATCGTTGATCCGATCGTCTTCATACAAGGCCGGATCGGCAAGTTTTGCAGACAGCTTTTCATGCATATCCGTCAGCTTCTCAATCCGTTCTTCGCATTTGCGCAGATCGGCGCGAAGGGCCAGCATCGCATCCCGCGAGGGGCGTTTTGGCTTCGCGGCGGCAGGCTTTTCCTTGACCGGCTTGTCGCGGGCCAGCAGCAGGGCACGATAGGCCTCCAAATCGCCCTCGAACGGTTTTACCGACCCGTCCGAGACAAGCCACAGCCGATCCGCAACCAGCGACAGCAGGTGCATGTCGTGGCTGACTAGAACCACCGCGCCGGAATAGGCAGTCAGCGCTTCGACCAGCGCTTCGCGGCTTTCGATGTCCAGGTGGTTGGTCGGCTCGTCCAGGATCAGCATATGCGGCGCGTCGATCGTGGCCAGCAGCAGCGACAGGCGTGCTTTCTGACCGCCCGACAGACGCCCGACCTCTGTATCCGCCTGATCGGCGTTCAGGCCAAACCCGGCCAGACGGGATCGCCATTTGCCCGGTGCCTCATCCGGGCGCAGGCGGCGCAGGTGGTCCAGAGGGGTTTCGTCCACATACAGCTCATCCACCTGATGCTGCGCGAAATAGCCGATGCGCAGCTTGGAACTGCGGGTCATCTTGCCTGCCATCAGGGGCAGGCGGTCGGACAGCAGTTTCGACAGAGTCGATTTGCCCTGACCGTTCTTACCCAGCAGGGCGATGCGGTCATCCTGATCAATGCGCAGGTTCAGACGGCGCAGCACTTCGGTGTCGCCATAGCCTGTGATACCGCCCTCAAGGTGGATGATCGGGGGTGACAGCTCCTCGGGCTCAGGGAAAGAGAACGCGCGCAGGGCGGCCTCTTGCGGGGTCGAAACAAGCTGAATGCGCTCGATCATCTTCAGGCGCGACTGGGCCTGCACCGCCTTAGTCGCCTTGGCGCGGAAGCGATCCACGAAGCTTTGCAGATGGGCGATGCGGGCCTTGGCCTTGGCGTTCTCCGATTCCGCCTGAGCAATGCGTTCGGCGCGGCGTTCGGCGAATTTGTCGTAAGGCACCGCGTAGTAGGTCAGCTTGCGATCTTCCAGATGCAGGATCGACCCCACCGCGCGGTTCAACAGCCCGCGGTCGTGGCTGATGATGATGACCGTGTGCGGGTATTTGGCCAGATAGCTCTCCAGCCACAGAGCGCCTTCGAGGTCCAGATAGTTGGTCGGCTCGTCCAGCAGCAGCAAGTCGGGCTGCGAAAAAAGCACCGCTGCCAGCGCAACCCGCATCCGCCAGCCGCCCGAGAAATCCGAGCAGGGTTTCAGCTGATCCTCATCATCAAACCCCAGGCCCTTCAGGATCGATGCTGCGCGGGCTTCGGCGGACCAGGCGTCGATATCGGCAAGGCGAGTCTGAATCTCGGCAATGCGCGAGGGGTCGGTGGCGCTGTCGGCCTCCTCCATCAGGGAACTACGCTCGGTATCAGCCGCCAGAACGGTGTTGATCAACGAGACATCGGAGGAGGGCACCTCTTGCGCCACACCGCCGATCCGCGCGCGTTTGGGCAGCACGATATTGCCCGATTCCAGCGCCAGTTCCCCTCGGATCAGGCGGAACAGAGTTGTCTTGCCGGTGCCGTTGCGGCCCACAAGCCCAACCTTGTGCCCATCGGGAATGGTTGCACTGGCCCCATCGAACAAAGGGCGGCCTTCGACGGCGTAATTGATGTCTTCGATCCGTAGCATGGGCCGCTCTTAGCAGAGCCGTGATGCCGCCGCCAGCGGCTTGGCATGTTCATCATGCGATCAGTGTGATAGCGCTGACATGTTTGAATGAACTGGAACCCTCGATGAAGCCCGCGCAGACACCACCGTCGATGATCACACTGGTCCTGCTGACCGGGTTGTCAGTGCTGTCACTGAACATGTTCCTGCCGTCTCTGCCCGCCATAGGTGTATCGCTAGAGGCGGACTATGCCTTGGTGAACCTGTCGGTCGCGGGATATCTGGCGCTGTCGGCGGTGCTTCAGCTGATCATGGGACCTTTGTCCGACCGCTTCGGGCGCAGGCCGGTTTTGCTGGTCTGCATGGTTATCTTCGTGGTGGCCTCAATCGGCTGTGCGCTGGCAAATTCGATCTGGGTGTTTCTTGGGTTCCGAATGCTGCAGGGCGCGGTGATCGCGGGGCAGGTGCTGGCCCGCGCCGCGATCCGCGACATGCACCCACCGAATGAGGCTGCTGCCAAACTTGGCTATGTCTCAATGGCCATGGCGCTGGCCCCGATGCTGGGGCCGATGCTGGGCGGTCTGCTCGAGATGCTATTCGGCTGGCGGGCCGCGTTTGTTTTGTATGTTCTGCTCGGCGCGGGCCTCTTGGCGTTGATCTGGGTCGATCTGGGCGAGACCAACACTAACACAACCGCTACTTTCGCCGCGCAGATGAGGCTTTATCCGCAGCTTTTCAACTCACGCCGGTTCTGGGGCTATTCCTTCTGCGCCGCGTTTTCGATTGGCGGGTTCTACGCCTTCATCACTGGCGCGCCCTTAGTTGCGGCGACGTGGTTCGACCTGAACCCCGCGCTGCTGGGATTGGGGATTGGGATCATCACGCTGGGGTTCATGGCGGGCAGCTACCTGACCGGGCGTCTAGCGGCGCGGATCCGGTTGAATTCCATGATTTTGACGGGGCGGGTGATAGCCTCGGTCGGGCCATTGATGGGTTTCGTGGTTTTCGCGGCCGAAGGCGGCAGCGTCTGGACCTTTTTCGGCTCGGCTATTCTAGTGGGGTTCGGCAACGGGTTGACTGTGGCCAATGCGACTGCCGGGCTGATGTCGGTGCGTCCGCAACTGGCAGGCAGCGCGGCGGGATTGTCGGGCGCGATGACCGTGGCGTTGGGAGCCGTGCTGACCATGGCCACTGGGGCCTTGGTTACTGCCGAGAACGGTCCTTATCTCGTTCTCGGCATGATGTGTCTCAGCAGTTTCGCCGGGCTTCTGTCGATCCTCTATGTTCGCCGGGTCGACCAGTTTAACCCATTGCCGGACACGATCTGAGTGCAGCGCCATATAACACTTTTCTTGGGCCACATACCGTGCTAGGCGGCGCGCGATGGATTTCGGCGCACACCACGCGCCACATTGTAAGGAGAGGCCGACATGGCACTGGAACGCACATTCTCGATCATCAAACCCGATGCAACCCGCCGCAACCTGACTGGCAAGATCAACGCCAAGTTTGAAGACGCAGGCCTGCGCATCGTTGCGCAAAAGCGCATCCACATGACCAAAGAGCAAGCTGGCAAGTTCTACGAAGTTCACGCCGAGCGTCCGTTCTATGACGAGCTGTGCGAGTTCATGTCGTCGGCTCCGGTCGTTGTTCAGGTTCTGGAAGGCGAAGGCGCCATTGCCAAGAACCGCGAAGTCATGGGCGCAACCAACCCTGCAGACGCAGCGGCCGGCACCATCCGTGCCGAGTTTGCTGAATCTGTTGGCGAAAACTCGGTCCACGGTTCCGACGCACCTGAGACCGCAGCGGTAGAAATCGCCTATTTCTTCTCGGGCATTGAACTGGTCGGCTAATCTTTAGCCACAGTAGAATTCAGGGCCGCTCCCGTCACCGGGGGCGGTCCTTTTCATTCGGGTTTGAGGTCCGCAGCCGAGACCCGCACGCCGATCGCATCCAGATCAGCGATGATCTGCATCTCAGGCGCGGTATTGACCCCGGCCTTGATCGCATCGAACCGTTCGCGCAGCGCCTTTTTTTCATCCCCCTTGCAATCGTTCCATGGACGCCCCTGTAGCCCCATCACCAGCACGTAATAGCCGATGAAATGTGGGCGCGAGCCACTGCGCAGCAGGCGGGTATACGCAGCATCCGCACCCAGATCGCGCAACTGCTGTGCCGAATGGATGCCGGCGCGGGCACAGGCCTGTTCGAATGCAGGGCCAAGGTTTCGGATCGAGGAAACAGGATCAGACATAGTCACGTCTTAGCCCGATGCGTCGGCTCTGTCATCGGCAAGTTCGCCAAGCCCTGTGCAGGCGTGAGAAAGGGTTGATTTCGGGGCGGAATCGCCATCTCCTGACAGCGTCTTGTCTCATCGGGCAGGGGTTGTTTGCGATGACGGATACTGACGCTGTTTTCATTTTGGCAGGCGGCTTCGACGCGCGGCGTATTTCGTCACGCCTAAAAGGGTATGTTTTATCGGTCGAAAAAGGGCTTTCGCACCAGCCTTTTCATGTCTTGGATTGTCACGACCAGTCAATCCGAGCCACGGGTCGCGTACTTTTCCAGATATCCGATGAACTGAAATTGGTCGGCGACGGTATGGTCTTGACGCAGAAAGGTCGGGCAGAAGGCTGTTTTCTAAGCGATCTTACTGCTGGCCCCGTTCGCGACGCACTGGGTGATTTTCCGAAACTGCGAGCGTTTATGCGCATCGGATCAGGTGTGATGTCGACCCAAGATTTATCTGTCTTAGACGACCTGCAAAAAACGCAGGTGCGGGGGGTGTTGACAACGTTGACGTCGGAGCGCGGCCAAGCCTGTATTCTGACATTTGGGTGCATGAAAGGCTATGATCGAACATTTCAATTATTGCGTAATAACATAGATTTGGACGTGAATGTTGGACTGCAATCTCTGTATGTTACCCTCTTTCCAGACGTTGTTCCTTACCGGGCAAAGCCAGAAATAAGACTGGGAAAAACCGAGCCTTCGGTCGAGGTGGCGACTGACCTGATCCATACCTTCCTGACCGTCGCGCGGCAGAATGAGGCGGGGTTGCTTGCGGACATCGACACCGAGTTTCTTCACGACTACCGCGTGTCCCTGCGGCGCGTGCGGTCAGTTCTCAGCCTGTTTAAAGGCGTGTTTTCCGAGCGGCAAACCATCAAGTTGAAACGAACGTTTTCTGATCTTATGGCGCCAACCGGGCGAGTGCGGGATCTGGATGTCTATCTGCTAGAGAAGAATAATTATTTCAAATTGTTACCGCCAAGTCTTCATGATGGTGCGGGTATCATGTTTACATTGCTCGAAGACGAGAGAAAGCAGGTACAGGCCGCGTTGTGTAGGCGTTTGCGATCAGCGAAATACAATAAACAGGTCAGCGCGACTTTGAAGCTGTTTTCAGATGCATCCAACTTTGAGCCCGGCCCCAACGCGCAGCTCGGCGCTTACGATTACGCCTGTGCGTTGATTTGGAAGCGTTATCGTAAAGTCTGTAAACGCGCGCGCATGATCACTCGGGAAACACCAGATGCTTTGGTTCATGATCTTAGGATTGACTGCAAAAAGTTACGCTACCTGATGGAGTTTTTTGGCCCACTCTTTGACCAAAGTACTTTCAAAAAAATCCTCAAGCCTCTGAAAAAATTGCAAGATAACCTTGGGTTTTTCAATGACGCCGCGGTTCAGCAAGAGGCGTTAATTGACTTTATCCAGCAGCGGACAAACACCCAGCACCGAGCGGATGCGCAATTGGCGATGGCAGTCGGAGGTCTTATTGCGGTCTTGGACCAACGGCAAAAAGTCGAGCGCGCGCATGTGATTGCTAACTTCCAGAACTTCGATAGCCCACAAGTCAGAAACATGTTTCGCAGCCTGTTTCACCAAAAGGAGGATTAGGGCGTGAAAATCATTGCCTGTTACAGCAATAAGGGCGGGGTTGGTAAGACCGCGACGTCAGTTAACCTAGCTTACGCTTTTGCCAAGGACGGGAGCACTGTTCTTTTGTGTGATCTTGATCCGCAGGGGGCATCCAGCTTTTATCTGCGCGTCAAACCGTCCAAAAAACTGACTGAGGCCACGTTCTTCGAAGACGTTGAGAGGTTTACAAAATCCATCCGTGCCAGCGACTTCGACGGGCTTGATGTTCTGCCTGCCAACATGACTTTTAGGGACTTCGACGTGTTTCTGTCGCGTATGCGCAACAAGCGCTCGCGGTTGAAAAAGGCCTTGGTTGGTGCAGGGAGCGACTACGACGTAATCATACTGGATTGCCCACCGAACTTTTCGACCCTGTCCGAGAACATTTTCAAGGCAGCGGATCAGATCGTCGTGCCCGTTATACCCACTACTTTGTCTGAACGAACTTTCGATCAGTTGGTTGGCTTCTTTGAGCAAAAGAAGTTGCCCAGAAAGAAGATAAAGGCTTTCTTTTCGATGGTTCAGCAACGCAAGTCCTTGCACCAAGAAACGATGGAAAGCATGCGCAAACAGTATCGTAAAAGGTTTTTGCAGACCGTAATTCCGTTTGCCGCAGATATTGAACGCATGGGCCAGAACCGCGCACCGATCAGTATCTACGCTCCGCGTAGTCAAGCCTGTGCAGCTTATCAGGCATTGTTCGATGAACTGGAAGATGTATTGGTTTCAAAAAGATGAGCGCCGAGATTGAACGTAAATTCCTGGTGGCGGAACTGCCCGATCTGAGCAGGGCTGAAAGGGCAGTGGTGCGTCAGGGTTATTTGACTGCACCTGATGATTCCACCGAGCTGCGCCTGCGGCAAAAAGGCGACCGCTACTACTTGACGTTAAAGGGCGCCGGGTCATTGGTACGGATCGAACGTGAGGCAGAGATATCGGCAGAGCAATTTGAGACCTTCTGGCCTGAAACTGACGGACGTCGGGTCGAAAAAGAGCGGTACACGGGCCGCATGGAAGATGGTCGGGTGTTCGAGTTGGATATCTTCTTCGGCGATCTCGCCCCGTTGCGCCTGGTCGAGGTGGAATTCCTTTCTGAACCCGAGGCGCTAGCCTATGCGCCTCCGGACTGGTTTGGCGCGGATGTCACGGAAGATAAACGCTACAAGAACAAAATAATGGCGATTAATGGCGTGCCAGTTTGATTGTCGCCTCAAGGCCGGGGTTGCAATTACGCGCAGTGAAGGCACCGCCATGCATATGTGAAATCGCGGCGACAAGGGCCAATCCAAGCCCTGAGTTACGCTCGGTACGGGCAGGATCCAGCGTGACAAATGGCACCTGCAAGCGCGGCAGATCTTCTGGTGGAACTCCGGGGCCGTGGTCACGAACGCTAAGGATGGCGTTAGGGCCATCTTCGCTGACTGTTACAGTTATCGCTGTGTGTTCAGGAGCATATCGCAGGGCGTTCTCGAGCAAGTTGGACAACGCCTGAGACAACAGTGGACGGTGACCCTGTATCGGAGCGACCGACCCCACAACTTCAAGATTTAACCCCTGATCAGCGGCGACCGGTTCATAGAGTTCCACAACATCTCCGACAAGCTGCTGCAGATCGACGGTTTCGAACTGTTCACGACCGACACCGGCTTCGGCGCGTGAAATCTCGGTCAATTGACCCAGCACACGCAAAACATGGTCGATTTCAACGGATGCACGGGCGACATCGATTTCTCTTTCGTGATCCGTTTTGGCGGGGTCTGACAACGCCTCGACCCTTTGTTTGAGACGCGACAGAGGGGAGCGGAGGTCATGAGCAATGGAATTCGAAGTCGTGCGCAGATTGCTAATCAATTCCTCGATGCGGTCCAGCATCGTGTTCAGTGTTCCAGCCACCTGATCAAACTCGTCTCCGGTCCCGCGCATTGGCATTCTGCGGGACAAGTCCCCAGAGACTATGTTTTCCGCGGTGCTGGCAATGTCGGACAGGCGCGAAAAGACCAACCTGGTAAACAACCATCCGGTCAAAACACTCAGCGCCAGGGCAATTCCCAGCGCTATTCCAACCGAACGTAACAAAACCCGGTCAAATTGTTGCCGCGCCAACGCGTCTCGACCGACCAAGAGTCGTTCTCCACCAGGTAGGCGGATCGAAGCCGCCGAAATCGGTACCAACTGGTCATTGTCTGCCCGGTGGAGCTCAAGTTCGACCCAACCGCTGCCCGCGGTGATATCGGCTGGCCACTGTTTCAGGTTACCAGCAAGTTTCGCGCCAAATCGGTCAGTTAGCAGGTAAAGCGCATCTCGTTCTGAGGCCGAGGGCAGGCGGCGCTCAATGGCTGTTAATAATCCTATCAATCCCCGACGCTCGTACTCATCCGCCAAGCCAGTCAATTCTGCAGACACAACCGACCGCGTTTCGCCCTCGATGCTGCGATTTGCTGTTACATAGACCAGCGCAAGCACCGTCGCTGTCAGCAATGTGCTGAGGGCCATACTGGCCAAGACAAGGCGCGTCCTAGAATTGTTGAACGAAAGCCGTATGTTATCCATCAGATATCATGTAACCCGCACCGCGGACGGTTTCAATCAATGGTGTCCGACCGTCCTCATCCAACTGCCTCCGCAGTTTTGAGATATGGACGTCCACAACATTGGTGTTCGGGTCGAAATGATAATCCCACACACCTTCTAGCAACATGGTGCGGGACACCACCCTGTTCTTGCGTCGCAGGAAGTATTCGAGGATCTGAAATTCGCGCGGTGTCAGCGTGATCTCGTGTCCTTCGCGCGTTACTTTGCGGGTCAGCAGATCCATTTCGAGATCGCGACAGGTCAGTGTCGCACTTTCCTCAGATTCCTGTGGTCGCCTTAAAAGTGCTTCAATACGGGCGTGTAACTCTTGGAACGAAAAAGGTTTTACCAGATAGTCATCTGCGCCCGACCGCAGCCCTTTGACCCGCTCATCCACGGCGCTCATTGCGGTGAGCATCAACACCGGGGTCTTCATTCCGGCAGCCCGAAGGGAACGGATCAGAGATAATCCGTCCAGCCCCGGCAGCATTCTGTCCAGCACGATGGCATCGAACCCGCCATCGGTGGCATGGTACAGGCCCTCGCGGCCATCTGCGGCCTGTTCGACCACATAGCCTTCCTCGCCAAAGCCTTTGGCGATGAACTCGCGGGTGTCTGCGTCATCTTCGACGATCAACAGGCGACGGCTCATGATGCGAACTCCTTTCACTTTGAATTTAACCACAGAATGTCGGGTCACGCACTGTGTTTGGAGAAAAACGTGCCGGGTGCGTCGTTGCGCACCCGGCAGTCCCGGCGGAGAGCGGACAAATCAACCCGCCGGGGAGGCGCACGCCAGATATTCCCCATCACGTGGCGCGCGCGGGTGTCAGATCAGGCGATTTCCACCGCAACAAAGATCTGGTTGCCTGCTCGGTTGATCAGAACCAACGCAGGGCCGGTTTTTTCGCTGTCCAGTGCAGCCTTCAACGCATCCGGTGTGGTTGTGTTCTGACTGCCCAGTTTTACGATCACGTCGCCACGTTGCAGTCCGGCTTTGGCGGCTGGACTACCGGCTTCAAGCGCGGTGACCACAACACCGCTGACGTTTTCGCTTAATCCCATCTCGGTGCGGTTGGCATCGGTCAGTGGGGCAACCGTCACACCCAGAGCGGTGCCTTCGATCGCATCGTCTACAGACGTGTCGATATCGGCCGAGGCGCTTTGATACTGGCCGACGGTCAGCTCAAGCTGCTGTTCCTTGCCGTCACGCAGAACGGTTAGAGTGCTGTCGGTACCAACTTTGGTCGTTCCGACAAGAATTGGCAGGTCGCTGCTGGATTCGACGGGTTCGTCGTTGAACGTCACAATAACGTCGCCCTGCTTGAGGATACCCTCTGACGGGCTGCCCTCAACGACGTCAGACACCAGCGCGCCGGTTGAAGCATCGATACTCATCGCGGCGGCGATTTCGGGGCTGACATTCTGGATCGAAACACCCAACCAGCCTCGGCTAACCTGACCGTCATCGCGCAGATCAGAGGCGATGTGGTCCACGATGTTGGACGTTACTGCAAAGCCCAAGCCCACCGATCCTCCGGTTGGCGAGTAAATGGCCGAGTTCACCCCAATGACCTCTCCATCCATGTTGAACAAAGGTCCACCCGAGTTACCCTTGTTGATCGCGGCATCCGTCTGGATGAATTCGGCGTATGGCCCCTGCGAGATGTTGCGACCCTTGGCCGAAACGATCCCCGTAGTCACGGTCGAGTTGAGCCCAAACGGGTTTCCGATGGCGACAACATCTTCGCCCACACGGATAATATCGCTGTCGCCCAGTTCGACGGCTTGCAGGTCCTCACCAGCGTCGATTTTGAGCACGGCGATATCCGTCAAAGGGTCGGTCCCGATGACTTCGGCCTCGAACGTGCGGTCGTCGCTTAGACGGACGGTCACAGACTCGGCATTGTCGACGACATGGTGGTTGGTGATAATGTAGCCTGCCTCATCAAGTACAAATCCCGATCCCAGACCCTGTGCCGGACCGCGTTGCGGAGCATCGAAGCCTTCAGGCGCGCCGAAACGTTTGAAAAATTCACCGAACGGATGTCCTTCAAAATCAAAGTTCTGTCCCTGGGTCGGGATCTGGCGCGCTTTCTGTTCCGCGACAATGGTCACGACTGACGGCGATACGCTTTCGACCAGATCCGCCAGCGCTTCGTCTGCTTTGGAGGGCAGGGCGGTCGTCGCAAGAAGCGCGGCGCTTAAGGCGCTGACGCCAACCCAACTGGTTGTGCGCGGCATGAGAAGAGAAGATTTTCGGATGCTCATTTTGGTCTCCTGTTTATATCACGCGGATGCGGTCGCGCGTTAAGACAGCAGATGCGGCACCAGTCTGATCATTTCCTTTAACAAAGGTTAAGAAATCTTAATTTTGCCACAAATCGGATGTCTTATTCGCCGATCTGAATGGATGGAAGGTGCAAAACGGGACGAATCAAACCAGCGAATCTTCCAAATTGTTTCCCAATGAGGGGCCAGAAAGAGAAAAGTGAAGAATTGAGACAAATTCGATAACAAATGATGCAAGGGGGTTTTTACATCCCCTAAGATCGCCTTTAGGTTGTGGGTTGTTCTCGTGAAGAGACCACTTAAACGCAAACAACCATGAACAACATAAATCAATTTTCATATAGATCTGATCATATTCGAATTTCCCTGCATTCATCGGGGGTTAATAAACATCTTTAGGTAGATTGCCGATTTCAGAGATGTTGCGGAAAAACCATTCTGATATGTCGAAAATTAACCGAAATTCCTGTTTTAGCGTTGTTTGCGCGGGGCGGATCGGTGACGATAGGCATGCCCAAGCGAGGGGAAGCTGATGGCACTAGGGGGTGCCAAAAGCTCGTCACTGTTACCAGAAGCGCTCAGCGGCATGTTAACGAGGGGGTCTTGTTTAGGTTCGGCAGCGGAATAGCCAAGGTGCTACAGGCATTTCTGGCTGCGCTTATGGAACGTGTGAAACGTGGTAGTCCCGCTTTGGGTACCGGCCCGGTCTGGAAAGACCGGGCCGTGTTACTTTTGACTTAACGTTGATTGCGCCATCTAGCCCAATCCTCGGGTGTGTCCAAATCCAGTAGCGCATGTTCGCCGGGCAGGGGCAGCAAGAAAACCTTGTCCAAATGGGCACGCACAACGGATTGGGCTCCTTCATCACCGGACAGGGTGTTAAGCTCGGAAAACAGACTTTGGTCAAAAACCACCGGATGACCGGGCTTACCCGAGGCTGTGGCTCCACGCCAAATCAGGTGGTCAGGGTGATCGATCACGGCGGACAAGACTGCGGTTATGTCCTGCGCCGTGATCTCGGGCAAATCGGCCAATAAAACCATGACCGCCGGGACATCGTTTGGGATTTGAGCCAATGCACGGCGTAAACTGGCATTCATCCCTTCCGCGGCATCGACAACCTCGACCCTGTGCAGGTCCAGCCCGTCCAATGCGGCATACCGATCATGTGGCCTTGGGGGCAGCGCGACGAAAACCTTTCCGACATCCATTGCAGTTAGCGCAGATCGGCGTATCAGGGTCATGCCGTCCACCTGTTGTAGCAATTTGTCCTGTCCACGCATGCGCTTGGACTGACCGGCAGCCAGCAAGATAATTGGTATTTTTTTCATGTGCCTAGAATGACGTTCTGGCTGGCTGATGTCATCCCCGCATTCGGGTTCCGTCACCATCAAACAAAGGCGTCGACACCATCCGGGCCTTACGCATTTGACCAAGAATTTCGATCTCGACCTCTGTTCCCTCCGCGATGTGTTCAACAGGAAGGAAACCCAAAGCAACCGATTGTTGCGCATGGTGGGAATACCCACCCGAGGTGCAGAAGCCCACAACCTCACCCTGTAGCCAAATCGGTTCATAAGCATTCACGTCGGCGTCTTCGGCATCAACGATGAAGGAAACCAACCTGCGCGCAGGTTTTTCCGAGCGCTTTAGTTCTGCGGCGGCACGTCCGATGAAGTCATCAGGTTTCGAGAATGAAATGAACCGATCCAACCCGGTTTCACCTGGGGTGTAGTCGGGCGAATATTCCCGCATCCATGACCCAAAGAACTTGTCCAGACGCAGGCTCATCATGGCCCGCATACCGAAAGGGGTCATGCCGAGCGGCTCTCCGGCTTGCCAGAGCGTCCACCAAAGCTGCCGCTGCGCCATCGGATCGCAGTAGATCTCGTAACCCAGATCTCCGGTGTAGCTTACACGTTGCACGATACAGTCAGTCATACCGAAGGTCATTCGGCGGACATCCATGAAACGCAGGTCCGAAAGGTCGTCTCGGGTACACGCCGCTAGAACTTCCGTGGCCTTGGGGCCAGCAATCTGAAACCCGTTCAGGCGATCGCTGATGTTTTCGATGTGAACATCGCCTTCCTGATGCTGCAGGAACCACCGCATATGAAATGCTTGCGCGCCATAGGATGCGGTCAGGCGGAACTCGGTCTCATCCAGGCAAGATACGGTGAAATCCCCGATCAGCTTGCCTTTGGGTGACAGCATCGGCGTCAGTGACAGGCGACCAGGCTGCGGGATACGCCCGGCCATGATCCGATTAAGCCATGTTCGCGCATCAGGGCCGGTGATACGGTATTTGCCGAAGTTGTGGACCTCGTTGATACCCACTGCATTGCGCACCGCATGCACCTCGCGTCCAGTGGCCGCAAATGCGTCAGACCGGCGGAATGAAGGTGTTTCGTATTCGGGCTCACCATGCTGGGCGAAATAGTTTGGAACCTCCAGCCCGTATTGCTGACCCCAGACCGCACCCAAATCGGTGAAGATGTCATACATCGGCGTGGTTCGATTTGGGCGCGCGGCGGGCAGTTCCTCGTTCGGGTAGGAAACGCTAAAGCGTTTCTGATAGTTCTCGATCACCTTGGGGCGAGTATAGCCGGGGCTGATCCAGTCGCCGAACCGGGCCACGTCCATGGCAAAGACATCGCGCTCGGGTTCGCCTTCGATCATCCATTGCGCCAGCGTCAGACCCACGCCACCGCCCTGGCTGAAGCCCGCCATTACACCACAGGCAGACCAGTAGTTGCGCAACCCGGGGACGGGGCCGACCAGAGGGTTCCCGTCCGGCGCAAAGGTGAAAGGCCCGTGGATTACCGACTTCACCCCGGCTTCGGCTAGGACCGGGAAGCGGCGATATGCGAATTCGATACTATCGGTAATCTTGTCATAGTCGTCGGGCAGTAATTCATGCCCGAACTCCCAAGGCGTCCCATTCACGGCCCAAGGCTTGCAGGGTTGTTCATAAAACCCGATGCAAAGCCCGCGCCCTTCCTGCCGCAAATAGCTTTCTCCGGCTGGGTCCATCACATGCGGATGCTCTCCGCCCGCATCAATGATGGCTTCTATCTGAGGGATCGTGTCGGTGACCAGATACTGATGCTCCATCGGGTGCAGCGGGAAATAGACGCCCGCCATCGCCCCGACCTCGCGCGCCCATAAGCCGCCTGCATTCACCACGTGCTCCGCGTGAATGATGCCCTTGTCGGTGACCACATCCCAAGTGCCATCCCGCCGTTGCAGGGTTTCGTGCACCATGCAATGGGTTTCAATCGTGGCCCCACCCAAGCGCGCAGCCTTGGCATAGGCATGAGTCGTGCCGGATGGGTCCAGATGCCCGTCCAGGGGATCATAAAGCGCGCCTATGATGCCGTCCGTATTGGTAATTGGCGCAATTTTCCTGATTTCATCCGGTCCGACGATCTCGGTTTCCAGCCCCATGAAGCGGTGCTTGGCGCGTTCGGCCAACAACATGTCGAACCGATCCTGATTGTCCGCCAAAGTGATCCCGCCAACATGGTGCAGGCCACAGGACATGCCGGTAATCTCTTCCAGTTCTTTGTACAGGCGGATCGTATAGCCCTGCAGCGCGGCCATATTGGTGTCGCCGTTCAGCGTGTGAAACCCGCCCGCCGCGTGCCACGTGGACCCGCTGGTAAGTTCCGAGCGCTCCAATAGCATGACGTCGGACCAACCCAGCTTGGTCAGGTGATAAAGGACTGAACAGCCGACGACGCCGCCGCCGATAACTGCCACTTGCGTTGTCGTCTTCACGTCCTCGCCTCCATCCGCATTTACCCGAACCTGCAAGGGCGGGTGCGGGTTTACTGTTCCGTTCCCGACACGAGGTGTCGCGGATTGTTCGTTACAACGGTCGGATTTTGAGCTCGGTGATCCGATTACCCTCGCGTGCGGTGACCTCGAAACGGAAGCCGTGGAAGGAAAAGACCTGACCTACGATGGGGATCATCTGCGCCTCGTGAATGACAAGACCCGCGACGGTGTTTGCCTCTTCGTCTGGCAGGGACCATTCCATGGCCCGGTTCACGTCACGGATCGTCATCGCGCCTTCAACCAGATATTGACCATCATCTGTGCGTGTGACGGGGACATCTTCTTCCAGATCAAACTCGTCCGCGATCTCACCAACGATCTCTTCCAGAATATCCTCGAGCGTGATCAATCCGCGCAGCGAACCATACTCATCCACGACCAGCGCAAAATGGCTGTGCATCCGCAGGAATTCTCGCATCTGATCGTCAAGAGTGGTGGTTTCAGGCACGAAATACGGATCGTTGGCCACCTTCGAGATATCGAAACTCTCCAACTGGTTCGGCTGACTTTCGCGATCCCCGGCGTGGGCATACATGGCACGAAACAGGTCCTTGGCGTGGACGACGCCTACGATGTTCTCGGGTTCGTCCCGAAAGACGGGCAGGCGGGTGTGAGGACTTTTCAGACATTGTTGAAGGATCGCCTCGGGCGCGTCGTCTGCGTCAATCATCTCGATGTTCGAGCGGTGCAGCATGATCTCTTCAACTGCGCGGTCACCCAGATCGAGCGCGCCAAGAATTCGGTCGCGGTCTTCCTTTTCGACCACACCTTCCGAGTGTCCCAGTTGCAATGCACCGGCGATCTCTTCCCGGACAGCCAGAATGTTGCTGTCGGGATCGATCCGAACGCCGAAGAGGCGCAAAACGCCGCGCACCAACAGACGTACTGCTGCCACAACAGGCGAGAATACGGTGACAACGACACTGATAATGGGTGCCACCAAAGATGCCGCTTTTTCCGCGTTTGTGATGGCATAGGTTTTTGGCAGCACCTCGGCAAAAATCAGCACCAGAAGGGTCATCACCAGCGTCGCCAAAGCCACGCCACTTTCCCCGAACAGTTTGGTGAACAAAGCAGTCGCCAAAGATGCCGCCAGGATGTTGACCAGGTTGTTGCCAAGCAGGACCGAGCCGATGAGACGTTCGTTGTCGTCGGTGATATCCAGCGCCTTTTGTGCGCCGCGAGACCCTTTGTCGGCCTGCGCCCGCAACTTACCGCGCGATGAGGCAGTCAATGCTGTTTCAGAACCCGAGAAAAAGCCCGACAGGACAAGCAAAAGCAGAATAGCGCTTGTGGTAAACCAGAATGCGCCGTCGATCATAGAGGGTGAGGGTTCCATTGGTCCTTGTAGGTTGGTGTTGCTTCATTCGTTATGGGGGCGCGGCCCCGGCGGATCAAGGGGTTAGCCTTTGTCCTGCGGCTCTTTGGCAAGCGGGTGATGCTCCAACACCAACTCCGCAAGGCGTTCGTCCAATACATGCGTGTAGATTTCCGTGGTCGCGACATCGGCGTGACCCAGTAACGTCTGGATCGATCGCAGATCGGCCCCGTTTGCCAAAAGATGTGTGGCAAACGCATGACGCAGAGTGTGCGGAGTGACTTTTTCTGGCGACACGCCGCCCTGAACCGCAAGCTCTTTGATCAGGTGAAAGAACATGTGCCTCGTCAGATGACCCGATTTGCCGCGCGAGGGAAACAGGAACCGCGACCTTTGCCCGCCATCGGCCACCAATTGGTCTTCGGCCTCGTCCCGCGTTTTAAGCCATAGCGCCAGCGCCTCGCGGGCTGGGGGCGACAGCGGCACCAGCCTCTCTTTCCCGCCTTTACCCAGAACCAACAACATTCGTGGGTCACCTCGTGCGGAAGACACCGGCAGCGAGACTAACTCGGTCACGCGCATGCCGGTTGCATAAAGAACTTCCATCAAACAAGTGTTGCGGATGCGGTCGGTTTCGGTGCGACCAGTTTCACGCGCGGCTTGCAGCAAACGGTCAACTTCCGGCACGTCCAGAGTTTTCGGCAGGCGTTTTTGGCGACCCGGTCCTTTTATCTGGATGGCGGGGTTGGTCTCACGCCAGCTTTCCTCGAATGCAAAACGGTAAAGCTGCTTGATCGCGGACAGCCGTCTTGCGCGGGTGGATTGGGACAATCCCTGCGCGTCACAATCGATCAGATAACGTTCGATTCTGTCGCGGTCCGCCTGATCAAAGGTGGTTTTTCGACGCTCGAGCCACGCGGCGAAGTCTTTCAGGTCGCGCCCATATGCCAGCAATGTATTGGGTGACGCCCCAAGCTCGGCCGCTTGCGCCTGAAGAAAGGTTGAAATCCAAAGGTCGTGCGAGGCCGGGGCTACCATGGTCATGTGCCCTGTAGGATCAAAAGGTTCAGCGCAGCGCGACGGGCCGTGTCTTCAAGACCAACCCTCCGCAGGGTTGCGATGGCGGCTGAAAGGTCCACGAGGTTGCCGCGTGACCCATGTGCGAACAACTCCATCGTCTCAAGGACGGCCTCACCCAGTTGTCCGTCGCTTAGCAAACGGTCGATATCGGCGGGAACGGGTGCGGCCCAGGCAAAACCCTGCGCGACAGCATCTGCCAAAGGCGATGGAGAGCGCGCGCGCCCGGGATCACCCTGAGCCAAAGCGGCGAGGAATTGGTTCTCTTCCCCTTGGTCAGGAACAGTCAGGGCAGCGGTTTCGTAAAGATCGGACAGCAACAGAATACGCCAGCGCAATTCCTCGGCGGCTGGGTCGGTCAATGTGACTTTTGACAGCCGGTTCGCAAAAAGTTCGGCGAATGGAACTTCAAGCCCCACGCTGCGCATCTGCTCCCACACGGTGGGTAGGGACTGCGCGATCGCGCCGGTTTTTCCGGAGTCCAACGCACTTTCGAAACGTTGAACGGCGGCGACGCGGTCCCAGACCGCTCCGGATGCAGCCGGAGAGCGTTCGGTATATAGCCCAAGCACCTGGTTGGGCGTCAAAGCACCCACGCGAGTCAGTCGTTCGGCTGCTTCGATCTGGGCTTTCCATCCGGCCACATCTCGCAGATCGGCATTGGCAAAGGCGCGCGGCAGCGAAGTCGAGGGCAAGCGCTCGCCAATTGCTTCATACAGTCGGAATGTAAGCGGGTCGGGGCGCTCGGGTTGCGGTAGGTATTCGGCGTCTTCGAACAGCTCGGGGCTGAGGAACCTGTCCAGCAAGGCAAGGTCCATTTCCGGAAGAATCTGCAACGCATGAGCTGCCTCGAGCGTCAGCGCGGCTGAGGTCCAATCGCCACGCCGGGCCTTGCAGAATATCTGGGCTTCGTAGTCCTGAGACAGATGCGGTTGTGCGATCAGCGCTGTGCAACTTCTATCTTCGTCTCCGGTCAGAAGGGTCGCATCAAACCAGCGTTGGAACCGGTCGCGGCTGTCCGTCGGACCGGCAAGTTGCACCAGAGACTGCGCGGGATCAGCTGCGCCAAGCTGCATCAACCGGTCCAGCCGCGCCAGCAGCAAGGTCTCCTCGGCATCGGGTCCGGATGGCGCACGAGCTTCGGTAAGCAACAGAGTGAAAAGCAGGCGTTGCATGGCCGGGTTGTATTTGACCGGCACGTGACCGATCAGTTCCGCCAACCGTGCGGGATCGCTGTTTTGCCACACATCCACCGGAAGGCCTGTCACCGACGACGACACCAATCCCAAGGGCTGGGACAACGCTTCAAGCGGCGTGACTTCCACACCCGGTTGCAACCCGGAATCCGATACAGGCGGTTCCAGCAGAACAGTGCCGGGCAGGTTGTCCGGTGGCTGGCTCAACCAGTCGATCACAGATAAAGGTTCCTGCTGCGCCTGTGCCGCACTGGCCAGCAGCATCGCAGCCGCTGCGGCCTTAATCCACATTCAGAATGACCGGCTCGCGCACTTCTTCCTGCGGGGCCGAAAAATCAACGCCAAAGAAAGGACCTAGATACGCGTAGCCCACCAACCCGATAAAACACAGGCAGATCAGATATATCAGGAATTTTATCAGACGGCCCATCGCTCAACATCGCCTCATTTTTCTGTTTTGTCCCAGTTATAGCTGGCATTTTTCTTAAGATCACGTCATTCACGTTGAAATGAGCGAAATTAAGCATAATACCGATGCGAAAGTCCGTGCTCCGGGCCTTCTATTGCACAAAACGGTTGTTCTGGTGGGCATGATGGGGGCGGGGAAGACCGCGGTCGGCCGCGCTTTGGCGGCGCGATTGGCGGTTCCGTTCCTCGACAGTGATGCCGAAATCGAATCGGCGGCCAACATGACCATCCCCGAGATTTTCGAACGCGACGGCGAGCCGTTCTTTCGTGACAAGGAAAGTCAGGTGATCGGGCGGCTTCTGGACGAGGAAAAAGGCATCCTTTCAACGGGCGGGGGGGCGTTCTTGGCCGGGCATAACCGCCAGATGATCACAGAGAGGGGCGTATCGGTCTGGCTCAGGGCCGATCTGAACGTGCTCTGGAACAGGGTCAAGCACAAGGACACGCGCCCTTTGCTGCGCACCGCAGACCCTTATGCGACATTGCGTGCCCTCTATGAGGATCGCGTGCCGGTTTATGCGCAAGCGGATCTGACGGTTACGTCGGACGGGGAAATCTCGATAGATAATATGGTGGACCGGGTTGTGGACGCATTGCTGACTCGACCCGATGTTTTGGAACGGACTTAAATGCACCAAACCGTACATGTTGAACTGGGCGAGCGCTCGTATGACGTCGAAATAGGACCGGATCTGCTGGCGCAATCCGGGACACGGATCGCTCCGCTGCTGCACAGACCCAAGGTCGCCGTTTTGACCGATGAAAATGTGGCTGCCTTGCATCTGGATGCCCTGCGCGATGGGTTGGCCTCGGCGGGGATCGAGATGTCGGCATTGGCCTTGCCTGCGGGTGAGGCAACCAAAAGCTGGCCTCACTTTGAACGCGCGGTCGAGTGGCTGCTGGCCGAGAAGGTCGAGCGCCGGGATGTTGTCATCGCGTTTGGCGGCGGCGTGATCGGCGACCTTGCAGGCTTTGCCGCAGCCGTTTTGCGGCGCGGTGTCCGGTTTGTGCAAATCCCGACCTCGCTGCTGGCGCAGGTGGACAGTTCGGTCGGCGGCAAGACTGGCATCAACGCGCCACAGGGTAAGAACCTGATCGGGGCGTTCCATCAGCCTTCGCTGGTGTTGGCCGACACCTTGGTTTTGAGCACAATGATGGATCGGGATTTCTTGTCCGGATATGGTGAGGTGGTCAAATACGGGCTGCTGGGTGACGCCGATTTCTTCGAGTGGCTTGAAGAAAGCGGGACCAAGGTCTCGGGTGGTGATATGGCAGCACGTGTGCGTGCAGTGACCCGTTCAGTGCAAATGAAAGCTGATATCGTGGAAAGGGACGAGACCGAGCAGGGCGATCGCGCCTTGCTCAATCTGGGTCACACTTTCTGTCATGCGCTTGAGGCTGCGACTGGGTATTCGGACCGCCTGTTGCATGGAGAAGGCGTGGCCATCGGCTGCGCGCTGGCCTTTGAGCTGTCCTCTCGTCTGGGCCTCTGTTCGCAAGAAGACCCAAGCCGCGTGCGGGCGCATTTGCGCGCGATGGGGATGAAGACCGACTTGGCCGACATTCCCGGAGAGCTTCCGGGGGCCGAGGCATTGGTCAATCTGATGGCGCAGGACAAGAAGGTCATAGACGGCCAGTTGCGATTCATTCTGGCGCGCGGGATTGGTCAGGCTTTCGTTACGTCGGATGTGCCGCGCGACGCCGTGTTGTCGGTGCTTCAGGACGCGCTGGCAACAGCCTGATCAGCGGCTGCGGATCACCATCAACTCGCCGATATTTTCCCGCGTGATATATCCGACCATTGCTCCCGTCTGTGTACAGACCGCAATGGCCGGAGCACCTTTGTGCAGCCCATCCAACACTGCCTCAAGCCCGTCGGTCAGGCGGACTGTTGGAACGTCCGTCTCCATGATTGACGTTGCTGGGTTGGACCGGGGCGTTTCATCAGCAAGCGCGGCAAACAATCGGTTGCGCGTGACAAAGCCGAGTAATTCGCCGACGTCAGACAGTACCGGAAACTCGTGTTGCGTCGTGTGGATGACAGCTTGGGCGGCGGTCGCTAGCGTGTCGTTTGGTGATAGCGCGTGGAACTCGGTAATCATGGCGTCGCGCGCCTGTACCTGCCGCGCGACTGCGCGCATGGTCACATCCTGACTTTCTGCATTGGCGGCAACGAAGACGAACACTGCGATCAAGACCAGTAGCGGATTTCCTGTGCTGAGACCCAGAAAGCCAAACCCCACCGCAACCGCCTGACCAGCTAACGCAGCGACCCTTGTGGCTTTGACCCGGTCCATTTTTAGACACAACAAAGCGCGGAACACGCGCCCGCCATCCATTGGAAAGGCGGGGATCATGTTGAACACAGCCAGCAGCAGGTTCACATAGGCCAGACGGTTCATCAGACCCGGCGTCGTGCTGTCAATCTGCGCCATCGTTTCAATCGGCATGTTGGCACCAAGCAAGACCAAAACGATCCAGATCACGATATTCACCGCGGGGCCTGCCAAAGCTACCCAGACCTCTTGCAACGGGTTTTCCGGCATCCTCTCGAGACGCGCCAAACCGCCGATTGGCAACAGAGTGATGTCCGGAGTCTTGATCCCGTACCGCCTTGCCATCAGGGCGTGGCCAAATTCATGAGCGACCACACAGGCAAACAACGCCAACACGAAAATCAGGTTTTCAACGGCCGCCTCGAGGCCTCCGTTGGAGTAGGCGGCGAAACCGACCCAGGCGAGCAGTAGGAAAAAGGTGACATGGACCCTCAATTCCGACCCCAATATCCGGCCGAGTGAGAAGGACCATGTCATGATATGTCTCCGTTTTACTTAGAACGGAATCTCGTCGTCGTCGATTCCGCTGGAGGCCGGGGCAGGAGCGCTGGATGGTGCGCCGTACGGATCACCATAGCCGCCGCCAGCCTGACCGCCGCCGTATCCACCTGACTGGCCACCACCATAGCCGCCGCCACCGCCACCTTCGCCTCGGGCATCAAGCAGGGTCAGTTCGCCCCGGTAAGGACGCAAGACAACTTCGGTCGAGTAGCGATCCTGACCCGATTGGTCCTGCCACTTCCGGGTTTCCAGTTGGCCTTCGATATACACTTTGCTGCCTTTACGCAGATATTGCTCGGCAATCCGTGCCAGAGGCTCCGAGAAAATGGCGACCGAGTGCCACTCGGTACGCTCGCGGCGTTCGCCGGTGTTGCGGTCTTTCCAGTTCTCGGAGGTGGCGATACGCAGGTTACACACTTTGCCACCATTCTGGAATGAGCGCACTTCAGGATCGCGACCGAGATTTCCTACCAGAATGACCTTGTTGACTGAGCCTGCCATATACGTCCCCGTTCTTTATCTAACAGTATGCGTCCGAATCTGACGCCAATTCTCACTGCGACCCTATACGGCCTGCGTCATGGTTAAAACACAGTTGATGGGTATTGAGATAAGCAGGAATTTACCAAGGCTGGATTAACCATGCTTTCATTATTGGCTGAAATACCTATACTCAATTGGGTTCGTGAAAATGCAGGACTGGCGTTAATGCGGTTTTTGGTGAGTGGTTTTTCAGTTCTTTTTCTGGCGCTGGTTTCCGTTTCAGCATTGGCTGACACGTTGTCAACCAAGAGTCGGAAAGACATTTTTCTGAAACAATCCAAGGTTTTGGATACACGCGCCGCGACACAG
Organism: Ruegeria sp. D3; assembly: GCF_056534465.1. Lineage (NCBI taxonomy): Bacteria > Pseudomonadati > Pseudomonadota > Alphaproteobacteria > Rhodobacterales > Roseobacteraceae > Ruegeria > Ruegeria sp. D3. Next base: position 403,651 of record NZ_JBQFPK010000002.1, read on the forward strand.
TACCGAGATTCAGAGCGTCTAAAGCCCAAAAGGCCCAAAGGCCAGTTCAATCAGCGTTATACCGGAAAATACAAAGGTGAATTTGTGTCACTCGCACGGCAAGCTGCGCGAAAGCATAACGTTCCGGAGGATCTGTTCCTACGGCTTGTTCAGCAGGAAAGCGGGTGGAACCCCCAAGCAGTGTCGCACAAAGGCGCGCTGGGGTTGGCCCAACTTATGCCCGGAACAGCACGGTTGTTGGGCGTAAATCCTCACGACCCGAAACAGAATTTGGAAGGCGGTGCGCGCTATCTGTCTTGGCAATACCGCAAGTTTAAATCCTGGCGCCTTGCGTTGGCGGCATATAATGCCGGACCAAAAGCCGTTGAAAAACATGGTGGCGTGCCGCCTTACAAAGAGACGCAGAACTACGTTCGTGTAATCTGGGGAAGTTAACCTTACTTCTCTATCCTAGCCTAGACCGGCATTGCTGCCGGTCCAATTGGGTTTATGATTTACTCCGCCGCAACTTTGATGACGGGTTCCATCCGCGCCAGAATATCTTCCGCCAGGTGACATTTGACCTGATGGCCTTCGGCCAGAGTTTTCACAGGCGGTACTTTTTCTTCGCACAAGCCGCCGGGTACTTCGGATTTCCAACGACACCGCGTTTGGAATGGGCAACCGGGCGGTGGGTTCATGGCTGACGGGATGTCGCCCTCCAACACGATATGCTGCTTTTCGACCGAGGTGTCCGCAATCGGAACCGCGCTCAGCAGCGCCTCGGTATAGGGATGGTAGGGAGGAGCAAAAACCTGATCTGTTGTGCCCAACTCGACCACATGGCCCAGATACATCACCATCACCCGGTCGCTGAGATAGCGTACAATCGACAGGTCATGGCTGATGAACAGCAGGGTGGTTTTGTGTTCGCGCTGAATCTCCATCAACAGGTCTGTCACTGCTGCCTGCACCGAGACATCCAGCGCCGAGACCGGCTCATCTGCCACAACAATCCGCGCATCTCCGGCAAAGGCCCGGGCAATGCCCACGCGCTGTTTTTGTCCTCCCGACAACTGGCGCGGCATCCGATCTGCAAAGGCGCGTGGCAGTTTCACAAGATCCAGAAGCTCGAGCATCCGCTTCTTGCGTTCAGCCTCCGAGTTGCCAACACCGAAAATCTCAAGCGCCCGAATGATCTGGCGACCTACAGTCATTGAGGGATTCAGCGTGTCGAACGGGTTCTGGAAGACCATTTGAACCTCGCCAACGGTCTTGGCATCGCGTTCCTCGATGGGCACGGCCTCGATATTGCGGTTGTCCAGAAGGATCTGCCCATCTGTCGCGGTTTCCAACCCCATCAGAACCTTGGCAAAGGTGGACTTACCGCAACCGGATTCTCCAACAATGGCAAGTGTCTCGGATTCATGTGCTTCGAAGCTGAGCGTTTCATTGGCTTTAACCACCTTTGTGGCACCACCACCAAACAGCGCATTCGCCGCAACTTCATAGTATTTCTTGAGGTTGTCCATCTTCAGAACGGTCCGACCGATTTCAGCCTTTTCCTTCTGCTCAGACACGCTGATCGGCGCGTTCCAGTCGATTTCCTTGAACTTTAGGCAACGCGTGTGATGGCGATCATTGCCGGGTACGGCCTCCATTAGAATGTCTTGTGCGTCGCAACGACCTTCTTCGAAATAATCGCAACGTGGTCCAAAGTTACATCCGGGAGGACGTTCATGCGGCAACGGGAAGTTCCCGGGGATCGCCACCAAAGGCCGCGCGTTCTTGTCTGCACCTGGCAGGGGGATCGACCGGAACAGTGCCTGTGTATACGGGTGCTGCATCTCGTCGAACACGTCATGGATTGAGCCGCGTTCAACCGCCTCGCCGGAATACATCACGCACAGACGGTCACAGGTCTCAAGCACCAGCCCCAGATTGTGCGAGATAAATAGCATCGAAGTGCCATATTTCTTGCCCAGATCCTTGACCAATTCGACTACGGCGGCCTCGACGGTCACGTCCAGTGCTGTTGTTGGTTCGTCCAGTATCAACAAAGCCGGTTTAGACATCAGCGCCATCGCAATAACGATCCGCTGCTGCTGACCGCCTGACAGTTGATGCGGGAACGAGTTCAACATCCGTTCAGGGTCGGGAAGGCGGACATCTGTTACTACTTCAAGCGCGCGGGCATAGGCCTCATCCGTGCTCACGCCTTCGTGGATCATCGGCACTTCCATCAACTGCTTGCCGATCTTCATGGCCGGGTTCAGCGACGCCATTGGTTCCTGATAAATCATCGCGATCTCATTGCCGCGAATGTCGCGTAACTCGTCCGAGCTCATCTCGGCTAAATCACGTCCCTTGAACTTGATCGTTCCACCCACGATCCGCCCGTTCTTGCCAAGGTCCTGCATAACGCCCAGAGCCACAGTAGATTTGCCGCAGCCGGATTCGCCGACCAGACCAACCGCTTCGCCGGGCTGCACACTGACCGAGAAGTCCATGACAGCGGGGATTTCCCTCAGACGGGTGAAAAACGAAATCGACAACTTATCGATCTCAAGAATTGGCCCATCATAATCCGCCAGTTTGTTCATCTTGTTTTCTCCTCGCGAGAGTCAGGGGATCCCCTTCATCTGGCTGAAAATATCTCGGGGGATCCGGGGGGCTGGCCCCCCGGCCGCTTTCACATCAATCCTTCAGACTTTCTTCGCGCAGACCGTCTGCCAGCAGGTTCAAACCGAGAACCAATGACAACAGCGCCAACGCCGGAGGAAGGGCAGGGTGCAGATAGACCGACAACAGCTTGCGCCCTTCATTGATGGTCGACCCCCAATCCGGACTTTCTGGCGGCAGACCCAGGCCAAAGAAGCCCAAGGTACCCAAAAGGATCGTGGTATATCCTATCCGCAGACAGAAATCGACGATCAGAGGGCCGCGCGCGTTGGGCAGGATTTCCCACAGCATGATGTACCATGGTCCTTCACCCCGCGTCTGAGCCGCGGCCACATAGTCGCGTGTTTTGATGTCCATCGCCAAACCACGCACGATGCGGAACACCGTAGGTGAGTTCACGAAGACCACCGAAACGAAGACCACAAGGATGCCAGCTGGAACGTCGAAAAGGTCCAGAAAGGTTGGCAGACCCCAAATGCCGTAGGCGTCGGTGTTAACCACATACCCACCTGTCGAGATCAGCGATAGGTACAGCCAGAGCGCGACACCCAGAACACCAATCAAAAGAGGCGTTCGGAACGTCGGCCGTGTGTAATAGCGCGAGTTCAACAGCACCCCAAGAAAGATGATCGGAAAGATGAAAAGAACAGCGGCCATGTAGTTTGGAACACCGGTTGCCACGATCTCGGGCGTCACCAGTAAGTAGAACAGCAAAATGACCGGGAAGGCGAGGATCAGGTTCGCAAGGAAAGACAGCAACGTGTCCAGCCGCCCACCGTAGTAACCTGCAGGCAAACCCAGCGTGATCCCGACCATGAAAGCAAACATCGTCGCCAGAGGCGCGATCTGCACCACAATCCACGCGCCCTTTACCATTCGGCTAAAGACGTCGCGGGCCAGGTTATCGCCCCCCAGAAGGTACCACGCATATTCTCCGTCCTCCACGCTGGGCAAAGGCGTTCCGGGCACTTTGTTCTTCATCCCAGAGACTTGTGACAGCGAGTCATGCGTCACGATCAGGTCAAGCGCGCCGAAAATCCCGGTGAAAACCCAGAACATCACAAGGCCAAAGCCGATCATGCCAATCGGACTGTCAAACAGCTTGCCATAGAGTCCCAATTTGCGTTTGAACGCGATGGACATTGCGTACAGCAAGATCAACGAAAACCAGACGGGCAGGAATTGCTGCATCATTGCGCCGATGATACCTGCGCCGGTTCCCATCAAAATGCCCAAGACGATATAGGCAACAGCAAGCCCGACACTTGCTAGAAAGCTGTATCGCATCAGGGCTTGGATTAGATTTCGTATGCCAGATCCCGATGTCAGCGTCCCGTCGGGGTTCACCGTCATCTGAGGTTCGGGCAGAACGATACTGGCCAATATCCAAGCCAGGATCGATGCGGCCATAAGAACGAGTGCAATCGCCAAAAGCGGGTTCAGGAAGGCAATAGAGCCGGTCCAGGTTAATGGTTCCATGATCTCTGCCTCCTCACGAAATACGAATACGCGGGTTCAGGTAGACATAGCCGATATCCGATATCAGCTGGGTCACCAGCACCACAAAGACTGACACGACCGAGATCGCCAGCAGCAATTGGATGTCGTTGTTGCCTGCTGCCTGAACCAATGCCCAGCCAAAGCCCTTGTAGTTGAACAAGGTCTCGACGATCACCACACCGTTCAGCAGCCATGGGAACTGCAGCATTATGACGGTGAAGGGGGCGATCAGCGCATTGCGCAACGCATGTTTCATCACGATGTTCGGGAACGAGACACCCTTCAGGCGCGCGGTTCGGATGTACTGCGCCGTCATCACCTCGGTCATCGAGGCGCGGGTCATCCGGGCGATATAGCCCATCCCATAAAGCGCGATTGTCAGCACGGGTAAGAAGAAATTCTCAAACGTCGGATTCTCCATCGCCTGTGTGGCCGTGCCCTTGAACCATTTTAGCCCCACGGCAGAGGACGTGAAGATCGCGATGAAGATCACGCCTGATACGTATTCCGGCGTTGCCGTTGTTGTGATGGCAAAGGTCGAAAGCGTCCGGTCGGTGGCCGAGCCTTCCTTCATACCCGCCAAAATACCCAAGATCAGAGCTGACGGCACCATTAGCAGCATCACCCAGAACATCAGCCGTCCGGTCAGGGCAAGACGTGTCCCGACAACGGTCGAGACCTCTTCTTTGAACACGGTCGAATAGCCCCAGTACCCCTGCAGAATACCACAGAAATTCGGAGACTCTTCGGCAGTCTTGCCGGGCAGGATACATCTGCCCTGAACTGTGCCGTCCTCATTCGTGTGCCGATAAGATGGCAGGATTCCCAACCATTCACCGTATTTCACGGGGGTTGACTGCAGATATCCACCTTTTTCCAGAAAGCTCTCGACCTGCTCGTCGGACATACGGAAGTTGCCCTGCGTCTTCGCAAGTTTTTCGAGGTTCGGATAAAGGTTCGTCAGGTAGAAGACCAGAAAGGTAAGGCACAGCGCTGTCAAAAGCATGATGCCGACGCGCCTTAAGATGAATAATCCCATGTTAGCCCCTGTTGGTAGGCTCGCGCATCGGTCGCAGGACCGTGCGCATCGCTGTTGTTTTGGTCGCCGTCGTCAGGATGAAAAGGCCGCGCCAGTCAGGCGCTCCCTTGTGTTGTTCGGCTTAGGAAACGAGGCCGAATTTATAAAGCTGCGGAAGGTCAGCGATGTGCTTTTCGACACCGACCATGTTGTCGCGATGGTGACGCATCGCTGTGCGCCAGTAAGGCTGGATGGTCACGCCTTCTTCGATCATGATCGCCTGCAGCTTGGCCATCACTTCGCGGCGTTTGTCCACATCTGCGATCGAGTTCGCCTCGGCCAGCAATTTGTCGAACTCTTCGTTGGCGAAACCGGATTCGTTCCACGCAACACCCGACTTGTAGGCCAATGCCAGAACCTGCGTGCCCAGAGGACGGTGGTTCCAGTTGGTCGAGGAGAATGCGTATTTCGTCCAGTCGTTCCAGAAGGTCGAGCCCGGAAGGATCGTGTGTTTGGCCTTGATCCCGGCATCATTAAGTTGTGCAACAACAGCCGCAGTGGTGTTCCGACGCCAGTCATCGTCGATGGACTGAACTTCGTGCTCGAAATCAGCCATACCCGCTTCTTCCATCAGGGCTTTTGCACCTGCCGGATCATACGGGATACGGGTCACGGCCGAGTCGTACTCGGGGTGCATCGGACCCACGTGACAGTTTTCGGCAGGAATACCATAGCCAGACATGCCCAGCTCTAGGCAGACCTCATTGTCGACGGCCATTGCCAGCGCCTGACGAACCCGCTTGTCGCCGTAGATCTTGTTGCCGCTATCGTCCTCGGCCAGCTGGTTCGGGCGGATGACGATGGTAAAGCCAGACGGGATTTCCGAGCGCACCAGACCGATACCATCAAAGATGTCGACGAATTCGCCCACCGACTCCCAATTCATGTCGATTTCTTCGGCTTCGTATGCGGCTAGGAACGCGGCAGGGTCGGTGCCGTAGTCGATGAACTCGATCCGGTCGATATAACCGCCTTTGCCGGCCTCATATCCCCACCAGTCAAAGCCTTCGTTACGCACCAGCACGCCCTTAACGCCAACTTCGTGGCTTTCCGGGATCATAAATCCAGTACCGATCGGGTTGGCCAGCATGTTGTTTGCGTCAAAGCTGCTGTGAACAATGGCACCCGGATAGTCTGCCATGCCTGGGATGATGGTAATATCCGGGGTGTTGCATTTCAGTTTTACAGTGTGCGAGTCGACCACGGTGATGGCACCGTCCGCCGCCTTTTGGGTGGCTTCATCGACCAAAGACGCCATGCGTGACGCCATGGAATTGCCCTCTAGGGTCGCATCGCACCAGCCGGTGATATTGCGCGCGACGTCTTCGGCGGTGAATTCGTCACCGTTGTTCCACTTGACGCCTTTACGCACGTTCAGCGTGTATTCGGTCGCGTCATCATTGGCTTCCCAGCTTTCCAGCAACATGGGCTTGAATGAGCCGTCATTGTTGTATTCGACCAGATATTCGAGCCAACCTGCGGTGAAGGTGGCAATCTGTGTCCAGTCGTAGGTGCGCGGATCTTTCAGCGCACGCACTTCCATCTGGTAGCGGATCGTGCCGCCGCGCTGTGGTTCTTGCGCAGCTGCGGGTGAGCTTAGGCCGATCATTCCATAGGCGGCAGGAACAGCGACACCCAATGCCGTGGCGCGGGCCATGAACTCACGCCGGCTGAGCTTGCCGTCACGAAATTCCTGTGCATGCATTTCCGCCGCCCAGTGCATCGGTGCTCCGGTCAAGGTTTGCTTTGTCATTAATGTCTCTCCCTGTGACATAGATTTTTATGATTGAATGTAGAACCGCTCAGGCCCGGCAGGCGCGGGTTGCAGGCTCTCGGGTTTCCGTTTTTGTGATACTGAACATCCCCATGCGTTCATTCGGCACCAGAAATCGGGTCAGGTCAACGTTCGAAATCGTCATTCAGGGTACAAAAACGACATTCGCCGGGGTCGGTTGCCGCTAACATCGATCGAGTCTGGACCTGCGTTACATTGGCTGATCGGTCTGAAGGCAGGGGATTCGACATATTTGCGCGGGGCACAAAATACGCCTGAGTGGTCAATCAACAAAAAGTGGTATCACTTTGAGAAATCAACGCGATTCCAGTCTTTCATGCGCGCACGGAACCATGTCCGCTGACGTTTGGCAAATTGACGGGTCGAGATTGTGGCGCGTTCACGGGCGGCCTCGAGTGTCATGTTGCCGTCAAGGTAGGCCATAAGCTCGGGAACTCCGATGGCCTTGAAAGCAGAAAGCGACGCGTCGTAGTGCGCACGCATGGCTTTGACCTCTTGCAATGCGCCGGTGTCCAGCATCAAGTCAAACCGCAGGTTGATCCGGTTCAGCAACCACTGTTTGTCCACGTCGAAAACGATGGGCACTGTATCCGCGATGTTCAAAACCGGAGGCGGCGTGTCGTTCTGCCAGTCGCGTAGGCCGCGACCGGTTGCGCGCAGAACCTCCCATGCGCGCTGAACTCGTGCGCGGTTCTGCGTGTCGATCCCCGCCAGAGTTTCGCGGTCAACGCCACGGATCAGGTCGGGCAGGGTAAGCTGATCCGCCTCGGTCCTTATGTCGGATGGGGTTGCCGGTATGTCAGCCATACCTTCCGTCAAAGCAGAGAAATAGAGTCCGGTTCCACCCACTATGATGGGGCGTTGAGGCCCGCTCAAAAATGGTTTGACCTCGCGCAGCCAATGGCCGGTGGAATAGTCCTGATCATAGGCGATATGCCCATACAACCGATGGGGTGCGCGCGCTTCGTCGTCGGCGGATGGCCGGGCTGAAATTACCTGCCAGCACGCATAGACCTGACTGGCATCGGCATTCACGATGACACCGCCGAAGGTTTCAGCGATCCGCAACGCCAGTTCGGATTTGCCCGAGGCTGTGGGCCCGGCAATTAGCACAGGTTTATCGGCGGGAATGGGGGGCAGGCGGTCCCAAATCTGCGATGTGTTCGTGTTGGCCATCCAAGAGTGCCTTGTTCCTCATGATCCGCATTGAACCCGCAGAGGTTTTGCTTCATTTTGCGGCGAAATAAAACCCGTGCCAGCCCGGAGCGCAATATGAGCCTTTCCCCCGAAACCGACACCCCGAAAACCAAATACAGTCGCGTGATGCTGAAAATTTCAGGCGAGGCGCTTATGGGCGATCAGGGCTTTGGCCTGCACCCACCGACGGTTCAGCGCATCGCGCAAGAGGTGAAATCCGTGCACGATCTGGGGGTCGAAATCTGCATGGTCATCGGCGGAGGTAACATTTTCCGCGGTCTGAGCGGCTCGGCGCAGGGGATGGAACGGACGACCGCTGACTATATGGGGATGCTGGCGACAGTTATGAACGCGCTTGGGATGCAGTCAGCACTTGAGGAAGTTGGGGTTTTCACGCGTGTGATTTCGGCCATTCGCATGGATGAGGTTTGTGAGCCCTATATTCGCCGCCGCGCTGTACGCCACCTTGAAAAAAAGCGTGTGTGCATCTTTGCAGCCGGAACGGGTAACCCTTATTTCACGACAGATACCGCCGCCACGCTACGCGCGAATGAAATGGCCTGTGAGGCGATATTCATGGGCAAGAACGGTGTGGATGGGGTGTATGACAAGGACCCCAAGGAACACGCGGATGCAGTGCGCTATGACACGGTCAGTTATGATGATGTTCTGGCAAAGCGTCTGCGGGTCATGGATGCCTCGGCTATTGCGCTGGCGCGTGACAATAATCTGCCGCTGATCGTGTTCGGCCTGGATGAACCGGGCGGGTTCCGCGGTATTCTTGCAGGTGAAGGAACCTATACCAAAGTTCAGGGATAAGTCTCGCCCTCAAAGACCGGGTATTCTGTGTTCAAGTGCTTGACGCGGATGCGAAGGCTGGGCAATTTGACCCGGTCTTTGCGACCGCAGGGGCTGCCATCGCATACGCGAAGGCTTGGCTGGAAGACCCGCCATGATTTCCGAGGGACCCGGAATCATGCACCGGTGTCCTCATGGATTGACGTGCATGATCTAAGGAGCCCCGTGCCATGAGCACCCTCGATATCGATTTCGTTCGGTCGCAGTTTCCGGCCTTTGCCGAACCCAGCCTTCAAGGGCAGGCGTTTTTTGAGAATGCAGGCGGATCCTATACCTGCAAACCGGTTTTGGATCGCCTGTTTCGGTTTTACACCCAGCGCAAAGTGCAACCCTACGGTCCTTACGAAGCAAGTCGGCTGGCGGGCGAGGAAATGGACGAAGCCCGCGTCCGCATGGCAGCAATTCTGGGGGTCGATACTGACGAGCTGAGCTTTGGTCCCTCCACGACTCAAAACACCTATGTATTGGCGCAGGCGTTCCGGCGCTGGATGCAACCCGGAGAGGCGATCATTGTGACCAATCAGGATCACGAGGCCAACTCAGGTCCCTGGCGCCGCCTTGCTGAGGAGGGTATCGAGGTCCGGGAATGGCAGATCGACCCCGAGACCGGATCGCTGAACCCGCATGATCTGGAAAACCTGTTAGATGAAAAGGTGCGTCTGGTCTGTTTTCCGCATTGTTCGAATGTGATCGGAGAGATCAATCCGGTAACCGAGATCACTGCGATCGCTCATGCCGCTGGCGCATTCGTGTGTGTGGATGGTGTTTCTTACGCGCCGCATGGGTTCCCCAATGTCGGAGATATGGGGCCGGATATCTATCTGTTCTCGGCCTACAAAACCTATGGCCCTCATCAGGGGTGCATGGTCATGCGACGGTCACTGGGTGAGTTGCTGCCGAACCAGGCGCATTATTTCAATGCGGACAGTTTGTACAAAAGGTTTACGCCTGCCGGGCCGGATCACGCTCAGATCGCGGCCTGCGCGGGGATGGCGGATTACGTCGACCTTCTGTGCGATCATCATGGCGGCCCCCAAAGCGGCGCGACCGAGCGGGGTGCGTTTGTGCACAACTTGATGCGAGGGCAAGAGGTTACAATGCTGCAACCTGTTTTGGACGCCGTGAAGGATCGCAATTCGGTCCGGCTGATCGGGACCTCTAACGCGGCCCGTCGTGCGCCAACCGTAGCTTTGGCTTTGGAACAAAATGCCGAAGATGTGGCAAGCAATCTGGTCAAGCACGGGATCATGGCCGGGGGCGGAGATTTCTACGCAGTTCGCCCACTTGAAGCGATGGGTGTCGATCTGACCCGCGGTGTGCTACGTGTCAGTTTCACTCATTACACGTCTGAGAACGAAATCAAGCAGTTATTGGAAAGTCTTGACACCGTTTTGTGATCCGGTTTTCGCCCTGTTTCGTATAAAAGAAAATACAAAGGGCGATCATGGAAAACGAGCAGTCACCGATCATCATTTGGTACCGGCGGGACTTGCGCCTGTCGGATCACCCAGCTTTGAACGCAGCAGTTCAAAGCGGTCGTTCCGTCATTCCCGTTTACATACTCGACAATCTTGCTCAGACGCTGGGTGCTGCGCCTAAATGGCGACTGTCGCTAGGGCTGGAAGCGCTGCAGCAGCGTTTGACGCAAGTTGGCAGTCGGTTGATCCTGCGGCAGGGAAACGCCATTGAGGTTTTGCAACAGCTTGTCCGCGAAACCGGAGCATCTGCAGTGTACTGGACCCGCGCTTATGATCCGGACTCCATTGAGCGGGACAGCAGCATCAAGACAACGCTGAAGGACCAAGGGGTCGAGGCAAAGTCGTTTTCCGGCCATCTGCTGTTCGAACCCTGGACGGTAGCAACGAAGAGTGGACAACCTTTCCGCGTGTTCACGCCGATGTGGAGAGCTGTGCAACACAGGGACGTTGACCCACCGGTCCCCACACCGAACCGTCTGATTGCGCCGCCAGCTTGGCCAAAGTCAGATGACATTGGGAGTTGGGCCATGGGGGCGGCAATGAACCGAGGCGCCGGAGTGGTCGCGCAGCATGTGCGCGCAGGTGAAGAGGCCGCCTTTGACGTTCTCGAAGCGTTTGTTGGTCGTGTTTCTGACTATTCCAACGATAGAGACCGGTTGGATTACAACGGAACATCGGCCTTGGCCGAATATCTCTCACTGGGTGAGATAAGCCCACGGTCGATCTGGCATCGTGTTAGGATCTCTGAGATGAATGGCGTGTCGGGTGCGGATGCGTATCTGCGCCAACTTGTGTGGCGCGAATTCGCGTATCACCTGATGTTTCACACTCCACATCTGCTTGGCGACAATTGGAAGCCAGAGTGGGACGCATTTCCGTGGCGTTTCGATGAAGATAACCCACAGGTAATTGCTTGGAAAACAGCAAGAACAGGTATTCCCGTCGTAGATGCCGGCTTGCGCGAGATGTACGTAACCGGGCGGATGCACAACCGGGCACGGATGATCGTCGCAAGCTATCTGACCAAGCATCTGATGACTCACTGGAAAGTCGGCCTGAGGTGGTTCGAGGAGTGTTTGGTGGACTGGGATCCCGCATCGAATGCGATGGGATGGCAGTGGGTGGCAGGCTCGGGGCCAGACGCGTCGCCGTTCTTTCGGATTTTTAACCCCGTGACACAACAAGAGAAATTTGACCCATCATCCGCCTATGTGCGCAAATGGGTGGCCGAGGGTCAGACCGCTCCGCCCCATACTGCCTTGGCGTATTTCGAAGCGATCCCTCGGGCCTGGGGCCTTGAACCCACTGATAACTATCCGGCTCCTATCGTTACATTGTCCGAAGGACGAGCACAGGCACTGGCCGCCTATGAGCACCGGAAAACCCAGTAAGGAACTGAAAACTTGCCAGAAACACAAACTCGGCCTAGCCTGAAACAACAACCGCACAGGGGAGAGCGGATGATCCTGACCACCACAGACGGACAGAAAGACCTGCCACGCTATTTCGGGCAGGTTGTTAAAATGCTGAACAAGATGGAATGCGGCCGCCTGGATATCGCGCTGCCGGATGGCCGTGTTTTCCGAGCCGAAGGTACAAAGCCCGGGCCAATTGCTCGGGTCGATATTCACAACCCGGACGTCTTTGCCCGGCTGATCCGAGAGGGCGAATTGGGGTTCTCGGACGCCTATTTGGAAGGCGACTGGAGCACACCGGATTTACGGTCTTTCATGGATTTGGTCCATTTGGGAACCGAGACCGTTTACGACGATTTCACCGGTAAGTTTCTGGTTCAAGCCTATGAAAGGCTTCGCTTTTGGTTGAACGGAAATAGCCGTAAGCAAGCCAAAAAGAATATCTCTTATCACTACGATTTGGGCAATGAATTCTATGCCATGTGGCTGGATGATACGATGACCTATTCCAGCGCGCTGTTTGAGACTGGGCAGGAAAGTCTTGAGAAGGCGCAAACCGCCAAATACGCCAGTATGGTTGATGAGATGGGGGCAAAGCCCGGTGATCACATCCTTGAAATCGGCTGTGGCTGGGGGGGATTTGCTGAATATGCAGCAAAAGAGCGTGGCCTACGGGTCACAGGCCTGACGATCAGCGAAGAGCAGTTGAAGTATGCCCGGCAACGCATTGATAAAGCGGGATTGTCCGATATGGTCGAGTTCAAGTTGCAGGACTACCGTGATGAGCGTGGCCAGTATGACGGTATCGCATCAATTGAGATGTTTGAGGCGGTTGGTCAAAAATACTGGCCAGTCTATTTCGAAGTTGTGCGCGAACGTTTGAAGCCGGGTGCTCAGGCGACTTTACAAATTATCACCGTGGCAGATCATCGTTGGGAGGTTTACCGCAATGGTGTTGATTTCATTCAGAAATATATTTTTCCCGGCGGTATGCTCCCTGCACCTTCGGTGCTAAAAGAGCAGGTCGCTCAGGCAGGTTTGAACGTGGTGACGTCCAAGGAATTCGGCAAAAGCTACGATCTGACTCTGCGCCGCTGGTATGACACGTTCAATGATAAATGGGACGTCATTTCTGAGATGGGCTTTGATGAGCGTTTTCGCCGCATGTGGAATTATTATTTGACTGCCTGCGGCGCAGCCTTTGACACCGGCAATTGCGATGTGACACAGATTACTGTAGCAAAACCAACGTAATGAACGGACCCACCTGATGCCCACTGCTGCGCGACTTGTAGCCTCCATTTGTCTTTTGGTGGTGGCCTTTTTAGTTTCGAGCATGATCATCGCTAATGGGGAAGATGGTAAGGACTACGGTATCTTTACCTACGTGAACATGATCATCGCGGTTGCGTGCGGCTGGAAAATCATGGGAAAGCGAGCTGGCAAAGGGTGGACGTCCGGACTGAACAACGGTTTGACCGGGGTTGTCTCATTGGTTTTCTGGGGCCTGTTTGTTCAAGGGTGCAACGAAATGTTCCGATTGGCTATGCGCCATCGGTATGACGGACCATTTGAGGCACTGTTGGCCATTTTCCAGATTGGCATTGAATTTGGTCAGCAGTTGTTAGCACCAGAAATCCTGTGGACGCTCGGGATCGGTGCTGTGATCGCGGGTCTCGCCACGGAAGAGGCCAGTCGCCGCTGGCGGTGAGGGCTACTGGCACTACGAGGGTAATTTTGTGTCCGCATTGTTTTTCTATGGAACGCTTCGCCATCTGCCTTTGTTGGAGACCGTTCTGGATCGATCGCTCTCCGACTTGCAGATAAGAGACGCAGTTCTGCCAGACCACGCGGTCTATGATGTTCGGGACGAGCATTTTCCGATGATTTGCTCTGAAACAGGCCATAATGCCCCGGGGCTGGTGGTTGAAGGGCTCGGGCCAGAAGACCTGAAGCGGTTAAAGTTTTATGAGGCCGGTTTCGATTTTGATATGGAGCCTCACACTTTGAACCTCACTGATGGTTCTCGCATTTTGGCAAGCGTGTTCTACCCGCAGCCGAACTTGTGGACCTCTGCCGGTCCCTGGTCCTTGCAGGATTGGGTGGACGACTGGGCGGAAATGTCGGTGTCAGCGGCACAAGAGGTGATGGGCTACTATGGCAAGGTCGACGCTGACCAGATTTCCCGCAGTTTTCCTGCCATTCGTACGCGGGCTTGGGCAAGGCTCGCCGCGCGCAAGCGGCACACTGGCGATCCGCGCGATGTGCGCAAAGACGTGGTCCTGCAACAACACGCGCGAGAGTATGTCGACTATTTCGGGATGGAAAGAATCGAGCTGCAGCATCGGCTGTATGATGGCTCGATGGGGCCGGTCGTACATCGTAGCGGGCTGATGCAGGGCAGTGCGGTTGTCGTTCTGCCCTACGATCCGATCCGCGATGCAGTCCTATTGGTCGAACAATTCCGGGCACCGGTCTTCATGGCCGAAGATCCGGAGCCTTGGATGTGGGAACCCGTCGCTGGAATGATTGACCCCGGCGAAACGCCGAAACAGGCGGCTCGGCGCGAGACACTTGAAGAGGCTCATGTAAATCTGTTGGTGTTGGAAAGCGCGGGATCAGCCTATTCGTCAAGCGGATCATCCACCGAATACCTTCATCTCTATGTCGGGCTGGCTGACCTTAATCAGACAGTCAACAATGGTGGCCTTGCCTCCGAGGGCGAGGACATTCGCACACAAATCCTGCCGTTTGTGGACTTCATGGACAGAGTTGATGCCCATGGGTTCAAAGATTTGCCGTTGCTGGCGCTGGCTCATTGGCTCGCGCGACATCGGAACCGTCTGCGCTCGTGATGATCGCTGCTTGTGGTTGGCGCGCGGCAACTGTAAATCTGCCTTGATCCGTAATGAAATGAGGGCGCCATGCGCATTGCGAAAGACCTTGCCGACGCAGTCGGAAAAACCCCGCTGATCCGATTGAAGCGCATTAGCGAGGAAACCGGATGCGAAATCCTTGGAAAGGCCGAGTTTATGAACCCCGGCCAATCGGTCAAGGACCGCGCGGCGCTCTATATCATCAAAGACGCCATCGCGCGGGGCGAGTTGAAGCCCGGTGGTACGATCGTTGAAGGAACTGCGGGCAACACAGGTATCGGTCTGGCTTTGGTCGGAGCTTCGATGGGCTTTAAGACCGTGATCGTGATCCCGGAAACGCAGTCCGAAGAAAAAAAGGACATGCTGCGCCTTGCCGGTGCGCAATTGGTGCAGGTGCCTGCCGCGCCTTATCGCAACCCTAACAACTTTGTCCATTACTCGCGCCGTCTGGCCGAGGAACTGGCGCAGACCGAACCCAATGGCGCGATCTGGGCAAACCAGTTTGATAACGTGGCCAACCGTCAGGCGCATGTGGAAACTACGGGCCCCGAGATTTGGGAGCAAACCGGGGGCAAAGTCGATGGCTTTGTCTGTGCCGTGGGTTCCGGCGGAACGCTGGCCGGCGTGGCGGATGCTTTGCAGCCCAAGGGCGTTAAGATCGGTCTGGTCGATCCGATGGGGGCGGGGCTTTATTCCTATTACACCACTGGCGAAATCGCGATGGAGGGCAGCTCGATCGCCGAAGGCATCGGGCAGGTGCGCATCACGAAGAACCTCGAAGGCTTCAAGCCCGATTACGCCTATCAGATGACCGACAATGAGGCGCTGCCGCTCATCTTCGACCTGCTGCGCGAAGAGGGGCTGGTCATGGGCGGTTCGACCGCGATCAACATGGCGGGTGCTGTGCGTTTGGCCAAAGACCTTGGGCCGGGCCATACTATCGTGACAATCCTGTGCGACTATGGAACGCGCTATCAGTCCAAGCTGTTCAACCCGGAATTCCTGCGTGAAAAAGAGCTGCCGGTCCCCGATTGGATGACCGAAGCCCCGCGCAGCATACCCGGCGTGTTCGAGGACGTGTGATGCTGCGACAGGTCCGCCTGCTCCTAGCGCTTGTCTCAATTTGTCTGGCGGTTCTCTGCGGCCCTGCGGCTGCTCAGCTTTCCGACCGACAGAGCGAGTACTATCAGGGTTGGGTCAAAACGGCGGACCGAGCAGAAGTAGTGATCGAGGCCGACCGGGCCTCGAATGCTTCGCTTGAAAACCTACGTTCGGAAATTCATGCCTATCGCGATGATTTCAATCGTGCGCGTGGTGCAAATACCGAACGCATTCAGACGCTTGACGCTCAGATCGAGGCGCTTGGGCCGAAGCCCGAAGGGGATGCGAGCGAACCCAAAGACATTGCCGCCCTGCGCGCGCATCTTGAAGAGCAACTGAATGCGCTTCAGGTTCCTAGGATTATCTCGGAAGAAGCGTTCAGCCGCGCCAACGGTTTGATCGCAGAAATCGATCAGCTTCTGCGTAACCGCCAGACCAAAGAGCTGTTAGAGCGCGGTCCGTCTCCGATTAACCCAATCTATTGGGGGCCAGCATGGACAGATGTTACCGAAGCAGCCCGCGGCCTGTTCAACGAAGCCCGAAGGAATCTGCAAACTGATGTAGCCCACGAGAAGTTGCGCAATCAGGGCTTGGGTATTTTTGTACTGGTGGTTCTCGCCGGGGTACTGTTGTTCTACGGCAAGCATTGGTCCGAGCTTGCAGGGAGCTACTTGCGTAAGCTGGGCGGCCGAGGCAGTGGTGTTTGGACGTTCCTGACTTCACTACTGCGTATTATTTTACCCTGGCTTGGGGTCTGGTTGATCGTCAAGGCGATCGTAATGACCGGGGTGCCGGGCTTGCGTGGCACTTTGCTGTTGGAAAACATCCCGTATTGGGCTGCGATTATCCTCTATTATGACTGGATTGGCCGACAGGTTTATGTCCTGCAAGAGGCGCAGGGGTTCAAGCGTCTGACCGCGAAGCGGGTGGCCGAACTGCGGGTCTATCTCGATCTGCTTGCAGTCCTTTTGATCCTGCACGAATTGGTGAATCTATTCGAGCAGATCGAGAATATCTCGGACGCGACGCGCGCGGTTGTCGGTTTCCCTGTGACAATCATTACGGCACTGGTTCTTTTGCGCGTGCGTCAGGTGCGCAGCACCGAGGTTGTCGTCGACTCGGATGAGCCCGGCGCGACCCGAGGCGCGGGTTTGGCGCAGTTGATAGAATTCCTGCGTCGAGCCCTGTTTCTGCTGGGTATTGCCAGCCCGGTGCTGGCAGTGGTCGGTTATACCAACGCCGCCGAGGCGATCGTTTATCCTGCTGTCAAATCCCTTGTTCTCATTGCGGCACTGGTCATCGTTCAGCGATTCCTGACTGCTGTTTACGGGTGGGTCACGCGACAGGGCGACGGGGCCAAGGATTCCCTGTTTTCCGTCTTGATCGGCTTTGCGATGGCCATTTTCGCCATCCCGGTTCTGGCAATCTACTGGGGCGCGCGCAAGACGGATTTACTTGAGGTTTGGTCGCGTATCCTGCTGGGATTCGATGTCGGTGGCGTGACAGTTTCACCGAAGAATTTCTTTACCTTCCTGATCGTCTTCTTGATGGGGTATGGCCTGACACGGATGCTTCAAGGGGGGCTGCGCAGCTCATTGCTGCCAAAAACCAAGATCGATCCCGGCGGCCAAAACGCAATTGTCGCGGGGACAGGCTATGTCGGCATATTCCTTGCCGCCCTTTGCGCCATCATGGTCGCCGGGTTCGACCTTTCTTCGTTGGCCATTGTGGCCGGTGCGCTGTCGGTCGGAATTGGTTTCGGCCTGCAGACCATCGTTTCGAACTTTGTTTCAGGCATCATCCTTCTGGTCGAGCGTCCGATCTCGAAGGGAGACTGGATCGACGTCAACGGGATGATGGGCTATGTGCGCGATATTTCGGTCAGGTCGACGCGGATCGAGACCTTCGACCGATCCGATGTGATCGTCCCCAATTCGGATCTGATTAGCGGTGTGGTGACCAACTACACCCGCGGCAACACAATCGGGCGGGTGATTGTTCCTGTCGGAGTTGCCTACGGAACTGATACTCGCAAAGTTGAGAAAATCCTGGGCGAAATTGCAAATGCGAACCCGATGGTTCTTGCCAACCCTGCTCCCAGTGTTGTTTTCCAAGGCTTCGGCGCGGATTCTCTGGATTTTGAGATCCGTGCTATTCTGAGGGATGTTAATTGGATGCTGTCTGTAAAGTCAGACATGAACCATGAGATTAACCGTCGCTTTGTTGAAGAGGGCATCGAGATCCCGTTCGCGCAGCGTGACGTGTGGTTGCGCAACCCTGAAACTCTGCGCAACACCGGTCCAGAGGTGAAGGCTGCCCCCAATTCCGAAGAGGGTTCCGCAGCCAAACCTGCGCCGATTAAAATGACCGAAGCCGACATGTCGGATAGCGACGGGGACGAGATTTGATCGGTTTTCCGGCCTCACTCAGGAAGGTTGAATTTTCACCCTATTGGGGCCTTGCAAATCTGCAAGCGATAGTCCAAATATCGCCCGCACGGAGAGGTGGCCGAGTGGTCGAAGGCGCACGCCTGGAAAGTGTGTAGGCGGGAAACCGTCTCCAGGGTTCGAATCCCTGTCTCTCCGCCACATACCTTAAAAGTTGATTGGCGATGCTTGGTCTAACGAGTTTAGACACCTATGTGCTTTTCGCTCACCTCGGACGTCAAGTCGGACATGGCGCCACTCCAGACTGTGCGCCCGCGTGCTAGGATGGTGGCGGTGTCTGATACAGTGGCTAATTCTTTCAAGGACTTGTCGATCAAAAGGATTGCGACGCTGGTGTTCTGCTTTAACTGCCGCATTGCAGCCCAGATTTCCTGTCTGATGATGGGTGCGAGACCCTCGGTTGCTTCATCCAGAACAATAAGACGCGGATTCGTCATCAATGCACGACCGATGGCCAGCATTTGCTGTTCACCGCCAGACAATGAGGCGGCTCGCTGGTTTCCACGTTCATCCAGCCTTGGGAACAGACTTGCGACCTTGCGCAGATCCCATTCTCCGGGGCGGGCTGCAGCGATTAGGTTTTCGTGCACGGTTAAGTCCATGAAACACCTGCGCCCTTCGGGAACCAGACCTACACCGCTCCGCGCAACTTTGTGACTGGGTAGGCCCTGCAAGTTTTTGCCATCTAAGGTGATCGTGCCTGAGGAACGGATCATCTGACAGATCGCCTTGACGGTGGTTGTCTTGCCCATGCCATTCCGTCCCAGCAATGCGGTAACTTCGCCCTCAGCCACGCGCAGATCGACACCGAAAAGCGCTTGGCTTGGACCATAGGCTGCCTGAAGGTTCTCGACCGTGAGAAAACTCATACTTCTTCTCCCAGGTAGGCCTCACGGACATCCGCGCTTTGGCGGATGTCATCCGCTGATCCTGTGGCGATCACCGCGCCATAAACCATCACGCTGATGCGGTCTGCCAAAGCAAAAACGGCATCCATATCGTGTTCGACCAGCAGTATTGGGGCTTCGGCGCGAAGTCCGTCGAGTAGAGCAGTCAGGTTCCGGGACCCCTCTGCTCCGAGACCGGCCATGGGTTCATCCATGACAAACGCGCGGGGTGAAAGCGTAAGCGCAACGGCGACTTCCAACTGTCGTCGCTGCCCGTGACTGAGGCTGGAGCACTGTGTGTCGCGAAAATTCGCAAGGCCGACACGATCCAGTGCACCTTCTGCACGGGACCGTAAAGTTTTTGATTTTTGAGCGGCCCCCCAGAACCGCCATGAGGCCCCTTCGATTGCCAGACAGCCTAAAATCGCGTTTTCTAAAACAGTGTCTTCCATGCATAAGTCGGAAATCTGGAACGTCCGACCCAAGCCAGCGCGTGCGCGAATGTGGAGGGGCAGGGCCGAAACATCCCGATCATCCAACAACACACGACCGGAATCGGGGTGGATTTCACCGCATATCTGTTTGATCAGCGTGGACTTGCCCGCTCCGTTCGGGCCAATGATTGCGTGGATTTCCCCTGGGTTGAGGTCGATTGACACATCGTGTGTCGCTGTCAACGCGCCGAACCGTTTGCTAAGTGCATCAGTGGCAAGGATGGGCTTAGACATTCGCACCCTCTTTCCCCGTGAGTAGGCCGATCAGTCCACCACGCCCGAACAGGACAATGCACAATAGGACGACTCCAAGGTAAACATGCCAATAATCGGTCAATGCTCCTAAAAAATGCTCGAGTGCTACAAAGACACAAGCCCCGATTACCGGCCCCATCAGCCGTCCAACGCCGCCAATCACGATCAATACGATAAGCTCTCCGGACAATTGCCAGCTAAACATTGTGGGCGACACAAACCGGTTGAGGTCAGCGAAGAGCGCGCCCGCCAATCCAGTTATTGCGCCTGAAAGAACAAAGGCCAGCAAACGAATTCGCGTAGGGTTCAGACCGACTGCCTGAACGCGTGATCTGGTTTGGCGCGTGGCGTTCAGTGCCAAACCGAAGGGTGAAGCCTGAAGGCGGGCAAACAGGAACAACACGATGCAAAGAAGAATGAAACAGATGCCGAAGAACTGAATTGGCACCAGCGTGTTTAAGCCGGGAAAACCGTTGCGCACGTAAATGGACAGTCCGTCCTCGCCGCCATATTGCGCCCATGAGATGGCAAAGTAGAAAAACATCTGGCCAAATGCGAGGGTGATCATGATGAAATAAACCCCGGTTGTGCGCAGTGACAGCATGCCGATGAAAAACGCGACCAGCGCCGAGATGACCATAGCCGACAGCCAGATCAACGGCATCGACGTTGTCCCATCAGTGCTGAACAGACCAAGGTTTAAGGTTGAATACGTCTGCGCGTGATAGGCAAGAATACCCATGGTATAGCCGCCAAGGCCAAAGAACGCAGCGTGGCCCAAGCTGACCATTCCGCCCAGACCCAATGCAAGGTTCAACCCGACAGCTGCCAGTGCAAGGACAACCGCTCGGGTGGCCAACGTGATCGTGAAAGGCTCGTCCATCGCCAATGCCCAAATGGGTAATAGAAGCAGGCCAGTTAGAACGACGCCATTGATGTATCTTTCCTTAACTCTCATGCGCGGGCTCCGAACAAGCCAGTAGGGCGCCAGATCAGAACAAGCCCCATCAGTATATAAATCCCCATCGAGGCAATGGCTGACCCGCTTTTTTGCGCTGCACCGGGCTCCATGAACAAGCCAAGGAATTCAGGAAGGAAAACGCCGCCCAACGTGTCGGTCAAACCGACCAGCAATGCACCAATGAACGCCCCTCGGATCGACCCGATACCGCCGATTACGATAACCACAAAGGCAAGGATCAGAACGGGTTCACCCATGCCTACCTGCACCGATTGAATTGCTCCAACCAAAGCGCCGGCCAGCCCGGCCAGAGCTGCTCCTAGGGCAAAAACGAGGGTGTAGAGTTTTGAGATATCAACGCCAAGCACCGCGATCATCTCTCGATCGTTTTCACCGGCCCTGATCTGAATGCCTATGCGTGTACGTTCGATGAACAGCCATAATCCGCCCGCGATTGCCACACCGATGACGATCAGGCTTAGACGGTAAAGGGGGTATTCGATGCCGCCGGGCAGGGTGACAGGCCCCGAAAGAGCTTGCGGGATATTCAAAAACAAGGGGAAAGACCCGAAAAACCAGCGGGTTCCCTCCGAAAATATAAGTATCAGGGCAAAGGTAGCTAGAACCTGATCCAGATGAGGTGCATCGTATAGCCTTCGTATGACAACAATTTCAATCATCGCGCCGGCAAGCGCAGCTGAGGCGAGCGCCGCAACTAGACCCAGAAAGAACGATCCCGTGGCACCGGCCACAGTGGCTGCTGCGAAAGCCCCGACCATGTAAAGCGAACCGTGGGCAAGATTGATCAGCCCCATGACGCCAAAGATAAGTGTCAGGCCCGCAGCCATCAGAAATAACATGACGCCAAATTGCAGACCATTGAGGATCT
Organism: Ruegeria sp. D3; assembly: GCF_056534465.1. Taxonomy (NCBI): domain Bacteria; kingdom Pseudomonadati; phylum Pseudomonadota; class Alphaproteobacteria; order Rhodobacterales; family Roseobacteraceae; genus Ruegeria; species Ruegeria sp. D3. The sequence continues at coordinate 425,543 of NZ_JBQFPK010000002.1, forward strand.
GCTCGACAATCAGGATCGAGGACATGGGAACTCCGGTGGTCTGCCTGCCGTCTGGTTGACGGCGGGCAGCAGTCGTTTCTTACATTTTGCACTCGGCGGCGTATGCGTCCGAATGAGCTTCAAGCGCGGTGCCGATGATCTTGTTGGTAAAAACATCACCTTCCTTGATCACTTCACGCGCATAGATCGTTTGTACCGGGTGGTGGTTCGGGCCAAATGCAAAATCCCCGCGCGTACTGTCGAACTCAGCGGCTCGCAGGGCTTCGCGGAAAGCATTTGCGTCTGACGGATCGGCTTTTTCCAATGCGGATAAAAGCAGGTTTGCGGTGTCGAAACCCTGGCTGGCGTAAAGCGACGGCAGGCGGCCGTATTCGGCCTTGAAGCTATCGACAAAAGCCTTGTTGGTCGGATTGTCGATATCCTTGTTCCATTGCGAGGTGTTCACAACACCCAAGGCTGCATCACCCACTGCCTGCAAGATACCCTGATCAAAGCTAAAGGCCGGGCCGACGACAGGCAGATCGATTCCGCTGTCGGCATATTGCTTGAGAAAAGAAATCCCCATGCCGCCGGGCAGAAAGAAAAAGACACTGTCGGCGTCACTCGCGCGGATTTGGGCGAGCTCGGCGGCATAGTCCGTTTGACCAAGCTGGGTGTAAATCTCTCCGGCCAGGTCGCCATCGAAGAAACGTTTGTACCCGGTCAGTGCATCCGTACCCGCCGGGTAATTCGGAGCCAGAATGAAAGACTTCTTGTAGCCAGCATCATTTGCATATGCTCCAGCCGCTTCGTGCAGGTTGTCATTCTGCCATGCCACGTTGAAATAATTGTGATGGCATCCTTTCCCCGCCAAGGCCGAAGGGCCTGCGTTGGGGGATAAATAGAACACATTCTGGTTCACCGCTGCTGGAACGACGGCCATGGCAAGGTTCGACCAAATAATGCCTGTCATGACGTCGACGCGTTCTGATTGAATCATCTTGTCTGACAGTTGCACCGCAATGTCGGGCTTGCGCTGGTCGTCCTCGATCACGACTTCGATGTCGTCACGTCCTGACTGTTCAATCGCCAGAAGGAACCCGTCGCGCACGTCAAGACCCAGGCCGGCGCCGCCGCCCGAAAGGGTAGTGATCATCCCGACCTTGACCTCAGCGAATGCCGATGTGGCTAGCAGCGATGCAGCCGATGCAGCCAACAATAGCTTTTTCATTTTTCTCTCCCTCGTTGGTTAGCCACAGTTGATACTAAAAACGCGGGTCATGACCAGCCGAAGGTTTGAATTTCGTTGGAAAAACTGTTCAGACCGGCAATCAAGTTGCGGTTTTGGATCATCAGACAACGCTTTGTCTTAAGATGGGCTCATTGCTGCCACATCGTACAGGCAAGAACGGCGCGAATATTTTGCGTGCAGTCCGTCTGCACGGGTGATTGAATGTGTCGCATTGGTAACTACGGTCTGAAAACTGGAACTTACCGATTAGCGGCGACCGGGTGTTAAGATATCAAGGGTTCCGACCCAATACGAAGAAGCTAAACCAAAGCGACGTGTTCCAACAGAAGCGAAATATTCGCCACAAAATCGAGCAGGACAGATCGCGTTCGGAGGTTAAATGTTACTGTCTGTAGTCGTTCCATGTATGAACGAAGAGGACTCATTGCCAGCTCTGGTAGAGCGCTTGATCGCAGCAACAGACGCATGGTCTGACGACACCGAGATCCTGTTGGTCGACGATGGTTCGACCGACGACACCTGGGATGGGATTTGTTTGCAAAGCCAGAAGCATCCGCGAGTGCGTGGTCTTAAACTGTCCACGAACAGGGGGCATCAGGTGGCTTTGACAGCCGGGTTGATGGCCGCAACGGGTGAGCGCATCTTTATGTTGGATGCGGATCTGCAGGATCCGCCCGAATTGTTGTCTGACATGATGGCGATGATGGATCGCGGATACGATGTGGTGTACGGCCGCCGCAGCGAGCGCAAAGGAGAAAGCTGGTTCAAAAAGCTGACCGCTCATGGGTTCTATCGCATTCTCAACCGGTTGTCGGATGTCCCGATCCCGAATGACACAGGTGATTTCCGATTGGTCAGCCGCCGGGTGTTGAACGCGGTGCTGGATATGCCCGAACGTGCACGTTTCATCCGCGGGATGTTCGCCTGGGCTGGGTTCCGGCAGATTGGTATCGAATACGTGCGGGATCCGCGTGTGGCTGGTGAAACCAAGTACCCAATGTCCAAGATGATCCGCCTGGCCTTTGATGCATTGTCCAGTTTTTCGATCAAACCGTTGCAGATTGCCACGCGCCTTGCATTCTTAACCCTGATCGTTGCGGCGCTGATGCTGGTTTACGTATTCTGGTCGCTGATCCTGTACAATACCGTTGCTGGTTGGGCCTCAACGGTTTTGGTGATCAGCTTTTTCTCGGGTATCCAATTGCTGACATTGGGAATTATGGGCGAATACCTCGGGCGGCTCTACATCGAAGCCAAAGGGCGCCCCTTGTTTTTCATCGATGAACAAGTCGGCGGCGTGGTTGAGAACACGCCGGAAACAATGAGCAAACAAGCATGAGCGAACGCCGCCGGATAGTCCGCTTTGCGGTCGTGGGAGTAGGTGTGGCCGTCTACTATATCCTGACGTATCTGGGGTTGCTCAGGTTGTTCGGATCGTCTTGGGTTGCCAACTTTCTGGCGTTTGGGTCGGCCATCCTTATCCAGTATGTCGGCCAAACCAGTTGGACCTTTGAAAAGAAGCTGGCCGTTCCGGCTCAGTTTGGCCGATTTTTGTGCATGATCGGCATCGGATTGATCGTGTCTTCGGTTCTGACATCGGTTCTCGGCCCCAGACTGAACATCTCCGAGCTTGCAACGGCTGGGGTGGTGGTCGTCGTTCTACCTGTCATCAATTTCGTGATCCTGCGGCTGTGGGTCTATCGCGAAGAGAATTCAATTTAGAGAGTTGAGATGTCACATATCTATTCCAACGAGTTCTTCGACTATATCGACCGCGGCGCAAGGCAGTCGGCTGTTCGGTTGATTAAGTGCCTGCACGCTTGGGTTAAACCAGAAAGCGTCGTGGATTTCGGATGTGGACGAGGTGTATGGTTGTCCGAATGGGCAGCTGCCGGTTGCCCGGATGTTGCCGGGGTCGATGGTGACTATGTTGACCGGGATCGGTTGGCTATCGCGCCCGAGTCTTTTTTTGCTGAAGACCTGAGCAAGCCCGTTGATCTGGGGCGAAAGTTTGGTTTGGCGCAATCGCTTGAAGTCGGAGAGCACCTTCCCAATGCGGCGTCCGCCCGCCTTGTGCAAAGCCTGACAACCCACAGCGACCTCGTACTTTTTTCGGCGGCAGTGCCCGGGCAGGGAGGGGAGTTCCACGTCAACGAGCAGCCTTTGGCATTCTGGCAGGGCCTGTTTGCCGAGCGTGGTTACACTGCCTATGACTGCTTGCGCCCCGTTCTGTTCAATGACAGCTCGATTGAGCCTTGGTATCGCTACAACAGTGTTCTTTATGCCAGTGAGGCAGGAGCCGAAACTCTGCCGACAGAGGTTTTGAACACTAAAGTCGCGGCAGGTGCTCTGAAAGAGGTTGGCAGCTTCGGATGGAACCTGCGCAAGATGATCGTTCGCCAATTGCCGCAAAAAACCGTTACCTCGATCGCGCAGGCTCGCGCCTCGGTCATCGCTCGCGCTCACCGGAGTAAATGATGAGTACACAGTCTTTGGGACGCGATGTCATCCGGTTTTCGTTGCTGGGACTGGGGGCGCTTGTTCTGGTTTACGCGCCTTTACTGTTCGATCCGCTGGTGCGGCATGATGACTTCCCGGCTTTGCTGGGAACCAAAGAAATGGCGTATATAAAAGCGCTGGATGAAGGGCGCTGGTTGAATTACTGGTGGCAGTTTCGCCCGTATTTTTGGCCTGCACCAGTCAGTTTTGTACTCTACCTGATCGCCAGTGCCGTTTTTGCGGCATCGACAGCCTTGATCGTTTTTGGTCGGGATGCTCCGGGTTGGTACCGCGGCTACTTTACCTTGTTCGTGGTGCTATCGATCCCGACATTTTTGATCAGCTTTTGGTTCAACACGTTGTTGCCCGGGGCATGGGTTATTGCGCTTTTTGCGCTTGCGGTCGTGTTTTTGCCCCATCGGATCGCGCTGGCCTTGATGCTGATCGCAGTGCCGCTGTCCTTCATGGCCTATACGACCTATCCGTTTCTGTTGCTGACGCTGCTGTTATTGTCGCACAAAGCGCCACAGACTTACAAAAGCATGGTCACCACACTGCTTGTCTTCTTTGTCAGTCTCGTCCTGGCGGTCGTGTCGGTTTACTCGCTCAATTATCTCTACCACGGGGTTTTCGGTATCCCCATAGCCGAGTGGCGGGCCCCGACAGAAGCCAAAACGCTGGATGACCTGATAGTAAATCTGGGCAAGCTAAAAAGGTTTCTAATGATGACCGTCCGCCAATTCGGGGGTGGGACTGCAGGAACCGGAGCTGTGCTGTTGCTGTTTTTTGTTGGGGCATGGGTTTGCTTGTTTCGTTGGCAACGGTTCACTGCGATAGCCGTTTTGGCAGCAGCGCTGGCCGGTGTTGCACCTTTGTTCGCCAAGTCACTGATGTCTGGCGTGTTAGTGCCTGTGCGCGCCTATGGCTGGATTTGGATCCTCATCGGATTTACCTTTACCACAGCAACCTTGCACATGGCCAAAACACCAGGCAGGTGGGCGAGTGTCGCGCGGATTACAATAATGTATGTGCTGTTGATCAAGTTGATCCTATTTGGACGCGCGACTTACCTTCAAATTCCGGAATGGCAAAAAACCACCCGCGATTTGGCAGCGTCCATTCCTGAAGGCACGAGCGCGATCCATATTTATGGAGAATTTCTTGGCTTGAACGGCGCGCGTTCGGCTGGAATCCAGTTTTCGCGTGGGCTGCAGCTGCGCCTGGCTTATCTAACTGGGGCCGAGGTTTTTATCTGTCATAAACAACCTGAAGATTGCGAAAAGGAAACGCCTCCTTTCGACCCTATGGATTGGACACATGTTCCGGTAGTTGAAAGCCGGGGCGAGGTCAGCTTTCTTCTGTTGCCTCCGCCTCCGGTCGGGCCGTAACAGGACGGTATGAACTAACTACGCCCTGTCTTTCCCGACGGGGCGTTTTTCATTTGGTTTGGGCAAAAGTCATTTGTAACAATTCTAAGAAGGTTTTATTAAGCCAATTCCGGTTTGACACTTTATTCCGAATGACGCGACCGTCGTCTTCTATCATAGGGCAACACTAAATGATTGATCTCAGTGGGCGTAAGCCTTTGCGAGAAAGTCGCAACTACCTGATTTTCGAACACCCTGATCACGAAGACGCGCTGCTAAAGGTCAGAGCGGACATTCCTGTCAGAAATCACGCTGTCCAGCGCTATGCCGAAAGACGATACGGCAATTTACGCCAATGGAACCGCGAGGCTAACGAATACCTCGCCGCGCTGCACAGGGGGTGTCCAGAAATTGAGCGCCTTGCGCTGTTTATGGGTTACGCACCAACCTCATTAGGGCCAGCCATGGCCGTAGAAAAACTGACAGGTCCCGATGGCGGGCTGGCGCCGACGGTTTACAGTGAGTGGCTGTTGGTCAAAGACGATCCCGTTGGTCTGAAGCGTTTGCACGATGATTTCGCCGAGCTAATGGACGATCTGGAACGTGGACGGATCATCGTCGGAGACATGAGCCATGAAAACGTAGTGCGCGCTCAAGAGCGTGGCGGAAAGTTGACTGTCATCGACGGCGTCGGTGAGAGGGTTCTGCTTCCGCTGGCTCTGGTCAGTGATTTAGCTTTTCGCAAGTCGATACAACGTCGACGTGAGAGGATGCTTGGTATGCTGCGCCCGTAATTCGTCAGGGTTGTTTCCGTTCGTGAAGAATCTGTTCACGGATGCGGACTTTCGGCCAGGATAATCCAATGTGCAGAGATGACAGAATCGAGATTGGATTTCTGCTGTTTGATGGCTTTCCGATGGCTTGCCTGACTTCGGTTATCGAACCTTTGCGTGCCGCCAACGAGATCGCAGGGCAGGAGACCTTTTGTTGGACGTTACTGTCCGAGCGCGGACAAAAGGTACGTTCTAGCGCCGAGGTGGGATTTGACGCAATGCGTGGCTTGCTGGATCACGGTGAAGTCGACATTCTGTTCCTTCTTAGTAGCCCGACCTCGCGGTTTGAAAACGCTAGCGCGGGCAATGCCGCTCTGCGCAGTCTTGGGCGACACGGAACAATTCTGGGTGGGATCAGCGGTGGTGTGTTCCCGCTTGTTCGCTCGGGCACGATGCAAGGGCAACCGGTCTCGGTTCATTGGTGCTATGAAGCGGCGTTCGAGGCCGAGTTTCCCGATTTTGATGCCCGGAGTGAAGTCATCGTCAGAACCGCAACACGCTACACAGCCGCCGGGGCCGCAGCAGGGTTTGATCTGGCATTGCATCTGATTCAGGATCGTCTTGGAGCGGAAATAGCGCATGAGGTTGCGTGTTGGTTTCAGCACCCCATGATGCGTGGAGCCGGGGTGCGCCAACAGGTGCCCAGTGCCACACAACCGGAAACGGGCGACAGTATTCCGCCGCTTGTCGCGCGTTGCGTTGCGCTGTTTGGGCAGGATATGAGCGAACCAGTCTCGATCGCCGACGTCGCGCGGCAAATAGGCGTCACGCCGCGCCAAATTGAACGTGCCTTCAAACGGGCAACTGGCAAAAGCCCCAGTCACTACTACAGGGCCATGCGTATGAAGGCCGCGCGGCAGATGGTGATGTATACAGCGGATCCGATCCCCGAGATCGCTGCATCGGTCGGCTATAGTTCCGCCGCGCCTTTGGTGACACATTACCGGGCTGCATTCGGACTCAGCCCGGCCGAGGATCGCCGCCGGATCAACCGGTTCCGGGTCGAGGGCAACGCGCCACTGCCATCAGTTTAGTAGACCGATCGCATCGAGGTCAGCGCAGCGTGATGTAGCGACCCGGCCGAGGATCGTGGGCCGTATATGCTGTAATGATCTGCATCGCGGCACAAAAGGTAACACCCGACATGGTGGATCGAACAGCGTGCTGTGGTGCCGGGGGGTAGGCGGCGCAGGTCCAGTTGGCTTAGCAATTCCAACACTGACGGAATGCCATCGCCGCGCAGGTCGAACCGTATCCAGGCGTCGGTCTGTTCGGTGACGGACGCCGTATTCCCTACGCCTGCTTTAACCTGATCCGCAAGGTCGTGGTGGCCTTTATATGGGGCCTCAATCATCCATTGATCGGGGCCGGACCAAAAAGCGGTTGTCTCGCCACCTGCTATGCGCTGGATGTCGGGTGCAGGCGCGCCGATCACGTTGGCCAGCGCCTCACGTGCCTTGGCTTCCTGTCCCAACCGGGCCGCGACCGAGGCCAGCGCCACGTCGGGCACCTCGGCACATGTGACCGGCCCGACCGTATCTACGCGCGGCGCGGCCCCGCCGAGGGCGGTTATTGCTACAAGATCATGCACGCAGACGTTCTCCTTCGGGATCAATAAAATGGGCCGAGACAATTTCGACCTCGACCGTTAGGTCGGTCAGTGGCGACACAAGGCGCATCTTCTCTCCCATCCGCGCATCGCCGCGTTTCAGCAGGCCCAGCCCGATATTGCTGTTCAGATTGGGCGAATAGGCCGCCGAGGTCACATAGCCCTGATCATGCGCGGCATCGACCGGGCCATCCGTGTTCATCAAGTGGCCGCCAGCTGTGATCTTTTCCTCGGGGTTGACCGGTTTCAGCCCGACCAGTTTAAGCACATCGTGAGCGATCAGGGCCTCGCGTTCGCATAGAACCGATCCAATGCTGTCTTTCTTCTTTGATACCATCTTGCCCAGACCAAGATTCAGCGCCGTGGTGGTGCCGTTCAACTCATTGCCGACCGGGTGGCCCTTTTCGATGCGCATCACGCTCAGCGCTTCGGTGCCATAGGGGGTGACGTCGAACTCTTTGCCTTCGGTCATCAGCCGCCGCATCAGTGCATCGCCATAGCGCGACGGGACGGCGATCTCGAACGCCAATTCGCCCGAGAACGAGATACGAAACAGCCGCGCCCGTAGTCCACCGCAGACGGTGATCTTGCCGCAGGCCATGAAGGGGAAAGCCTCGTTCGAAATATCAAATTCGGGGTCCACGATCTTTTGCAGAAGCTTGCGGGAATTCGGCCCCGCCACCGCGTATTGCGCCCAACCATCGGTGGTCGAAATCAGCTGCACATCCATGTCCGGGAACAGGCACTGGCGCACAAATTCCATGTGGCGATAGACACTTACAGCATTCGCCGTGGTGGTGGTGACGACGAAATGATCCTCGGCCAGCCGCGCGGCGGTGCCGTCATCCATGACCATTCCATCCTCGCGCAGCATCAGCCCATAGCGGGTTTTGCCCACCGCCAGCTTGGCAAAGCCGTTGGCGTAGACGCGGTTGAGGAACTCGGCTGCATCCGTGCCCTGCACGTCGATCTTGCCCAGGGTGGTGCAATCGCACACCCCGACCGAGGCGCGGGTTTGGCGTACCTCGCGGTCGACGGACTCGCGCCAATGAGTCTCACCGGGCAGGGGGAACCACTGTGCGCGCAGCCAGTTCCCGGCCTCGACAAACACTGCGCCGCGTTCCTTGGCCCAATGGTGTGACGGAGTCAGGCGGATCGGGTGAAACTCTTTGCCCGTCATTCGACCGGCGAACGCGCCGATGGGCACGGGTGTGTAGGGTGGGCGGAAAATGGTGGTGCCGGTTTCGGGGATCGATTTGCCCGCAACCTCGGCCATGATTGCAAGACCCGTGATGTTCGAGGTCTTGCCCTGATCGGTCGCCATGCCCAGCGTGGTATAGCGTTTCAGATGTTCGACCGAGCGGAAGCCTTCCTGATAGCTGAGCTTCACATCCTTGACGGTCACGTCGTTCTGCTGATCGACCCAGGCGCGTTTGCATCCCTGCACATACCAGAACGGCTTTTGTGCAATGGGCGCGTCCTCGGCTTCTGGCAGGTCGGGCAGAGTGGTCAGGTCCAGCGCGGCAGCGGCCGCTTCGGCTCCCGAGCGCAGTGCGCCATGGGTTGACATGACGCCACTGGCAGAACCCGCGACGGACATGCCAACCGGTAGGTTTTCTCCCGGAACGAAAGCAGCAAGGGCTTCGTTCCAAACAGGGCGTCCGCGTTGGTGGCAGGTCAGGTGGACATTCGGGTTCCAGCCGCCCGACACGCCCAGCGCGCCACAGTCCAGTGTCCGGGTCGAACCATCGGGCAATGCGACCTCGACAAAGCTCAGGCCCAGACGGCCCTTGGTGTTTATGACCTGCGCGCCTTTCAGCACCTCATAGTCATAGCTGAACGGGGCATCGTTGCGCACATCTACCACGGCCGCGATTTTAACGCCCTTGGCGTGCAGGTCCGCGGCCGTGCGGTGGCCGTCATCATTGTTGGTAAAGATCGCAACCCGAGGCGAAGCTGTCACCGCAAAGCGATTGGCATAAGTTCTCAGCGCGCTGGCCGTCATGATGCCGGGTCGGTCATTATTTTCAAACGCAATCGGCCGCTCGGTCGCCCCGGCACAAAGCAGCGCCTTTTGGCTATAGATCCGCCACAGGATCTGGCGCGGTTTGCCAGCGGGCAGCGAGGGCAAGTGATCGCCCGTCCGCTCGACGGCCCCGTATATGCCGTGGTCGAAAGCTCCGATCACCGTGGTGCGCGGCATCAGTCGAACGTTCGGCATTGCCGACAGTTCGGCCACAGCCTGTGCAGCCCAATCGGGCGCGCTGTGGTCGCCGACCGAGAAGGTCTCGCTGTTCAGACGTCCGCCCAGCGTGAAATCCTCGTCTGCCAGTATGACATCTGCGCCCGCACGCCCGGCGGTCAGCGCTGCCATCAGACCCGCAGGCCCGGCACCGATGATCAGCAGATCGCAGTGACGAAACCCTTTGTCGTATTCATCCGGGTCGGCCTGCATCGACAGTGAGCCAAGGCCAGCAGCGCGGCGTATGATCGGCTCGTACAGCTTCTCCCAAAACTCGGCGGGCCACATAAAGGTTTTGTAGTAGAACCCCGCCGACAGGAAGTTGGAAAACAAGTCATTCACCGCCAGCGCGTCGAATCGCAGACTTGGCCAGCGGTTTTGCGAGTTTGCGATCAACCCGTCGAACATCTCGATCGTCGTGGCGCGGGTGTTGGGTTCCTTGCGGGCGCCTGCGCGCAGTTCCACCATGCCGTTGGGTTCCTCGGATCCCGCCGTCAGCAGCCCGCGTGGGCGGTGGTATTTGAACGACCGCCCGATCAGTCGCACATTATTGGCCAGCAGCGCAGAAGCCAGAGTATCGCCGGGATGCGCCGTATAGCTGCGTCCGTCGAAGTAGAAGTTCAGGGTCGTATCGCGGTCGATCTGCCCGCCGGTCAGCCGGTTCACTTGTGTCATTTCGAACGCCCCCGCGCGCGGGCCACATCGCGGGCCAGTTCAACCTTGGAAATCTCGTGGGTCAGAGTGTTGCGGGTGACAACCAGCCAGGACCGATCCCCGGCTTCATGGTACCACAGCTCACGGTGCTCACCGGCAGGGTTATCACGCAGATAGGCATAGTCATAGAACGCCTCGGCGGCATTCTCGGCCGTCCCGTCGGGCCGGTCGATCAGAGATGCATCGCCCAGATAGGTGAACTCTGAGGCATCGCGAGGCCCAAGAAGAGGGTGGTTGATGATCATATCCGTGGTCCCCTCTAGTGCAGGTTGGGCTGGTTGCCCGCGCCTTTTTCGTCGATCATCCGGCCAGTACGGAACCGGTCCAGACGATAGGCGGTGGCAACGGGGTGTGGTTCGTCTTTTGCCAGCAGATGCGCAAAGCAATAGCCCGAGGCAGGCGTGGCCTTGAACCCGCCATAGCACCAGCCGCCATTGAAATAGAGCCCCTGAACCGGGGTGCGGTCGATGATGGGTGAGCCGTCCATCGACATGTCCATTACACCGCCCCACATCCGCAGCAACCGCGCGCGGCCGATCATGGGCATCAGGGCCATGCCGCCCTCGCACACATCCTCGACTACGGGCAGGTTGCCGCGTTGGGCATAGGTGTTATAGCCGTCTATATCGCCGCCAAAGACCAGACCGCCTTTGTCGGATTGGCTGACATAGAAATGTCCCGCACCAAAGGTGATGACGCTGGGCAGAACGGGCTTCAGCCCCTCGGACACAAACGCCTGCAACACATGGCTTTCAATGGGCAGCCGCATCCCGGCCATGCCCATCACGCGGCCCGAGTTTCCAGCGACCGCACAGCCCACTTTGCTGGCCCCGATAAAGCCTTTTGAGGTTTCGACGCCCAAGCAGGTGCCATTTTCAATCCGCAGGGCCGTGACCTCGCAATTCTGGATAATGTCCACCCCGTGCAAATCCGCCGACCGCGCATAGCCCCAGGCGACCGCGTCGTGGCGGGCCGTGCCCGCGCGGCGCTGGACTAGACCGCCTTTGATGGGAAACCGGGCGTCATCAAAATTCAGATAGGGATGCTCGGCCCGGACCTGATCGGCGTCCAGCAGTTCCGCATCCGCACCGTTCAGGATCATCGCATTGCCGCGTCTGATATACGAATCGCGCTGGCCGTCGGTATGGAACAGGTTGATGATCCCGCGCTGGCTCATCATGGCGTTATAGTTGACGTCCTGCTCCAGCCCCTCCCACAGTTTCAGCGAAAACTCGTAGAACGGCTCATTCCCGTCCAGCATATAGTTCGAGCGCACAATCGTCGTGTTCCGCCCCACATTGCCGCCCCCAATCCAGCCTTTCTCGACCACGGCTACATTGCGCTGACCGTAGACTTTGGACAGATAGTGGGCCGTGGCTAGCCCGTGACCGCCGCCGCCAATAATGATGACGTCGTAATGGGGTTTGGGCTCAGGCTCGCGCCAGACCGGTTTCCAGCCCTTGTGGCCGGTCAGTGCCTCTTTGATGACTCGAAAGCCGGAATATCGCATGAATCGGACCTTTTTTGCCAGAATTCACTATTTTGGCGCGGTTTGATATCCTCGGATGCGACATAGACATGTCTGAATCAGACCCTTAGCAAGTCGTAAAACCACGCGGTGAAGGCGTCTATCTCGGCTGACCGGCGTTGGACGGCCAGAAAATACCCTTCGGTCGCGGGGGCAGTATGGTCTGAGGCCCGCACCACTTGACCAGAACCCAGCGCGTGGGTGGCGATCAGTTGGTTGACCAAAGCGACCCCGTTGCCGGACGCCGCCATCTGCAGCGCCAGACCATAGGAATCCACGAAATAAGTCGGGGTGCCCATGGTTTGGCCTGTTGTCTCGGCCCAAGTGACCCAGCTGTCGGAAGTGCCGACAGATTCGATCAGCGGTAGGTCATCACCTGCCAGAGCTGGGGATTTCACCGGCACAAGCCGATTGGGCTGCAGCGCCACCGCGTCCTTGCCCACCTGTTTCGCCGACCCAAAGCGGATTTCCACATCAGCACGCGCGGCGGCGTATTCGTCGGGCCAGATCGTGCTGACAAATCGAACCGAGGTCTCCGGGTGTTGCGCCTGAAACGCGGGTAGAGCGGGGGCGATCACCCATTCGATGATACTGATCGAAGCCGCAACGGTGATGTGGCGCGCCTTCTCCTCGGTCAGATAGGGAGAGGCTGCGGTTTCCAGCATCTCAAGCGCGGCCTCGACCTGCGGCAGTAATTTGCGCCCTTCATCCGTCAGGGACAGCCCCCGCGCGTGGCGGTGAAACAGAACCACGCCCAGCCGCGTTTCCAGCGCTCGGATCTGCTGGCTGACGGCGGATTGGGTCAACCCGATCTCATCGGCAGCGGCGGTGGAGCTTAGCCGTCGGGCGGCGGCCTCGAAGGATCTGAACCATGTCAGCGGGGGCAGAGTTTTGGCCATCGGTAACCTACCTAGTAGTGATGGTAATACCTAAGGCTGAACTTCTTTCATTTGTCAAAACATGACTCTGCCGTGGATATTCCGTGAAACACGCAGGAGGACACCGTGCAGCCAGAAATCCGCAAAATTGTGACGTACGACGAAGAGGTTCTGATCGAAGGTTTCCGCCCGGCGGAGCGCCCGTGGCGGATGTTCGCCGTGGCAGCTGTGATCAAGAACCCTTGGGCCGGACGGTATGTTGAAGACCTGCGCCCCGAAATTCTGGCCTATGGTCCGGTGCTGGGCGAGGTGATGACCGAGCGGATGGTGGCGCTGGCCGGTAGCGGTGAGGCGATCGAAGCCTATGGCAAGGCGGCCGTGGTGGGTTTGGATGGTGAGGTTGAACATGCCTCGGGCCTGATCCACACGCTGCATTTCGGCAATTTCTACCGGCAGGCGGTGGGGGCCAAATCCTACCTGTCCTTCACCAACACGCGCGGCCCGGCGAATACGCCGATCATGGTGCCGATGATGGACAAGAACGATTCGGGCCGCCGGTCGCATTACTTGACGCTACAATTCTCCGTCCCTGATGCGCCTCGCGCAGATGAGGTCGTGGTGGTGCTGGGCGGGGCGACGACGGGGCGGCCACATCATCGCATCGGAGACCGCTACCAAGACCTGAAGGATCTGGGACATGACGTGGACAACCCGGCCTCGGTCTGAGATCGGCGGCCTCGCCGCGATTGACGCGGGTGAGGGGCCGCTGGTCATCCTGTTGCACGGTGTTGGCCTGCGGGCCGAGGCGTGGGGCGCGCAGATTGACGCTCTGGTCGCGGCTGGGTTCCGGGTGCTGTGCCCGGACATGCCGGGGCACGGGGACTCAGCGTTTAACCCGGTGGAGGGACTAGAGAGCTATGCCGTACCCGTGGCGGCGCTGATCGACCAACCGGCCGTTTTGATCGGGCATTCGATGGGCGCACTGATCGCAATCCGGATTGCTGCAGAGGGCGGAAACGTCAAAGGCGTGGCCGCGCTGAACGCGATTTTCCAGCGGCCGGATGAGGCCCGTACGGCGGTTCTGGCACGGGCTCAGGCGCTGGATGCCGAGCGGGCCAATGACCCCTCGACCACGTTGCAGCGCTGGTTCGATGACAGGGCATCCCCCGAGCGGGACGCCTGCGATAGCTGGCTGCAAAAGGTCGATCCACGCGCCTACAAGGCCGCCTATACCGTCTTCGCCGAAAGCAACGGCCCGACTGCCGAGCAGTTGGCTGCGATCTCCTGTCCAGCACTGTTTCTGACGGGCGAGGATGAGCCGAACTCGACCCCGCGCATGTCGCGAGACATGGCCGCGCTTGCCCCGAACGGGCGGGCCGAGATCATCCCGAACGCGGCTCACATGATGCCGATGACACATTCCCAACAGGTCAACGCGACTCTGTTGTCGTTTGTTAAGGAGTGCCATTCATGACGCTTGATCCCCGCGCGCTGCGCGACGCTTTCGGCAGTTTCATGACCGGTGTGACCGTGGTGACGACCCGCGATGCATCAGGCAACCCAGTCGGGTTCACGGCCAATTCGTTCTCGTCCGTCTCGCTGGATCCGCCTTTGTTGCTGGTCTGTCCGGGCAAGTTTCTATCCAGCTATGAGGTGTTTGCGGGCTGCAGCCACTTTGCCGTCAACATTCTGGCCGAGGGGCAGCAGGACGCCTCGAACACGTTCGCAAGCTATAAGGGCGACCGTTTCGCCAAAGTGGCCCACAGCACAGGGGCCCATGATCTGCCGCTGATCGACGGTGCGCTGGCGCAGTTCTGTTGCTCGACTCATCAGACGATCCCGGCGGGTGACCATACGGTGCTGATCGGGCAGGTCACGGATTTCTCGCATGCCGGGGGCCGGGGGCTCGGTTATGTCGGCGGCTCGTATTTCAGCCTAGGGCTGGAACAGGAGATGGACAGCGATCAGCCCACTATCTGCGGCGCGATCATCCGGGCCGGTGACGCGGTTTTGATGGAGCGGAAGGGGACCACCCACAGTCCCTTCCACATCGCCGGTGCCGAGCCCGGCGGGCAGCGTCTGCGGCTGGCGCAGGGTCTGGCGGACCGGGGGATCAAGGCGCGGCTAGAGCAGGTCTATTCCTCGTTCAACGACGCGACGACCAAGCTGCATTACACGTTCTTTCTGGCCTCATCCGCCGGGGCAGCGGCCCCCGATGGGACCGAATGGATCGCCATCGAACACCTGCCCAACCTGACCTATGCCACCCCGTCGGTGGGCAAAATGATGACACGCTTTGCGCTGGAAGCGCGCGAAGGGGATTTTTCGCTCTACCTTGGCGATGCCGACCGGGGTGAGCTGCACAGTTTCGACAAAGGAGCCGGTTGATGGAGTTTTCTCTCTTTGCCCATATGGAACGTCTGACACCCGATCAGCCCCATGACGTGTTGCATGATGAGTTCGTGAGCCTCGTGAAAATGGCCGATGATGGCGGCATGCGCGCGGTCTGGACGGGTGAACATCACGGGATGGAATTTACCATCGCGCCGAATCCGTTCCTGTCTCTGGTCGATCTGGCGCATCACACCAAGAATGTGCGCTTGGGCACTGGTACGGTGATCGCGCCCTTCTGGCATCCGATCAAGCTGGCGGGTGAGGCCGCGGCGGCGGACCAGATGACCAAGGGCCGGATCGAGCTGGGGATCGCGCGCGGGGCCTATTCCTATGAATACGAGCGACTGATGCCCGGCATGGATGCGTGGGAGGCCGGGCAGCGCATGCGCGAATGCACCCCTCTGGTGCCGCAAATCTGGCGCGGGGATTACGCGCATGAGGGCGAGTTCTATTCGTTCCCGGCGGCCACCTCGGCCCCGAAACCGTATCAGGAAAATGGCCCCCCTATCTGGATCGCCGCGCGCGATCCCAACAGCCACGAATTCGGTGTTCACAACGGGTTCAACATTCAGGTCACACCGCTGTGGCAGGGCATGGAAGAGATCGAAACGCTGATGGGCCGTTTCAATGCCGCCTGCGAAAGCTATTCCGGCCCACGCCCCAAGATCATGCTGTTGCATCACACCTATGTAGGTGCGGATGAAGATGACGTGGCGCAGGGTGTGCAGGAATTGCGCCGTTATTACAACTACTTCGGCGCATGGTTCCTGAACAAGCGGCCCGTCCAGCAAGGGTTGATCGAACCGATCTCGGATCAGGAGATGGACGCCAACCCGATGTATACGACCGAGAAACTAGGCCAGGACCTGACCGTTGGCACAACGCAGCAGGTGATCGACAGGATCAAACGGTACGAGGATTTGGGATATGATGAGTTCTCGTTCTGGGTCGATAGCGGCATGACCAATGACCGCAAGCGCGCCTCGTTGGCGCGGTTCATCGACGAAGTCATGCCAGCCTTTAAGTGAGGAACACCATGGGAAACCTTCCACATTTTCAGCTTTTCATTGACGGCGCATGGTCCGAGGGCGCGGATGCGCAAGTCATGACCTCGGAAAACCCGGCCACCGGGCAGGGCTGGGCCACGTTCGCCTGCGCCGCGCCCGATGACGTGAATCGCGCTGTGGCCGCAGCCAAGCGCGTGTTGGACGACCCCGCATGGCGCGACATGACGGCGACAGCGCGCGGTAAGTTGCTGTACCGGTTGGCCGATCTGGTGGCGGAGCACGCGCAGAAGTTGGGCGAGCTGGAGACCACCGACAGCGGCAAGCTGCTGGCGGAAACGGCGATGCAGACGGGCTATGTGGCTGACTATTATCGCTATTTCGCGGGGCTTGCCGACAAGGTCGAGGGCACAGTACTGCCCATCGACAAGCCCGACATGCATGTCTTTACCACGCGCGAGCCAATTGGTGTTGTTGCCGCTATCGTGCCATGGAACGCGCAGATGTTCCTGACGGCCACCAAGCTGGGTCCGGCGCTTGCGGCGGGGTGCTCGGTGGTTCTGAAAGCCTCGGAAATCGCCCCCGCGCCGATGTTGGAATTCGCGCGGCTGATCGAATTGGCCGGGTTCCCGCCCGGCGTCGTTTCGGTCATCACCGGTGATGCCCAGAACTGCGCCATCCCGCTGACTCGCCACGCGGATGTGGACCGCATTGCCTTTACCGGAGGGCCCGAGACTGCACGCCACGTGGTGCGAAACTCGGCCGAGAATTTCGCGGTGACCTCGCTGGAGCTGGGCGGGAAATCTCCGATCCTTGTGTTTGACGACGCCGATCTGGACGGGGCTGCAAACGGGCTGATCGCCGGGAATTTCGGGGCCTCGGGTCAAAGCTGTGTGGCGGGGACGCGGGGATTGGTGCATCGTTCGATCCTTGAGCCGCTGATAGAAAAGATTTCACAGAAGGCCAGCGCCATTCGGCTGGGCGATCCGCTGCAGCCCGACACCCATGTCGGCCCGCTGTGCACCGCCGCGCAGGTCAGCAAGATTGAGGCGACACTGGCCACAGCCCAGGGGCAGGGGGCCAATATACGCTTTGGCGGCGCGCCCGCAGATCGACCGGGCAACTATATGACGCCCACGCTGGTCGAATGTGCAGTGCCTGAGACCGAGACGCTGAAGGTCGAGATGTTCGGTCCGGTCATGTCTCTGCTGCCGTTCGAGACCGAAGAAGAGGCCATCGCGCTTGCCAATTCCACGCCTTACGGTCTGGGTTCCGGCGTCTTCACGCAGAACCTTGCGCGGGCGCATCGGGTGTCGAAACGCATCCGCGCGGGGATTTGCTGGGTGAATACCTATCGTGCGATTTCCCCGATTGCCCCGTTTGGCGGGTTCAATCAGTCAGGTTACGGGCGCGAGGCCGGGGTTGAAGCGATCCTGGAGTACACCCGCACCAAAACCACGTGGATCAGCACCGCGCAAGAGCCGATGGCGAACCCGTTTGTGATGCGCTAAACCTGTGGAAACACAGGGAGAGCGCGCATGAAACTGAAGACACCCCACTTCCCAGCCCCCGCAGATGCGGGGGAGCGTAAGGACATCCCTCCGCTCGTCTGCTATCCGCCGGATACGTTGCCGCAACCCGATATCGCGGGGTTGAACGCCCTGCGGCAAAGCGCGGCCAAAACGGCTGAGGCCACGGCGGCCCCGCGTGACGCGGCCTGTATCGAGGTGCCCGCCGGGGCCTTTGTGCGCGTGGTATCGGTGGATGGTCCGCAGGTCGGCGATCTGAACATGTGGAACAAGCACGACCTGTCCGAGCGGTTCTATTCCGGTAAAACTCGCGCTTTGCACGGTACGCATTTATCGACCGGCGACCGCATGTGGTCCAGCTTTCCCAACATGCGCCCGATGGCGACGATTGTGGGGGATACGCTGGATTGGTACGGGTTCGATGCCTATGGCGGCTCGGTCCATGATGTGATCGGGACGCGCTGTGATCCCTATACAGGACGGCTGCTGTCGGGGGACGACTATCACTATTGCTGCCATTCCAACCTGACCCGCGCCTTGGCTGATCATTGCGATCTGCCGCTGCACGAGGCCGAGATGCATTTGCATGACGTGCTGAATGTCTTCATGTGTACCGGCTTTACCCGCGACACAGGGCAGTATTTCATGAAGGCCAGCCCGGTGCGACCGGGCGATTTTCTTGAGTTTTACGCCGAGATTGACCTGATCGTGGGGCTGTCGGCCTGTCCCGGCGGCGATTGTTCATCCGAACATTCCTCGGACGTGGCCGCCTGCTATCCGCTGCTGATGGAGGTCTATGACCCCGGCGCGGATGCCCGCGCGGCCCATGTTCAGCCGCCGCGCTCCGCCTATGACCGGACCCACGGCGCGGGCTAGGCGGTCAGGCGGCGGCCCAATCGGTCGAGCATCCGGCAACACAGGTCCAGCTGCTCGATCTCGACATATTCGTCGGCCCTGTGCGCCTGTGTGATCGAGCCCGGGCCGCAGACGATAGCTTGAACGCCAAGCTGCTGGAACAGACCGGCCTCGGTGGCGAAGGCGACGGTGCCGGTGCCATTGGCGCCGGTCAGCTCGGCCACCAGTTTGCGGGCGGCGTTGTCCTCCATCGGCTCCAGCCCTTGCACCTCGGCCACCACGTCTTGGGTGATGCTGGCCTCGGGGTGGACAGCCTGCATTTCGGGCAACAGTGTATGGGTCACGTAATCTCTGAGCGTCTGATTGACGAGATCGGCGTCGCTGGCCTGAACCGGGCGCATTTCCCAGCCGATCTCGGCTTTGCTGGCGATCACGTTATGCGCTACGCCGCCGTTGAAGAACCCGACATTGATCGTGGTCCATGGGGGTTCAAACAAGCTGCCCGCAGGGGCGCGGGATTTCAGAACCTGGCGCAATTCCAACAGCTTGCTGACATAGCGCGCGGCGTATTCGGCAGCATTCACGCCGTCATCCGGGGCCGAACTGTGACCCTCCAGACCGGTAAAACGCGTGGTGTATTCAAAGCAACCCTTATGGCCTTCGATCACCCGCATTTCGGTCGGTTCGCCGATGATGGCAATGTCCGGAACAATGCCGCGTTCGGAGAGGTCATTGACCAAATTCTGCGCGCCCAGACAGCCGGTTTCCTCATCATAGGTAAAGGCGAAATGCAGCGGTTGGGTCAGTTTTTCGACGTCCAACGCTTCGGCAAAGGCGAGCGATGCCGCGATAAACCCCTTCATATCGCAGGTGCCGCGCCCATACAGGCGGCCATCACGCTCGACCATTTCGAACGGGTCTGTGGTCCAGTCCTGATCGGCCACCGGCACCACATCCGTATGACCAGACAGCAGGATACCGCCGGGTATGTCGGGGCCGAGGGTGGCAAAGACATTGGCCTTCTTGCCTGTCTCATCGCGCGTCTCGATACAGCGCGCACCCAAGGTTTGAAGGTGGTTGGTCAGGAATCGGATGATCTCAAGATTGCTGTCGGCCGAGACCGTCTCGAACGCAATCAGATCGGCTAGAATATCTTTGGTTCGGGTCAGGGTCATGGTTTCATGAACAGTTTGCGGGGCCGGTTGCACAGGCATTCTGCAGGGCCGGAGTCGGTGATCAGGATGGTCTCGGTGATCTCAAGCCCCCAGTCGTCCATCCAAAGACCGGGCATGAAGTGGAACGTCATGCCGGGTTCCAGAACGGTTTCATCTTCCGCGCGCAAGGATATGGTGCGCTCACCCCAATCCGGCGGATAGCTGAGACCCACCGGATACCCGCATCGAGCGCCGCGTTCGATCCCGGCGCGTTCTAGCGGGGCGGCCAGCGCCAGAGCGATATCGCGCGCCCGATTGCCAGCGCGGGCGGCGTTTAGCCCAGCCTCAAGCCCCTCGACCAGCGCGGCCTCGGCCCGCAGCAGGTGGTCGGGCGGTTGACCCAGAAATACCGACCGGCAGAAAGGTGCGTGATAGCGGCGATAGCAGCCCGAGAGCTCGAAGAAGGTGCACTCCCCGGTTTTGAATGGCGCGCCATCCCATGTCAGATGCGGCGCAGCGGCATCGGGCCCCGAGGGCAGAAGGGGCACGATGGCGGCATAGTCTCCCCAATCCTCACCCACGCCCGAGACCGCGTCATGGTAAATCTGCGCCACCAGTTCGTTCTTGCGCAGGCCGGGTTCGATCCGTTCTATCACCCCATCAATCACATGTTCCGAAATCCGCGCAGCTTTGCGCATCAGGGCGATCTCTTCACCGGATTTCACGGCACGCTGCCAGTTCACCAAAGCGTTGCCATCGACCAACGTGGCCTGAGGCAATTCGGCGGCCAATGTCAGATGCGCCTTGGCCGAGTAATAGTAATTGTCCAACTCAACCCCGATACGCGCCTGCCCAAGGCCATTTTCAAGCAGCAACTTAGCAAGGTCTTGCATTGGGTGCCGCTCGGTCGATTGAACATAGTTATCTGCATAGCCGTGAATGCGGTCATCGCTCATCCAGACCGTGCGCCGCGCGCCGTTGGCGTCCTGATTGCGGCCCCACCAGATTGGATCGGCATCGTGTAGAACGACGACGCCCTGATGCACGTAGAAGGACCAGCCCTCATACCCGGTCAGCCACGCCATATTCGATGGGTCCTGCACAAACAGGGCATTTAAACCAGCGGCTGCCATTGCGGAACGCGTCTTGGTAAGCCGGCGATCATATTCGGCGCGTGAAAAGGCCGGATTGGCATGAGGCATAGCAGCTCCAGTCGTGTTCGAGTTATGTTGACAGAACTGGACGAATGCAGTCACGTCAATGGGCAACTCAGGAAAGACGCCCCATTGAAGATCACACTTAATCCACATCGCGGAGGCCGGAAACTTGCCGCTTCTGCTCCGTACCCGTCCATTGATGCAGCCCGCGTAGCCGATCTTCTGTCGCAATGCCCCGCTGCGGGTGAAACTCCATTGGTCGATGCAAAAGAGCTTGCCGACGTGGCCAATCTTTGGATCAAGGACGAGCGCGGCCGCATGAATCTTGGGTCTTTCAAGTCGCTTGGGGCGGCCTACGTGATCGCGCGGCACGCGGCCGAGGCAACGGATGCGCCGGACCGCAATACATTGAACAGTCGAACTTATGTCACGGCCAGTGCAGGAAACCATGGCATGAGCGTCGCCGCAGGCGCGCGGGTATTTGGCGCGCAGGCGGTCGTCTATATCGCCGAAACTGTACCGGAGAGTTTCGCGGACCGCCTCCGCGCGCAAAGGGCGCAGGTTGTGCGGCAAGGCGTCGATTATGCCGCCAGTATGGAGGCCGCCAACCAAGCCGCACAGGAAAACGGGTGGACGTTGCTGTCCGACAGTTCTTGGGACGGATATATCGAAATTCCGCATATGCTTATGGAGGGGTATCTGCAGATGGCTGCCGAGGCCGTGCGTCAATGTCCGGAAATGCCCAGCCACATCATGCTGCAGGCCGGGGTTGGCGGGCTGGCCGGCGCGGTGGCGGCCTATGCGCGCCATGTCTGGGGTGACGCGCCCAAAATCATCGTGGTCGAGCCCGAGTCTGCCCCCGCGCTACAAGCGAGTATCGAGGCCGGGGCCTGCGTTTTCGCGGATGGCCCTGACAGCATAATGGGACGTCTGGATTGCAAAGAACCTTCGTTGATCGCTCTGAACGGCTTGGCCAGAGATGCCGACGCGTTTTTGACTTTGACCGATGACGAGGTTGTTCAGCATTTGCCTGCGATGGCGGCGGCTGGGGTGGCAACGACGGCATCCGGTGGGGCAGGGATTGCCGCTGCCATGAATGCCCAAGTGCTGCAGCGTTTAGGAATTGGTGCGGACGCCAAGGTTCTGTGCTTTCTGTCCGAGATTGCGGAATGAGAGGGTTCGACACTGCTGAGTTCACCGCCCGGTTGCAGCGTGCGCAAAAGATGATGGTCCAAGCGGACTTGTCTGCCTTGCTGCTGACAACTGAACCCGAGATTCGGTACTTTACCGGCTACTTGACCCGGTTTTGGGAAAGCCCGACCCGACCTTGGTTTCTGGTGGTTCCGGTCAGTGGAAAACCGATTGCCGTTATCCCCTCTATTGGTGCTGCACTGATGGGGCAAACCTGGATCGACGATATCCGAACCTGGAGCTCGCCGGACTTGTTGGATGACGGCGTTAGTCTGTTGGCGGAAACCCTGATCGAGGTCACTCCGACGGATGCCACTGTTGGTTTGCCTGATGGGCACGAAACCCATGTCCGTATGCCGATGGCCGATTTGTTGCGCCTTCAATCGCTATTGGGCTCGCGGAGGGTTGCTGGCGATGCGGAACTTATGCGCGGCCTTCGGATGATCAAATCAACGGCGGAGATCGCGAAAATCGAAACCGCCTGCGCGATTGCCGCGCGGGCTTTTCAGCGTGTTCCTGAAATCGCAGGATCTGGCATTGCCGTTGATGAGGTGTTTAGAAAGTTCCAAATGCTGTGTCTGGAGGAAGGCGCCGATTGGGTGCCCTATCTTGCGGGCGGTGCCGAGCAGGGGGGATATACGGATGTAATCTCTCCGGCCCGAGATACGGCGATGGAGGCCGGAGATGTCCTGATGTTGGACACTGGTTTGGTGTGGGACGGGTATTTTTGTGACTACGACCGAAACTGGTCCATTGGTCCGACCTCGATGTCAGTGCGTTCTGCGTATGCAACCTTGATTGAGGCGTCTGATGCAGCATTCGAGATTGCAAAGCCGGGCGCGACCGCTTCCGACCTGCATCACGCAATGAACAGTGTTCTGTCACGTCAAAATGCGGATACGGGGGCTGGGCGTCTGGGGCATGGCCTGGGGATGTCCCTCACAGAATGGCCTTCGTTGATTCCCGACGATCATACTGTGTTGCAACCCGGCATGGTTTTGACGCTCGAACCCGGAATAGCCGTTGGCGACAAAATTCTGGTTCACGAAGAGAACATCGTGATTACCGAAGACGCGCCGCGGTTCATCAGCCCTCGGCTTGGGCCGGAGTTGCCTGTGATATGAGCTATTTACCCTATGAACTGGAAGAGGACGACCCGCAGCTCAACCCGATGGGCCTGATCGTTTTGCAGACGGACGAAACGATTGAACCGGAATTCAGCGCGTATTTCGCACATTGCCGCGCGCCGATTTACGTTTCCAGAATTCCCAGCGGCGCAGAGGTGACAACGGGCACGCTGGCCCAGATGGAGAACGCCCTTCCTGCAGCCTCAGATCTGTTGCCCAAAGTCCGGCCTTATAAGGTTGTGGGGTATGGCTGCACCTCGGCCAGCTCCGTGATCGGTTCAGCTATGGTCGAGCGCATGGTTCAAAAGACCTGCAACGTTGCGACCGTCACGAACCCGCTGCGTGCAGCTTCCGCCTGCGCTGCGGCAAAAGGTGTTTCCAAATTCGCTTTGCTGTCGCCCTATATCGAAGAAGTGAACGATCCATTACGCCGTGCCTTCGCAAAAAACGGGGTGACAATGGACGTTTTTGGCTCATTCGGTGAGTCCGAGGAATCCAAAGTTGTTCGAATATCCCGCCAATCGCTAGTCGACGCGGCGCTTAACCTGGGCTCTGATTCGGCGGTCGAGGGTGTTTTTATAAGCTGCACGAATCTAAGGACTTTTGACGCTTTGCCAGAAATTGAAAGTCGGCTGGGAAAGCCGGTTCTTTCAAGCAATCAAAGCCTTGCGTGGCATATGCGACGCTTGAATGACGCCTGAATATCAGGCGTGTGGCGCTTTCTTTGTCATTCTCCTGACATATTTTGGTTGCGTCGCCCGTCCTGCTTGTCCTTAAATGGGCTCTGACAGGTCCTTGAGATCCGGATAAACCGGGCAAGCAAGGACAGACAGGGGAGCCAAGTTGGTAATGTCTAATGACGCAGCGTTCGTCGAGTTTCAGCGTGTCCAGAAATCTTACGACGGCGAGATCCTTGTCGTAAAAGATCTTAATCTTTCAATGCCTAAAGGTGAGTTCCTGACAATGCTCGGCCCGTCCGGGTCAGGCAAAACCACTTGCCTTATGATGTTGGCCGGGTTCGAAACAGCAACCCATGGCGAGATCATGTTGGATGGTCGTCCGATCAACAATATTCCGCCCCACAAGCGGGGGATTGGCATGGTTTTTCAGAACTATGCGCTTTTCCCGCACATGACGGTTGCCGAAAATCTCGCTTTCCCGCTGGAAGTTCGAAAAATCGGGAAGGACGAGCGCGAAGAAAAAGTGAAACGCGCCCTAGATATGGTTCAGATGGGGGCATTTGGCAGCCGGCGCCCCGCTCAGTTGTCCGGTGGTCAACAGCAGCGGATCGCATTGGCCCGCGCACTAGTTTTTGAACCCGAGCTTGTTTTGATGGACGAGCCGTTGGGTGCGTTGGATAAACAGTTGCGCGAGCATATGCAGTTCGAAATCACGCGTCTGGCGCATGAGCTGGGTATTACCACTGTTTACGTAACCCACGACCAGACCGAAGCGTTGACCATGTCGGACCGTGTGGCTGTTTTCGACGACGGACGAATTCAGCAACTTGCGCCGCCCGATTTGCTGTATGAAGAGCCAGAAAACAGCTTTGTGGCTCAATTTATTGGTGAAAACAACACATTGGAAGGTGTCGTTAAGTCGATTGACGGCGACTCGTGTGTTGTTGCGCTGGACGATGGATCCGAGATTGACGCCAAGCCGGTGAATGTGACGAAGGCGGGCGAACGGACCAAGGTCTCTATCCGGCCTGAACGGGTCGAGTTCAACAAGGATCGCTTGCACGCTGATGCACATACGCTCAAAGCGACGGTGAAAGAGTTCATCTATATGGGCGACGTATTCCGTTTTCGTTTGTCGGTTGCCGGGAACGATGACTTCATCATCAAGACCCGCAACGCGCCAGATGCGGTGCGTCTTTCGCCGGGTCAAGAGGTCGAAATCGGCTGGCTGGCGCATGATTGCCGGGCGCTGGACGCCTGAACACAGAACCCCCCGCGTCTGCGGGGCAAGAGTTGGCTGGTTTGCCCCGTGATCCGGCCTAAGAAAGTAAAAGTAACGGGTATAACAGGGAGTTAAACATGAAAGTTAAAACCACTCTTATGGCAAGTGCGGTTGCTGCCGTAGCCGGTGGTGCGATGGCCGAAGAAATGACCATCGTGTCCTGGGGCGGTGCTTATTCCAAGTCGCAGCTGAAAGCATATCACGAGCCCTATTCGGAAAAGACAGGCGTCACCATCCTTAACGATGACAGCTCGGCTGAGGCGGTGGCTAAACTGCGCGCGATGAACGAAGCGGGCAACATCACTTGGGATGTGGTGGATGTTGTTGCAGCGGATGCGATTCGTTTGTGCGACGAAGGTCTGGCGATGGAGATCGATTTCGACAGCCAACTGGCCGCCGCACCTGACGGGACACCCGCATCCGAAGATTTCGGTGATCTGTTGGTCAGTGACTGCTTTATCCCGCAGATCGTGTACTCGACCACTTTCGGCTATCGTACCGATCTGGTGGGTGACACGCCTCCGACCGAGATCTGCGCCGTGTTCGATCTGGAAAACTATCCCGGCAAACGTTCGCTGGAAAAGCGTCCGATCAACAATATGGAATGGGCGCTTCTGTGTGATGGCGTAGCCAAGGACGACGTCTATGACGTTCTGGCGACACCGGAAGGTCAGGATCAGGCTCTTGCCAAGCTGGATACTATTAAGGACAGCGTAGTCTGGTGGTCTGCCGGTGCCGACACACCGCAGTTGCTGGCCGACGGCGAAGTCATCATGGGCTCGACCTATAACGGTCGTCTGTTCAGCGTGATCGAAGAGCAGAAACAGCCCGTCGCCATGCTGTGGGACGCGCAGGTATTCGATCTGGATGGCTGGATCATCCCCGCCGGTCTGAGCGAAGAGCGTCAGCAGCGCGCGCTGGACTACATCATGTTCGCAACTGACACCCAGCGTCTGGCGGATCAGGCCAAGTACATCTCGTACGGTCCGGCCCGTGCCTCGTCGGCGCCGCTGGTTGGTCAGCACGCCGATCTGGGCATCGACATGGCACCGCACATGCCGACCGACCCGGAAAACGCCAAGAATACGTTCCTGTATAACTACGAGTTCTGGGCAGACTACCGCGACGATATCGACGCCAAGTTCCAGGCGTGGCTGGCACAATAAGCCTTTTGTGACAAATGGTTGGGGCCGGTTTTGGCCCCAACCCACCAAAAGACCAAGGGACGCAGATGACTGACGCAACTCAATCAGGTCCGATGCTGGCCGCTGACGGCACGCCTCTGAAAAAATCGCTGGCGCGGTCGTTAAGACGTCGCAAACTTAGGGCGCTGGCCCTTATTGCGCCGTTGCTGCTGTTTGTGCTGTTGTCCTTTGTGATCCCGATCGTGTCCATGTTGTTCCGTTCGGTCGAGAACGGGATTGTGGCTGATACGCTGCCCCTGACCGTGGTCGAGTTGAAGAACTGGGATGCGGAAAGCGGCGAACTACCGGATGAGGCATTATACGCCGCGTTCATCAAAGATATGGTCGTTGCCATTGACGAAAAGACACACACCCGGCTTGGCTCGCGCCTGAACTATGAGCAGACGGGTATGTCCTCGATGTTCCGTCGCTCGGGCCGCCAGATTAAAAAACTTGACCCTGAAACCGATGGCCCGTTCAAGGACAAGCTGATCGACATTCACGACGGTTGGGGGGATGTCGAAACCTGGCGCACCATCAAGACCCACGCTGTTCCGATCACCAACGGATATTTCCTGAACGCAATCGACATGCGCCGTACGCCCGAAGGTGCGCAGGCGCAGCCTGAGGACAAACAGATCCTGATCAAGCTGTTTGGCCGTACGCTGATGATGTCGCTGATCATCACTGCTTCGTGCATCCTACTTGCCTATCCGGTGTCATATATCCTGGCGACCCTGCCGATGCGGGTGTCGAACCTGCTGATGATCCTTGTGTTGCTGCCGTTCTGGACCTCGCTTTTGGTGCGGACATCGGCATGGAAGGTGATGTTGCAGCAACAGGGGGTGATCAACGAAACGCTGGTCTGGCTGGGATTGGTAGCGGATGACGCGCGATTGGTGATCATCAACAACCAGTTCGGCACGATTATCGCGATGACGCATATCCTGCTGCCGTTCATGATACTGCCGATGTATTCGGTGATGCAGACCATTCCAGAATCCTACACCCGCGCCGCGAAATCCATGGGCGCAACGAACTGGACGACTTTCTGGCGCATCTACTTCCCGCAATCCATTCCGGGCATCGGCGCGGGGTCGATCCTCGTGTTCATCCTTGCCATCGGCTACTACATCACGCCGGAAATCGTTGGCGGGACCAAGGGTGTCTTCATCTCGAACCGGATTGCGTACCACATCTCATCCTCGCTGAACTGGGGATTGGCGGCTGCGCTCGGGACGATCCTGCTGGCGGTCGTTCTGTTACTCTACTGGTGCTATGACAAGATCGTAGGCATCGACAACGTGAAGCTGGGATAAAGACGATGGCAGCACTAACACCAATATCCCGCAAACCCATGTCGGTGGTTCTGCCCGCTGTGGCCATCGCCGGAGGTTTCGTCGGTATGTTCGTCGGCGCCGGGCAGGGCAGTGTCCTGCTGGGTATCGTGGTCGGAGCCGCTCTGATGGCGGGTCTGGCTTGGCTTTACATGAATGTCCTGGACAATGAGCGTGTCGCCCGCTGGATCACGATCCTTGGGATGGGCGTGCTGGGCATTGTGTTCGCTGGGGCGACTGGCCTGATCATCGGCCTGCTGATGGGGTGGTTTTTTGCCTTCTTCATCTTCTGGCTTTACGAAGGACGATACCGCCAAAAACTGCTGCCTTATATGACCGGTCGACAGGTGTTCTGGCACTATACTTTCCGGGTGATCTGCGGTGCGATATTTGTGTTCCTGATCACACCGATCCTTGTGGTTCTGCCACTGTCGTTCAACGCGCAGGATTTCTTTACCTTCACGCCTGAAATGCTGCGGCTGGACCCCGAAGGCTATTCACTGAAGCATTACCGTGACTTCTTCACCAACAATGAATGGCAGCGCAGCTTCAAGAACTCGCTGATCATCGCACCGATTGCGACGATCATCTCCGTGTCGCTGGGCACACTGGCGGCCATCGGCCTCAGCCAGAGCCACGTTCCGGGCAAACGGGCGATTATGGGTATCCTGATTTCACCCATGATCGTGCCGCTGATCATCTCGGCCACCGGCATGTTCTTTTTCTACAGCGATATCGGCCGGTTCCTTGAAGGAACGCTGGGCATGGACAAGAACTTTGTGGGCTATGTTAAGGTTGTTCTTGCGCACGCGGTTCTGGGCATTCCGTTCGTGATCATCACTGTGACGGCGACCTTGGTCGGCTTTGACCAGTCGCTCACCCGTGCAGCGGCGAACATGGGGGCAGGGCCGGTGCGGACCTTCTTCAAGATCCAGATGCCGCTGATCCTGCCGGGTGTAATCTCAGGTGGCTTGTTCGCCTTTATCACTTCGTTTGATGAGGTGGTTGTGGTGCTGTTCGTCGGCTCGGCCAGCCAGAAAACGCTGCCATGGCAGATGTTCACAGGTCTGCGCGAACAGATCAGCCCGACCATTTTGGCGGTGGCGACAATCCTTGTGGTAATCTCAATCGCGCTGTTGACCACGGTTGAATTGCTGCGCCGCCGGTCCGAGCGTCTGCGGGGTCTTTCCCCCGCTTGACGCGCGCCGCGCCTTGATTTAGCCATTGCGATATGCAGCCCGGTCACGATGGCGTCGTGACAGTCAAACGGGCGCATGGCTCTCGGTTCCCGAGGTCGCTTGTCCTGAACGCCGGGGCTTGTGGCCGGGCACCCATTGTCCGGCATTGCAGGAGAGAGCATGATGACAGACCTGACAAACCGCCCCGAGTTCTTCACCAGCCACAATGGCGATAAGGCCCCGTTGCCGTTCAGCAAGGCCGAATATGACCGCCGCCTGTCGGGCCTGCGCGCCATAATGGCGGCACGGGATATTCCGGCGGTGTTGCTGACTTCGATGCACAATATCGCCTATTACTCGGGCTTTCTGTATTGCGCCTTTGGCCGTCCTTATGGCTGCGTGGTGACGCAGGACGCATGTACGACGGTGTCGGCGAATATTGACGCGGGCCAGCCGTGGCGACGCTCGGTCGAGGAAAACGTGATCTATACCGACTGGAAGCGCGACAATTACTGGCGCGCGGTGGCCAGCCTGATTGGGGGCGCCAAGCGGATCGGGATCGAAGGCGATCACATGACGCTGGCCGCGCGTGACACGGCGCTGGCGATGCTGGGGCAGCCCGAGCTGGTGGATGTGGCCGCGGATACGATGGCCGCCCGCATGGTGAAATCGGCAGAAGAGATCGATCTGATCAAGGGCGGTGCCCGCACCGCTGATGTGGGCGGTGCCGCCATCCACGCCGCGATCCGCGAAGGCGCGACCGAGATCGAGATTGCCATGGCCGGTCGTGATGCGATGGAGGCTGAGATAGCCCGCGCCTACCCGGATGCCGAATACCGCGACACATGGGTCTGGTTCCAGTCGGGCCTGAACACGGACGGTGCGCATAACCCGGTGACCAAGCGGGCATTGCAAAAGGGCGATATCCTGTCGCTGAACACCTTCCCGATGATCTCGGGCTATTACACCGCGTTGGAGCGGACGTTGTTCCTTGGCGAGCCCGACGCTGACAGCCTGCGCATCTGGAAGGCCAACGTTGCCGCGCATGAGCTTGGCCTGAGCTTGATCAAACCCGGCGCGACATGTTCGGGTATCACTGCCGAGATCAACCGCTTCTTTGCCGATGAGGGCTTGCTGCAGTATCGGTCATTCGGATATGGGCATTCGTTTGGTGTTCTCAGCCACTACTACGGTCGCGAAGCAGGGCTGGAATTGCGCGAGGATATCGACACCGTGCTGGAGCCCGGCATGGTGGTATCGATCGAGCCGATGCTGTGGATCCCCGAAGGCCAGCCCGGCGCCGGGGGTTACCGTGAGCATGACATTTTGGTCGTCGGTGAGGACGGGGCCGAGAACATCACTGGCTTCCCCTATGGGCCGGACCACAACACGATAGCCTGATCCAAAGGGCAGGAGGGGCGCTTAGCCCCTCTTGCCGCGTTCGTGGAAAATGAAGCCGATGAAATTCAGCAGCACCTGCGCGGCCAGAATCTGCGTGCTCTCAGTAGGGTCGTAATTCGGCGCGACCTCGACCAGATCAATGCCGACCACATCGCCGCGCTGCGCCAGACCTTGCAGGATTTCCAGTACGTCATAATACAGAAACCCCCCGTGGCTGGGCGTGCCGGTGCCCGACGCAATCGATGGGCAAAAAGCGTCAATATCAATCGTAACATAATACCGCGCGCCTTCGGGTATGCGGGCCAAAACACCCTCGGTTCCCAGTTTGCGGACCTGTCGCACAGACAGGATATCGGACCCTCGCGCGCGGGCGTCCTCATAGCCTTCCTTTGCGGTTGAGGACACATTGCGGATGCCCAACTGCGTCATGCCCGAGACATAGTCTTTCTCAATCGCGCGCCGCATCGGGTTGCCGTGACCGGCAGTGACCCCGTGGCGTTCATCCACGAAATCCAGATGGGCGTCGATCTGAACGACATGGATCGGACCATTTTCCGCGCAATCGTCAGAAAAAGCATTGATGCAGGGGATGTTGACTGAGTGATCGCCGCCGATGGTGACGGGTAGGGCGCCTGCGTCCAGAATCTTCTGGACCCCGAACTGGATATTGGCGTGGCTTTCCTCGGTTTTGGTGTGGATGATGTCCGCGTCGCCGATATCGACCATGCGGACCGAGCTATCCAGATAGGTTGCGTCATCCTCGTGATCATACGCCCCGGCATGGCCAAAGCTGAACAGTGTCGACGCCTCACGCACCGCACGTGGCCCGAACCGTGCGCCGGATCTCCATTGTGTGCCGAAATCGAAGGGTGCGCCCATGATCGCCACATCAGCGTCGATCTGGTCCCAATCCTCGACATAAGGTGACTTGCCAAAGGTCGAAATACCGACGAATGGCAGGTTCAGACGGCCACTTGCATACCCATGAGACGACATAGCGCGATTCCCGTTTCTTGTTTGTCCGTTGCAGCTTAGAAGCGTTGTCTTAAGCAGGATAGGTTTCTTTGAGGGGTGGATGGGTTGAATGTCGCCCGCCAAGGGTGTCTATCTGAGCGAAAGGTCTGAAAGGAATTGCCGTGGGACAGCACGAACTGCCACCCAAGACAGGTGTGTTCTACATCAATCTGGATCGTGTTCCCGCCCGTCGGGATTTTATGGAACGGCAGTTCGCGCACGCTGGCCTGTCCGCTGCCGTCCGTTTCAGTGCCGTTGACGGGCAGCGAACTGGCGCGTTGGACCAGAACAGCTATGTTCCCGGCACTGGTAGCCGTTGGGGGCTGAAGCAGAGCGAGATCGCCTGTTTCGAAAGCCATCGTGCCGTTTGGCAAGCCGCCGTCGATCAGGACTTGAGGGCTGTGGCTGTTTTTGAGGATGACGTGGAAATGTCCAGCAGTGCAGGGCGCGTTGTCACCAATATTCTGAATGAAAGTTCCAAGTTTGATTTTGTGAAGCTTGATTATTCCCCCCGAGAGTTGCGATTTGGGGCCCTTCAGACCGTTGGCGCAGTTGACGTGCGACCGATGTTGGAGATGGCACCAAGCGCTGCTGCGTATGTCTTGTCGAATGCCGCCTGCCGTAAGCTCTTAGCCTGGTCCACCGCCTATTCCGACCACCTGGATGACTTCGTCTCGATCCCGCGTGCGGATTGGCGCATGTTTCAGTGCTTTCCGGCTGTCGGTGTGCAGGTTATCTGGTCTCAGCATCAGGAACAGACGCAAGAGGATGTTAAGGTCAGCGAACGCTCTAGGGATCGTAAAACCAACAGCGGCCTGGACAAAGGGCCCACTTGGTTCCGCTTGCGACGAGAGCTTTTGGCCGCACAGCGGAAACTGTATTGGCGGATGGGTGGCCAAAAGCGGCTGATCCGGAAGGGTGGCTTTGTTGGCTTTATTCCTTGTGCGGGCGATCTCAGCGTTTAGGCGCGTCGTTTTGTGGTGCCGCGAGCCCATTCGGTGCTTTCTGCACGTATTAGCGTTAACAAAACTGTCAGTTTGATATAACGTTGTGGTGTTGTTTACGGGTGGCGCACGGGTTCGCAGCATGATTCAGACGATTTACGAACGCTACGGTGGGTTCAAAACGATCAGTCGGATCGTTATGACGTTCTATGAAATGGCCTTGGATTCCGATCAGATCGGAGGGCATTTTGAAGATATCGATATGCCGCGTCTGATCGACCACCAGACCAAATTTGTATCCTCTTTGGTTGGTGGACCCGCTTCGTTCAGCGATGAGCGTATCGAGGCCGTGCATCGGCACCTCAATATTTCACACGAGGATTTTGATGAGATGGCTGCGCTGTTTGCGCAGGCGCTTGAAATGCACGGGATGGATGACTCTCATGTTAAAATCGCGCTGGGAGCCATTGAATCGAAACGCAGAATAATCGTTACACGCAGCGCGGCATGAGCATTTTAGCAATAAACGAGCAACTGTTACGCGCTATCGGAGTCGGTGTTGCGGTTGTTCGCGCCTCGGACCTTGGCTTTGTCTTTTACAATGGTCCGTTTTCAGAATGGTTCGGCACACCGGCTGAGGGCCAAACTCTGTTGGACGTTTTCCCGACCCTTGATCAGCGTGAGTTGGAAGACGTCAAGCAATCGGGGTTGCGCTATTCCTTCGAAATGCAACTGAAGCCAAAGCGCAGGACTTTGGTCTTCGCGACGGCCATTTCATTGGCCAACGGCGCGGAAGAGCAGCTTTTGGTCATTGAGTGCCAGAACATCACCCGCATTCGTGAACTGGAAAGCATGATCGACAGCTACTCGACCATGGTGGAACGCAATACGCGCGAATTGGAGCGGGAAAAAGAACGGGTCGAGCGGCTTTTGCTAAATCTGATGCCGCGCGCTGTGTATGAAGAATTTAAGACGTTTGGCGTTGTCACGCCTCAGCTGTACGATCAAGTTTCAGTTGTTATGCTTGATTTCGTGGGCTTCACCGACTTTGCCGCCAAGACGGATCCGACGGTTACACTGAGTGAATTGAACGACATTTTCACAGCTTTTGACCGCATCGTCGAACAATTTGGCTGCGAGAGGATCAAGACCATCGGCGACGCGTATCTTGCTGTATCCGGGATGCCGGATGCTACGCCGGACCATGCGACCGCAGTTGCACATTGTGCAGTCCGGTTCTTGCGGTACTTGGAACGTCGCAACGAAAGCCACCCGCACAAGTGGCAGGCAAGAATTGGTCTGGGAATGGGCCCCGCCGTGGGATCTGTGGTTGGGATTCAGAAATACGTCTACGATGTGTTCGGACCTGCGGTTAACATTGCGTCTCGGCTGCAAGTCTTTGCCAACCCAATGAATATTGTCGCTCCGGAAGAGATGAAATATGCGTTGATCGACGAGTTTCAGGTCTCCGACTTAGGACGCGTTGACATCAAGGGTATGGGCGAGATGGATCTGATCAATGTGACGTCGGGGTTGAGCATGCCACAGCCCCGGCATTTGTTTTAGTCATCGTCATTCGTCGGGTGGCACCAGTCCCAGTCCGCGCAAATAGATGCCTATCCCTGATTCCAACAAGTCCTCGGGCGGGAAGGGAGAGCTTGCACCAGTATTGCGCGCAAACAGCTCTACCACCCCGTGGCTCATGGCCCAGATATGCGCGCTGAACATCGAGGCCGGAGGGCGCTTTTCTGGTGGGATATGTTGGGACAGGTCAGCGGCGGCCTTTTCAAGTACGCTTTTGGCGCGGTTCGCGGCCAGTGAAAGTTCCGGCGTACGATTGAGCGAAATGCCACTTTCGAACATCGCGATATAGTGACCGGGATGCTTGCGGGCAAAAGCCAGATAGGCCCGACCGGTCGCCTCGAACGCGGCCAAAGCTGACGGTTGCCCCTTGTCGTAGGCATATTGCATCAGATCCGCGAACATCTCGAAACCCTGACGAGCTGCCTCGGCAATCAGATCCTCGCGACCCTGATAGTGCCTATACACTGCAGCGGGTGTAACCCCGGCAGTCTTTGCGGCCTCGGATAAAGTGAAGCCGGTCGGGCCCTTCTTTTCAATCAGCGACAAAGCAGCCTCGATCAGCGCTTGTTTTAGATTGCCGTGGTGATACCCGCGTTTCGTCATCTCCTGATCAGCTGCCTTTGTTGTCGTTGTTTGTTGTTATTTCGACATAATCCGTGACCGGGCTTCGTCCAATAGCAACCGTGGAACACTCATGCATCCCAGATGTCCGGACCGCCACAGATTTTCGGGTCATTTTCACCGATGGCATCTGCGTCTTTTTCATCATAGTCGACCGCGTGCAGAACCGTCCGGATTGCAGCCAAACGCGCGCGTTTCTTGTCGTCGGAACGAACGATCGTCCAGGGACAGTGGTCAGAATGGCTGCGGGTCAGTGTTTCGCTGATCGATTGCGTGTACTCGTCCCACTTACTAAGCCCAGCGACATCAATTGGACTAAGTTTCCATTGTTTGAGGGGGTCAGTTTCGCGCGCAAGAAACCGGTTTAACTGTTCGGCGCGACCGACATTCAACCAGAACTTAAACAACTGGATACCGTCATTGATCAGCCCGGTCTCAAGCGGCAGTACCTGTCGGAAAAATCTTTCGCGCTCAACAGCTTCGCAAAAACCGAAAACGTTTTCGACAACACCGCGGTTGTACCAGCTGCGGTCAAAAAACACGATTTCTCCCGCCGCAGGTAGATGTTGGATATAGCGCTGGAAATACCACTGGCTGCGTTCCTGATCCGAGGGTTTACTGAGCGCAACATTGCGTGCCCCGCGCGGGTTAAGATTTTCTCGGAACCGTTTGATTGTACCGCCTTTACCTGCGGCATCGCGGCCTTCGAAAATAAGCGCAATGCGGCTGCCGGATTCTTTTACCCAAGATTGCATTTTGACTAGCTCGACCTGCAGAGCCTCCATCTGCTTGTCATAGTCCTTACGCTTCATGCGTTCGTTGTAAGGGTATGATGGGTTGAGGATGTCGTCTTTGTCGGATTTCTCGATGGCCGAGCGGACATCCCTTGGCGCTTCTTTACGAAAGTATTTTTCAATAGAGCCTTTTTCAGACCGGGCCATACTTCACCTCACAATAAAACCCATAACTTACTATGGATTAGCCGGCGAATTAACGCAAACCTGCCCTTTGGGCTGCGCGATCAATGGCTGCGGCGACTTCGGGGGCTGCGACGACCTGCGGCATGTGGCCAATGCCCTCAAGCTCGATCAGCTCTGCGCCGGGAATCTGTTCGATCAAGCGATGTGAGTGCCAACCAAGACCCACGGTGTCATCCGCAGTGCCGTGTACGATCTCGGTCGGTACGTCGATGTTCTTATAGCTGGGTTGCAGGGCGCGCACTTCTTCCAGAAGGTTGGCCCGTTGCTTGGCGTTGGCGTGCATCGAAGCACGACGGATCGTTAAGCCGGTGCCAAAATGGTCTGCATATCCTTCAGGGGCCGTCTGAGGCGCGAAGACGCGATCCAAAGCTTGTTCGACATACCATTCCGGAACAAACGCACTGATCAGCGGCAGCGCCAGCACATTTCCTGTTGGTGTTGAGGCCATCTTGTTGAACCCATCAAGAGGTGTCTCCCACGGGATGGCAGCAGGAGCAATCAGGACCAGCGCTGAAAGGTTATCAGGACGCGTCACTGCCCATGCCAGAGACACAGCCCCCCCATAGCTTTGCCCCGCTACTATAGGTTTCTTGGCCCCAAGTTTTTCAGCCGCTTTTTGCAATATTTCCGCTTGTTCTACAATAGTTTCCCCGTTGGGATTAAAGCTGTCGCTATATCCCAGGCCGGGACGGTCGAATACGATAACCCGGTAGTTTTCGGCAAGGATCGGCGCCAGCGCAAAGGTCATGTCCCGTGTGTTGCCACTCGATCCATGGATCAAAACAACATCGGGGCCATTACCCATTATGAAAGCGTGAATGCCGACGCCATCAACGTCGATGATCTGGCCCTCTGGTGGGAAAGCAGTTTCCGCGCGCGCCTTGTTGTGCGACTCGCGCCAAGTGGTGATGACGGCAAGCCCGATGACGAGCAAAAGAACTGTTATAAGCGCTTTAACGGCCAATGTTTTCCATCTCGAACGGGGTGGACTGATAAATTTCGTTGACCCAGTTACCGTAGAGCAAATGCGCATGGCTGCGCCATCGGTTCTGCGGCGGGCGACTTGGATCGTCGTCAGGGTAGTAGTTCATTGGCACGTTGATTGGGGTACCGTTGGCCACGTCGCGGTCATATTCCTGTTTCAGCGTATCACTGTCATATTCGAAGTGATTGAAGATATAGATCGCGCGGTGGGCTTGATCCTCGACAAGGCACGGTCCGACTTCGTCACTGCCCAAAAGCGTTTTTAACCCCGAGGCGGTGTCGATTTCGGATTGCTTCATTTCTGTCCAACGGCTGACAGGGATAACGCAATCGTCCGAAAACCCCCGTAAGAAGGGCGACGCGGGTGCAAGATTACTGTGACGGAAACAGCCAAACGCCTTGGCGTCCAGGATGTGCTTTTTGACGCCGTGGAAATGATTGATCATTGCCATTCCACCCCAACAAACGCCAAAAGTCGAATGGACATTGGTCTGAGTCCACTCAAAGACTTCGCTGATTTCGTCCCAGTAGGTAACATCATTGAACTCAAGATGTTCGATAGGTGCACCGGTGATGATCAGGCCATCAAATTTCTGATCTTTGACCTCCTGAAACGGGCGGTAGAACTCAGCCATGTGTTCGGCCGCAGTATTTTTCGTGCGATGCTCGGTCATCCGGATCAACGACAGGTCGATCTGCAAGGGCGTCGCGCCAATCAGGCGGGCGAATTGGTTTTCGGTCTGAATCTTTTTCGGCATCAGGTTCAGCAACCCAATCCGCAAAGGGCGAATATCCTGACGCATTGCCTGATCCTCGGCCATGACCATGACACCCTCTTTCGAGAGGACGTCAAATGCGGGCAGGTCGGAAGGAATCTTGATTGGCATCAGTGCAAGCCTTTGGAGTTACAGTGTAGAGGCGGTAATTAAGCGTGGTTAGCGCGGGTCTCAAGGGTGCGTTCGATCAACTCATCGAAATCACCCGCGTCACGAACGCTGTGCATATCATTTGCAGTGACCGTCACGCCCCAATTGTCGGCCATCGCCTGATAGCGCGGTTGCCGATGCGCTAACGCGCGCGCATAGGTCCACCGAACAAAAGCATCTGGATCGACCTCGGTCGCGCTGCAGCCTTGTTCTGCAAGATATTCCTCCCAAACTCGTGTCAGGAACTCTGGCTGGTAGGACATCGGTTTAGGGGCTTTGTCAAACCTGCGGACCAACTCGGCGGTGTGATCCTCATCGCCTTTTAACCAGATCATCAATGTCTGGCGCGACAATTCCGACAAGACCGGATCGCGCGGATCATCGGGATCAACCCACTCGCAAATAGAACCGCCCGTGTCGCAAATGAAATGCGGATATTGGTACAGGCGCTTGGCACGATCAATGAAATATTCGGTGTCCAGAAGAGCGTGAATTTCGGCCAGGCGAAACTGCTCTTGTCGGCGGCGATACTCCGACAGCTCCAACCCGCCGAGCGCAGGATTGCCCGGCTTGCCCAGGTAAGCGGCAACAGGGGTCAGGTTTTCGAACGAGATATTCGAGCCAATGTAAATCGAATCCGACAACAGAAGATCGCGCAGAAAAGGGACCTTCATGGCTTGGGCTTTGGCGTTATCGATAATGTATTCGCCCATGTAGCGTGTGCCGATGCGATAATCGATCGAGTAGTGAAACCAGTCTCCAGAATCTCTCAGGACATTCGAGACATAGGTTTTGCCAAGCCCTGACATGCCGAAGAAAAGCACTTTCTTCCGCTCTGCGTCCCGCCACTCTTTCGCCGAATTGTAGATCATCGACCGCTATCCCTTTTTTCGACCTTGCTAATTCGGGGCAGCGGCGGCGTCAATCGCGCGCAGCGGATCGGTTAAGTATTAGCAGCCCAAGTCCGAGAACCGCAAAACCTAGATATGCTTGTACCGGAAGGGCTTCGTCCCTCAGGACACTGCCCAGCAGAATGGCGATGGGCGGAATGACAAGTGTTACTAACATCAGGTTTCCTGCACCCGCCATAGCCAGAACGCGGTAATACAAAAGGTACGCACCTGCGGTCGCGACCAGGGCGTAATATGTGATCGCGACCCACGTTATCGCAGGCAGATTGAGCACAGGTATCCCGTCGGTCATCATGGTTATGGGAAGGATCACCACCGTAGCTCCAGTTAACATCCCCGCCGCTGCAACGGTTGGGGGAAGATGTGCAAGCGTAACTCTCGCCCATGCGCTGGCGAAAGCGTATGATAGGGCGCCGGCAATGATCGCCAGTTGGGCGACGTTTTGTATGTTAAAGCTCGCAAAGTTCCGCCAGCCAATGGCGATAGTGACACCAAGAAAACCTAACCCGACACCAAGGGCGCGGGCTTTAGTCAGCCTTTCGTCCCGGAACAGCATGGCGGCAACCAATACACCGAAAACCGCCGTGGCCGCGTTGAGGATCGATGTCAGCCCGGTGTCGATATACAACTGACCCCATGCCATAAGGGTGAATGGGATAGCGTTATTTAGCAGCCCCATGACAAGAAACGCACCCCATGTACGCAGGTCGGTCGGGACGCTTTGTTGTTTTGCCCAGACTATTAGCCACAAAGCTAGCATCGCCCAGAACACACGATGCAGAACAGAAGTCATCACAGGGATTGTGTCCAAAGCGATGCGGATCGCCAAAAAGGATGCACCCCAGATCAGCCCCAGAAGTAAAAGCTCGGCCCATGCGCGGCCAGAGAGGTGTTTTTGATTAGCCATATGTTTGTTTCTCATATCGCCAAGGCTGGAGGCGACCCGAAACGTGCGAAAAAGCCCCACCGATTTGGCGGGGCCTTTGAATGGTTTGGATTAATCTGATTAATCCAGCGCGTAGGTCAGCTGCAGACCGACGCTCCAGGCCGAGTTTCCGCTGAACTCGCCGCCAGTGGTTGTGGTCGCGTCGCCGATATCTGTGTAGCGAATACCGCCCGAGATCTGAGCTTTCTCAATCGAGTAGGTGCCACCGACGCCGACGCTCCAGAAACCGTTGGTCGGGCCCAGGTTGGACACCTCGGAGCCTGTGTCTCTTTCATAGCCCAAGGAGAATGCTCCGGAGAATTCATCCGAGAACTGATAGCCCACACCCAGTGTGTATGTGAACGTTTCGTCAGCAAAGCTCACAAGTGGATCACTGTTGGGCGGCAGCGCTGTGAACGCCTGAGGCGAAACGTCAGCCTGCGGCCAATCAACCCAACGCACAGAGCCGAAGACCAGAGTTTTAGGTGCAACGCCGGTTTGGAAATCCAAGTTGATGGACTGAGGCGTCTCGACCCTGGTTGTTGAGTCCACGGTCTGGAGAACAACTCCTGTCGGTCCCAAAGCATTGAAAGATTCAGTAGTGCCTATGTCGTGGGTGATCTTAGAATTGTAGACCAAAGAAACACGCGCGGCAATTTCAGGACGTTCCCAAGCAACACCTACCAGATATCCAAAATCCGTAGTGTTGTCGAAATCCACCTCGTAACCCAAGACGGCGGGAACCGCTACGTTTGCATCAATTCGCTGACCTCGGATACCACCAAGCGCGCTGAAACCGTTTCCAACTTTGTAACGAAGCACGGCGGTGATGGCATCGACATCGGCTTCTGCACGCAGAACATCAGTTCGTCCACCAAATGGTGCAAGGGGGTTTAAAGAAAGCGGGTAATTCGACGGGTACTCAACGTCTGCACCAAAAGGCTGATCATAAAGAAGCGCAAAATCCAACTTATCCGTCAGGGCCCGTTTGTAGCCCAGACCCGGAGAGAAAAAGCTTTCACCGACGTTTCCGGAGTCCACACCATTCTGCTCACCGCTGATATCTGGGTTTGCGTAACCCAGGCGCGCCTGGACCACCGAACCATCTTCGAAAATCAGGTTGATGCCCTGACCGCTGCGATCAAGTCCTGCGGCATGCACGCCAGTCGCGCCAACGCACAAAGCGCACGCTTGTAGAAGCGCCTTTTTCATGAATTTCCTCCCTTATACTTTCCTGTATGCTGCGCAGTGCTGTGATGTGAGTGCGCGCAGTGTGGTGTTTACTTATGATGCTCAATATTCACTCGGGGTTCATTTTAGCGTCAACTGGTGACGGTGCGTTACTTGCGCTGAGTGTCGCGAGGAACTGTTGCTAAACTGTTACGATTTTCGGCGTGAACGTTCAGAAAGATACCTGCAAAGATCACAACGGCCCCTAAAAGCGTCCAGTGATCCAGTGGTTCTTGGTAGAGAATCACCCCGACAATCGCGATTGTCGGCAGTCTGGCGAAGTCGAAAGGCACCACAACTGTGGCCGGAGCAATCGCCAGAGCGTTCGTAATACAGAAATGCGCAAGCAACCCAGCCAGCCCGACGAGCAGCAGGAAAGGGGCGGTTGATAATGTCGGCAAAGTGATCTGGCCATCGAATGCAGAAGCGGCAAACCCGAGGCCGGCCTGAATAACAGTCAGCCAGAACATAATGCACCCGATGCTTGCGAATTGGGTCAGTTTTTTTGTCGAGATCGTCGTCAGGGCAAAGAAGATCGCTGACATGGCAGCGGCCACTACGCCCGCGCTAAGGGGAACGGCCCCCGGACGCGCCACGATGAGGATACCGAGGAATCCGATCAGGGCCGACAGGACGCGAATTGTGGTCAAACGCTCACCCAGCAGGAGCGGGGACAACAGGATCACCCAGATGGGCTGCGTAAATTCCAGTGCAAACACTTGCGCCAGCGGAACTACCGAAACGGCGTAGAACCACAGATTTTGCCCGGTGAAATGCAACACGTTCCGAACGCCGTGCAGCCCCAGCCTGTGCGTTGAGACCTGATGCCAACTGCCGGTTGCCGTAAGAACAAGGCCGACCACCAAGATGCCGACAATGCTGCGGTAGAACATGATTTCGAACGTGTCATGCGTCACGCTCAGCTCGCGTCCGGCCACCGCCATTGAGGAAAACGAAGCGATCGCACCGAGCATCCATAACGCGGCCTTGCCGATTTGCGGTCTGGAAGTTTCCATGCAAGGCCCTGTTAACTCTGATGTGTATTGTTCTGATACGTAACCGGAAATCTGACGCGCAGAAACAAAAAAGCCGGGCGATGGCCCGGCTTTTTGCGTCATTCCCACTCGATTGTGCCCGGAGGCTTCGAGGTGATGTCATAAGTGCATCGGTTGATGCCTTTGACCTCGTTGATGATCCGCGTGGCGGTTTCGCCCAGGAATTCATGGGTGAAGGGGTA
This sequence comes from Ruegeria sp. D3, assembly GCF_056534465.1. Lineage (NCBI taxonomy): Bacteria > Pseudomonadati > Pseudomonadota > Alphaproteobacteria > Rhodobacterales > Roseobacteraceae > Ruegeria > Ruegeria sp. D3. Next base: position 467,273 of record NZ_JBQFPK010000002.1, read on the forward strand.
GTAATCTGCGGTCATACCATCGACCGAGGTCACGGCCCGAAGGGCGCAGGCATAGTCATAAGTGCGCCCGTCACCCATTACACCCACGGTGCGCACGGGCAGGATAGCCACGAAGGCCTGCCAAATCTCGTCATAAAGGCCGTGTTTACGAATTTGGTCGATATAGACGGCATCTGCCTCGCGTAGAATTTCCAGCTTTTCGCGGGTGATTTCGCCAGGGCAGCGGATCGCCAGGCCGGGGCCGGGGAAGGGGTGACGACCGATGAAACTCTGAGGCAGGCCCAGTTCGCGGCCCAAAGCGCGGACCTCGTCCTTGAACAGTTCGCGCAGGGGTTCAACCAGCTTCAGGCCCATTTTCTCGGGCAGGCCGCCGACATTGTGGTGCGACTTGATCGTGACCGAGGGGCCGCCGGAAAAGGACACCGATTCAATGACATCCGGGTAGAGCGTACCTTGTGCCAGGAACTCGGCCCCGTCGATGGTGTCGGCGTGTTTCTGGAACACGTCGATGAACAGCTTGCCGATGATCTTGCGTTTGGTCTCGGGGTCGGACTGGCCTTCCAGCTCACCAAGGAACAGCTCGCTTTCATCGGCGTGGATTAGCTGGATGTTATAGTTGTCGCGGAACATGCCGACGACTTCCTCGGCCTCGTTCTTGCGCAGCAACCCATGGTCGACGAACACACAGGTCAACTGGTCGCCGATCGCCTCGTGGATCAGGATCGCTGCGACCGAGCTGTCGACGCCGCCGGAAAGACCGCAAATGACTTTCTTTTCGCCCACCTGTTCGCGGATTTGTTCGATCATCTGCTCGCGATAGGCGCCCATGGTCCAGTCGCCGCTGAACCCGGCCAATTTGACGAAATTCTCATACAGTTTCGCACCTTTGGGGGTGTGGTGCACCTCGGGGTGGAACTGTACTGCATAGAAATGGCGCGCGCTGTCGGCGGTGATGGCAAAGGGCGCATTTGGAGACGTCCCGAACACCTCAAACCCCGGAGCGATTTCACTGACGTGATCGCCATGGCTCATCCAGACCTGCTCGTCACCCTCGGCGAACCAACCGTCCAGAATGTCCAGCTGACCCTTGGGAGTGACGAAGGCACGACCGAATTCGGCAGTACCGTGGCCGCTTTCGACCTTGCCACCCAGTTGGTGCATCATCACTTGCTGGCCGTAGCAGATGCCAAGGATCGGCACGCCATAGTCGAAAATTTCTTGCGGGGCGCGGGGTGAGCCCTCGCGTGTGACGCTGTCCGGTCCGCCTGAGAAGATTACAGCCTTGGGTGCCATCTGGCGCACAAAGTCCATAGTAACATTCTGGTAGGGGTGGATTTCGCAGTAGACGTTAAGCTCGCGCAGGCGACGGGCGATAAGCTGCGTTACCTGGCTGCCGAAGTCGATGATCAATAGGCGGTCATGGGATGTCTGGCTCATGGTTGGCTCTTAGGTCGCGCGGCGGCTATGTGCAAGCGTTATGAGGTGTTTCTGACCAGATACGAGAGGGAGATTGGATCAATGACTGCCATTCGTTTCGCGAACGCGACTCAGAAAGACGCCACGGCGATCACTGATTGCATAAATGCGGCTTATTTAAGCGCGCGTGAATACCTTACCGATTTACCGGATGTGACTGCGGGTATTGATCAGGATATCGCTGACAATAGGGTGGTTATTGCCGTTTCAGATGACCGATTGGCGGGGGTGATCATTTTTGCACGGCAAGGCGCCGAGATGAAGGTTTTCAATCTGGCCGTATCACCAATGGCACAAGGGCAGGGAATAGCCGGAAAGCTGCTTGCCCGGGCCGAGGCCGAAGCGCGCGAAGCCGGATGCACCCTGATGGTATTGCGCACGCATCGGCTGATGCGAGATACCCGCGCGATCTATGCGCATCTGGGTTGGATTGAATCAGAAGTCAGCGGAAATTCCGTGGCCATGCAAAAAACACTCGAAGCAGATTAGCCCATCGATTCCGACTTTTCGCGACCTCGATGAGAGGCACGGCTGACATCTGCCCGGTAACTCCAGATCGCGATGAGGGACCAGCAAAGTATGTAGAAAATGCCTGTGAGAATAAGAAACTCACCGGGAATGGGGCCGACATCCGCTCGATCGAGGGCCTGATGAAAACTTTCAACCGGTGTCGGATGGACCGAAATCTTGACGCAAAAGGCAAGGCTCTGGATCAGTAAAATCCACAGATAATTCCTTCGGATTCGCCGCCCGATCGCGATCATCAGGCTGACGTGGTAGCGTGGGTGCAAATAGTCCTGAGCCAAAACCTTTTGCCAGTTCTCTTCCATGTGAAGATCGCCGTCATACAAAAGTGGTGCATAGAAATGGGTTTCCAGCCATCTGGCCCGGGCGCGCCACACATTGAAATACCGGTAGCGCCGCGCTTCGAGCATCAGGAAAAGGATAATCAGAACGCCAACAAGTACCAGTGGAAGCGGCGAAGCCTCGGGCGATGAAAAAGAAATCGACAGCGCAACGCCCAATGTGACAACTGCCCAGTTGGTCGTGGTGTCCAGTCGTGTTCGCCAGATCGTGCTCCGGTAGACTTCTCCGCGGTATAGGTGCGCAACTGCACCAATCTCGGCCGCGTCCAGACTTTTTCGTTCCGCAGATGGGCCCGCGGCGTGAGGCGTTTCCGAATCCATGCTTACATTTTGAGCATTCGTGAAATGGGGTCAAAACAAAAGCGAATGACGGATCATGTCGCTTTTACCCCTATTGCGACGTAATCCACGTCTGGTGACTCCGGCTGTTCCGGTAACACAATGTCCAACGTGAACATGTTTAACGGGATCATCTCATGACAGAGGCAAACACCCGACGCAGAGCCAGAAGCGGTGGCGGGGCCGCCCGCCGGGCCGAGCGTACTGCGGTTCGTATCGAAACGGCGAAGTATATCGAGCGCAACATTCCGAACTTTGAAGTTCTGAACGAGGAAGCGCTGGAAATTATCGAAAGCAACGCTGAAACCATTCTGGCCGAGGTTGGCGTCAACTTTGTCGACAACCCCGCTGCACTAGAGCGCTGGAAGAACGCCGGTGCCGACATTGATGGCGAGCGTGTGCGTATCCCCCGAGGGTTGGCGCGTGAACTGATCAAAACCGCGCCCAGCGAATTCACGCAGCACGCGCGAAACCCAGAAAAATCGGTGGTTGTCGGCGGCCGCAACTTGGTTCTTGCACCAGTTTATGGCCCTCCATTTGTGCGTGATGCTCAGGGTGGTCGTCGTTATGCGACCATGGATGATTTCAACAAGTTCGTGAAACTGGCCTACATGTCCAAGTGGTTGCACCACTCGGGTGGTACGGTCTGCGAACCGACAGATGTGCCGGTGAACAAGCGCCACCTGGATATGTTGATGGCGCATATGACTTTGTCGGACAAACCCTTCATGGGTTCGGTTACCGACCCAAGCCGCGCGCAGGACTCGGTCGAGATGTGCGAGATTCTGTTCGGCAAAGAGTTCGTGCAGGAAAACACCGTCATGACCTCGTTGACCAACATCAACTCGCCGATGACCTTCGACGATGTGATGATGGGCTCGCTGGAGGTGTACGCCGCGAACAATCAAGCCTGCATCATCTCGCCCTTCATCGTGGGCGGTGCGATGGCTCCGGTTTCGGTAGCGGGGACGCTGACGCAAGTTCTGGCCGAGGTTCTGGCCGGTGTCGCCTATAGCCAGATCATCCGTCCCGGCGCACCAGCGATCTTTGGCGCGTTTGTGTCGTCGATCGACATGAATTCGGGCGCGCCAACCTTCGGTACGCCTGAGGCGTCTTTGGTTACCTATGGCGCCGGTCAGTTGGCGCGACGCCTTGGGTTGCCATACCGGTCAGCAGGGTCGTTCTGCGGCTCGAAACTGCCTGACGCGCAGGCCGCATATGAAACCGCGAACTCGCTGAACATGGGGCTGATGGCCGGTGTTAACTTTATGCTGCATTCCTGCGGCTGGCTGGAAGGTGGTCTGGTGGCGGACTTTGAAAAGTTCGTCATGGATGCTGATCAGTTGGGTGTTCTGCACGGCGTGGCCAAAGGCGTCGCCTTTGACGACAACGCACAGGCGATGGATGCGATTCGCGAAGTGGGCCCCGGTGGTCACTACCTTGGCTGCGCCCACACGCAGGCCAACTTCAAGGACGCGTTCTGGAAATCGGAACTGCTTGACTACAAGCCGTTCGAAACCTGGGAAGATGAAGGCGGTCGGGATACACGGCAACTGGCCACTTCGCGGGTCGAACATCTGCTGGCAAACTACCAGCAGCCGCAGCTCGACCCGGCGATCCATGCCGCTCTGAATGAGTATATCGAAAAGAAAAAGGCCTCTATGCCGGATGCCTTTGCCTGATCACTGATATTGCGCGGCGCGGCTGGCCTTGTACAGCTGCGCCTCGCCCAGTAACGCGATCAACAGGTCCAGATGGCGGACCAGAGAATAGGCTGCGTCTTCGGTCAGCCTTTGTGCGTTTACATCTTTCTCCATTTCCATCAACTGCATGAGTGCCGCGCCAGATCCGGGCAGTGCACCATAGCCCAACAGGCGTTGAAGATGACGATCTCGATCGTAGTCCTGCGCTCCGTGTTTTGCGGCCCGCGCCAGCAAACGAGGGCGGCGAAGGGCAGCTATCATGGTCATCAGGTCCTGCATGTCGGGGTTCCTTGGTCCGAGTAAAAGTTACCCTCTTTGTCACACAACCTAAGCGGGCGTTGCCTTAATAGCATTCCCTCCGAACGATGGTTTCATGAGTGTTTATGATTTTGAAGCAAATCTGGTTTTCGTCCCTGTTGGTTAACGAACGAGTAACGAAAGCGGCTCTAGTTAGAATTGGTTAACACATTTATCGGGGGCGATTGGGAACGGAATTGTTTTGTCGACGAGGGCAAGTAACTATGGAAAATAACGTGGCTTTTACCATTCCGGCTTGGGTACCCGAAGGGGCGCAGAGGTATCTCGCGCATACCGAAACCGGTCAGTCGATCCGCGATATAGCGCGGTCAGCGGGGTGCCATGCGTCGACCATACTCAGACAAATTCGCCGGATTGAGATGCGGCGAGACGACCCGCTGGTGGATGCCGCGCTTCAGACGCTCGCGGAAGCTCATTTTTCGGACACAGCTAAACTGAGTTGCACCTTTCCGGCCGCTCAGGAAGACGATCTTGCTGCGGCCGAGGAAAAATTCAATCGAGAGGCGATGCGTGTTCTCAGGCGGCTTTGCGAAACTGGGTCAGTCCTAGCCGTGGCCGAAGAAATGGATAAGGCCGTTGTGGTGCGCGATGCGGGTGACAGCGGTACCACGCGGACGGCTGTAGTGGATTGCAAAACCGCTCAAGCCTTGGCTTTGAAAGACTGGATCACGTGCGATAACCCCGGACGTATTTCACGTTATCGGATTTCGACTTCGGGCCGTGCTGCGCTTAGCCAGCTTGTGGCCGAGGCGGAAAACAAGGCACGTAACCGAAATGAATTCGGGTTGGCCGAGGCACAAGCGCCGTTTCAGACGGCCTCATCCCTTGCGCAAGTGGGAGCTGCAAAGACGGAACGTCCGCGGCGCATACGGTACAGCGCCGCTGAAAGCCCTCTGATCGCCTTGGCGCGGCGTCGGGATCGGGACGGAAAACCTTTTCTGGACGAAGCACTGGTTCGGGCGGGTGAGAGGCTGCGTGAGGATTTTGAACTTGCTCAGATCGGTCCTGAGGTCGCGCAGAACTGGGATCATTTCCTGACGGCAGGAGGGCGCGGCAGTTTTGGCGCGGGTGTGAAGGACGGGCGGGGCTCGTCCGATGCGCGCGATCGGGTCGAGCGGGCTCTGTCCGATCTGGGGCCGGGACTCAGCGATGTTGCACTGCGCTGCTGTTGTTACCTGGAGGGTTTGGAACTGGCCGAGAAACGCATGGGGTGGTCGGCACGCTCGGGTAAAATTGTGCTGCGGATTGCACTTCAACGGTTGAAACGCCACTATGAGAGCCAAGCCGAAAAGAACCGGATGATCGGTTAGCGCGATAATTTGCGGTTGCGAAAAACGGGCATTGAGATAATTAGGGGTTATGAATTTTACACTCCGACAACTTCAATATTTCAGCGCAGTGGCCGAACAGCGAAATTTCGGCAGGGCGGCGCAGAAATGCAACGTGTCACAACCCGCCCTGTCAGTTCAGATCAAAACGCTTGAGGAAACGCTGGGCGGCCCGCTGTTTGAACGGCAAGCGCGGGACATCCTGTTAACCCCGTTGGGGCGGGATGTTCTGGACTATGCGCAGCAGGTTTTGGGGGCCGCTAGTCGTCTCGACCAGTTTGCTCGGGATCATTCGGGCGGTCACCGGTCATTGTCGATCGGGATCATCCCGACGATTGCACCCTATATTCTACCCGGTGTCTTAGCAGGATTGCGGACGATGGACGTTTCGTTGCGCGTGCAGATTCGCGAGGCGCGCACCGATCGACTGTTGGACATGCTACGGGCTGGTGACATTGATGCGGGGGTCATGGCTCTGCCCTCGGGCGGCTCTGAGTTGTTCGAGCAGCCTTTGTTCGAAGACAGGTTTTTACTGGCGGGCAGTGCTGGCCGGTTGCAAACCATGCAGCGCGACACCGAGGCTTTGCGACCGGTGGACCTTCAAACCACTCAGTTGATGCTTTTGGACGACGGGCATTGCCTGACAGATCAAGCGCTGGAGGTCTGCGGTCAGGACCGCAGCAGCGGCTTGATTAATATGGGGGCTTCTTCGCTGGCGACATTGTCGCGTCTTGTTGCCGAGGGATTTGGTTTGACCTTGATGCCGGAACTGGCCGCGCAGGCTGAGATTGGTGCTGTGCGAGGTCTAAGCTTAAAGCGTTTCGGCGCACCACAACCCTTCCGGACCGTAGGGTTGGTGCGCCGGATTTCTACCCGGGGTGAAGACTGGTTCGACAGTCTGGCCGGGGTCATCCGAGCTGTCGGAACGGATATCGTTTCGGCAACGCGGACATGAAAAGACCCGCCAACAGGGCGGGTCTTGCAGAGGTACTCAAAGTCGCGATCAGGCCAGAGTTAGTTCTTTCTCTGCTTCCAGATGCGTCATCAGATTTTCCGGAGATGACACGCCATAGGGGTCTTCGGGGCAGTTATCCATCAGTCCGGGCTCTTCGAACCACGCTTCGACAACGCCGTCGGTGATGATGGCCGCATAGCGCCACGAACGCATTCCGAATCCCAGATTGTCTTTGTCGACCAGCATCCCCATCTTTCGTGTGAACTCACCCGATCCATCGGGAATGACCTTGACGTTCTTCAAGCCCTGATCTTGCGCCCATTTGTTCATGACAAAGCTGTCATTGACCGACATGCAGTAGATCTCATCAATGCCGTTTTTCTTGAAGTCGGCAAAGCCGTTTTCAAAACCGGGCAGTTGGTAGGTCGAGCAGGTTGGCGTGAATGCACCGGGCAACGAGAACAGGATCACGCGCTTGCCGGCGAAGTAATCTGCGGTGGTCTTGTCTTCCCAGCGATAGGGGTTGGGGCCTTCGACGGCCTCGTCACGCACTCGGGTGCGGAAGGTCACTTTCGGCAGTTCGGTCCCGGTCTTCATGTTCAAATTCCTGTGATTCCTGTGTGAATTGAGGCGGATTTAAAACAGTTCTAAATGTGCTTCAATGCGATTGTTTTCGCAGATGCGAATTTTCTGATATTTATTGGAAGACGCTGAAATATAGCAATAATCGATTGAATCAGTACAGTCAGTATTCTGCGGATGCATGGTGCGCGGTCATGGCAGCTATGCACGGGTGGGCTAGCTTGTTACACAGGAATGTACTAAATCCCACTCAAGTGACCCTAAGTCAGGAAAGCCGCCGTGCGTGATCTGAAGATCCCCGAACAACGTCATCCCGAAAAAGCGCATCGTCAGGACAATGCGCAGCCGAAAAAACCGAAATGGATTCGGGTGCGGGCACCGGGGGGCAAGGGTTATGCAGAAACGCACAAGATTATGCGTGAAAACAATTTGGTCACCGTCTGCGAAGAAGCAGGGTGCCCCAATGTCGGCGAATGCTGGAGCCAGGGCCACGCCACCATGATGATCATGGGCGAAATCTGTACCCGTGGCTGCACCTTCTGCAACATCGCCACTGGCCGCCCTGATGAACTGGACGCGTTCGAGCCGGGCCGCGTGGCCCATGCGGTGCAAAAGCTGGGGCTAAACCACGTGGTTATCACTTCGGTGGACCGTGATGATCTTGCCGATGGTGGGGCTGAGCATTTTGCGCAGACCATCCGCGCCGTGCGTCATCGCTCGCCCAAGACCACGATCGAGATTCTGACCCCCGATTTTCTGAAGTGTGATCCTGCGGTTCTGGAAACCGTGGTCGAGGCCAAGCCGGATGTTTTCAACCACAATCTGGAAACCGTTCCCGGCCTCTATCCGCAAGTCCGCCCCGGTGCTCGTTATTTCCACAGCCTGCGCCTGTTGCAGCGGGTTAAAGAGATGGACCCCTCGATCTTCACCAAATCCGGCATCATGGTTGGTCTGGGTGAGGGCGAGCAAGAGGTTCGGCAGGTTATGGATGACATGCGCGCTGCTGATATCGATTTCCTGACCATTGGCCAATACCTACAGCCGACGCCAAAACATCACGGTGTTGATCGCTTTGTAACGCCCGAGGAGTTCGCTTCATACGAGAAGGCTGCTTTTGGTAAAGGTTTCCTGATGGTATCGGCGACTCCGCTAACGCGTTCGTCCTATCACGCAGGTGACGACTTTGCGCGCCTGCGTGACGCTCGTCAGGCAAAGCTCGAACAAGGGTGAGCCCCGAGGCGTTGGCCCGGCTGACCCGGCTGCGGCACGAATTGCATCAATATCCTGAATTGTCCGGGCAGGAGACCGAAACGGCCGCCCGGATCGCTGATGAATTGCGCGCGCGCGATGCCGATCAGGTATTGACCGGGATCGGCGGGCATGGCGTGGGTGGAATATTCGACAGCGGCCAGCCCGGGCCCACAGTGGCGATCCGGTGCGAGCTGGACGGGCTGCCGATTCAGGAAATATCGGATGCAAGCTATGCCTCGCGCGTGGTGGGCAGGGGGCATCTGTGTGGACATGATGGCCATATGGTCATGGTTTTGGGCGTAGCGGATCATCTGGCGAAAGCCCGCCCGCAAAAGGGCCGCGTGGTTCTGATCTTTCAACCCGCTGAGGAGACCGGGCAGGGGGCTGCAGCCTTTCGCGCTGATCCCCAGTTCGCGTCCATCGCGCCGGACCATGTATTTTCGTTGCACAATCTGCCCGGCCTCGCGCTGGGTGAGGTGTCGTTGTGTGCAGGCCCTGCCAACTGTGCGTCACGCGGGATGAGAGTTGTGCTTAAGGGTAAGACCTCGCACGCAGCGGAGCCGCAGGATGGAGTCTCTCCGGCAAAAGCGCTTGCGTCTTTGATTCTGCAACTTGCTGGTTTGGGATCGGGCGGCGCACTGAATGCCGATTTCGCCCTGACCACTGTGACCCACGCCCGACTGGGCGAACCCACGTTTGGCGTCGCCCCGGGCGCGGCCGAGCTGTGGGTGACGCTGCGCACCGTATCCGACACTCGGATGCAGAACCTGATCGCCGAAGCCGAAGGGCTTGTCACTCAAACCGCAGAAACCCAGGGTCTTGCGGTTGAAATCACCTATGAGGATGTGTTCGAGGCCTGCACAAACAACGCGCAGGCTGTTGCCACTGTAGCTGAGGCCTGCGCCGGGCTCGGCGTTCCTTGTACTTTTACGACGGAACCCCAGAAATTTTCCGAGGATTTCGGCCAGTTTGGCAAAAGCGCCGCGGCGGCGATGTTTTGGCTGGGTGCCGGACAAGCGCACCCGCAATTGCACAACCCGGACTATGATTTTCCGGATGCGCTGATCCCTGTAGGGGTAGATGTATTCAGTGCAGCAATTCGATCTCTTGTAGGCTGAGCCCTCAGTTTACAAGATCACCGACGATTCCAACGGCATCAATAACTGTCTTTGTGTCATCGGATATCGACAGGATTTCGTCGTCTACGCGGATATACCGCTGACCGGCGGGCAGGGGTTTCAACTTCCAACCATCCAGATCGTCAAGGTAGTCAAAATCCAAGTCATTAGGGATTTTCTGACCTCGCGTATAGCGCTTGATCTGTCCGGGCGGTACACCGACGCCCTTATTTGTTTTTAGCGACTTTTCAATTTTCGACTTGTCGGGGCCTTTACCTTTGCCCTTGTTGTCTTTTGCATCCGCAATTCCAACTGTTGCGCCTAGCGCGAAAGCCGCCAGAATCCCAATAGACAGTGTTTTCATATGTATAAAACCTCCCAAAGTACTCGAATGGTAGTCTCTTGCTGGGAGAAATGTCCAATAATATTCCAATAGATGAATTTTTGGGAAGCTTAACCACTGCTACTTGCACAAGATGGATAGGTCAGAAGGCCGCTCAGTCTTCGACAAATCGAACCTTACCGATAAACGGCAGGTTGCGATTGCGCTGCGCGTAGTCGATGCCGTAGCCCACGACAAACTCATCAGGTATTTCAAACCCGATCCAGTCTGAGCGAAAATCGACCTCGCGCCTGCTGGGCTTGTCGAGCAAGGCGATGGATTTCAGCCGCGCGGGTTTACGGCTGCGCAACAGTTTGGTCACGTGGTTCAGGGTATGGCCAGTATCGACGATATCTTCGACGACCAGCACATCGCGTCCTTCAATTGCGCCGCGCAAGTCCTTGAGAATGCGTACTTCACGGCTGCTCTCCATCGAGTCGCCGTACGAGGACGCCTCAAGGAAATCCACCTCGATTGGCAGATCCAGCTCGCGCACCAGATCTGCGATGAACACAAAACTGCCGCGCAACAGACCCACAACAACCAACTTGTCGGTGTTGCCGAATTCCTGCGTGATCTCGCGGCAAAGTTCTTCGATCCGGGCGGCGATGGCCTTGGCCGAGATCATCTCATCTATCACATATGCGCGGTCTGTCATCACTGCCCCCTTGATCTTTGGCGCGCAACATACGACATGACGCGCCATTGTCACCTGCAAATAGCGGACCGCCATGCCGACCCATTCCGAGACACGTCACCTGCCGTATACCGCTCAGCAGATGTATGACCTTGTCGCGGATGTGGCCAAATACCCGCAGTTTTTGCCGTGGTGCGCGGCGGCCCGGATCAGGCGCACTTATGCGGCGGGCGAGGCCCAGGTGCTAGAGGCCGATCTTGTGATTTCCTTCAAAGTGTTCCGCGAACGGTTCGGCAGCCGTGTGACGCTACACGCCGAGGATCGCCGGATCGACACCGAGTATCTGGACGGGCCGTTCAAATACATGAAATCCGACTGGCGGTTCGAAGACGCGGCTGATGGGGGCTGCAACATCTCGTTCCATGTGGATTTCGAGTTCAAGAATGCCATCCTGCAGGGCATCATCGGCGTCGTGTTCAACGAGGCCATGCAGCGGGTGGTCAAAGCCTTCGAGGCCCGCGCCGCAGATTTGTACAGCTGAGGCTTTACCCATCCCCGGCGCACGCTAGACTGCGCCGCATGAGTGATTTTACCAACGCCTTGGCCGGGTTCGCGGCCAGTCCCGTATCTACGTCGCAGCAGGCTCGGATTGTAACGTCTTTGTCCGTTCTGGATTGGCTGGCCGTAGGGCGGGCTGGAGAAGACGAGCCCGTTTCGAAATCCGTACGCGCGCTGGTTCTTGACGAGGGCGGCGAAGCACAGGCGCATCTGTTCGGCGGTGGGGCCGCGCCCTTGCGAGGTGCGGCACTGGTTAACGGGACGGTGTCCCATGCGCTGGACTATGACGACACGCATTTCGCCCATATTGGCCATCCCTCGGTTGCCATTCTGCCAGCGGCCCTTGCGCTTGGAGAGTGGGACGACCGCATTCTGGTGGATGTTCTTGAGGCCGCTTTGGTGGGGATGGAGGTCTCAATCCGTGTCGGTCTCTGGCTAGGGCGCGACCACTATCAGGCCGGGTTTCATCAAACGGCCACCGCCGGGGCTTTCGGGGCAGCGGTCGCAGCGGGCCGCATCCTACGGTTTGACGCTGGGCAGATGCGCAAGGTTCTGGGATTGACGGCCACCCGAGCGGCGGGGCTGAAGGCGCAATTTGGCACGATGGGGAAGCCCTATAACGCGGGGCTTGCGGCCTCGGCCGGGGTCGAAGCGGCTCTGCTGATCGCCAAGGGGTTCGACCCCAGTGCAGATGCGTTGGAAGGCCCCTGTGGGTTTGGGGCCACCCATCAGGGGCAGGGTGATGTGCAGACCGCTCTGGATGGATTGGGCGAGGATTGGCTGTTCACATCCGTAAGCCATAAGTTTCACGCTTGCTGCCACGGGCTGCACGCGGCGCTAGAGGCGGCGCGCGCGTTGGACATCGCCGAACCCGAAGTGGCCGAGATCACGGTCAAGACCCATCCGCGCTGGATGAGCGTGTGCAACCAGATGTCTCCGACCACCGGGTTGGGGGCCAAGTTTTCATACCGGACGGTGATTGCGATGCAGGCGCTGGGATATGACACCGCCTTGCCCGCCAGCTATTCCGAGAAAACCTGCGCCGATCCGCGCCTGACATCGCTGCGCGACCGCGTCACGGTCGAGGAGGATGAAACGCTGTCCGAGACGCAAGCCCACCTGACCCTGTTGCGCCGTGACGGCGCGCGCAAAGAGGCCAGTCATGATCTTCTGACCCCGTTGCCCTTGTCCGAGCGTGAGGATCGGGTGCGTGGCAAGGCTGCCAAGCTGATCGGAGGTGACGAGGCGGACGCGATCTGGTCGATGCTGCGCACCGGAGGCCGCGCCCGCGATCTGGCGGCATTGCTAGCGGATTAGTCCACGCGCCAATGCAGCGGGAATCCTGGGTCGAACACCGTGACAGGCCCGTCACCAGAGTCGATTTTTTCGGGATACACGACCGGTTCGCCCTTGGTTAGTGTGATCGTGTCCTCATTCACCGGCAGGCCATAGAAACCGGGGCCATTGAGCGAGGTGAACCCTTCCAGCTTGTCCAACGCCCCTTCACGGTCGAACATCTCGGCCACTAGTGACATCGTGTTCGTCGCGGTGAAGCACCCGGCACAGCCACAGGCCATTTCCTTGTTCGCATCCGTATGCGGCGCGCTGTCGGTGCCCAAAAAGAACCTTGCATCACCCGAGGTCGCAGCAGCCAAAAGTGCCAGCCGGTGTTCTTCGCGCTTGGCGACGGGCAGGCAGTAGTAATGCGGTTTGATCCCGCCAACCAGAATATGGTTACGGTTGATGATCAGGTGATGCGCCGTGATCGTTGCGCCCAGATCGGTGTCATTGGCCTTGACGTAGTCCACACCGTTTGCGGTGGTGATATGCTCCATCACCACGCGCAAGCCGGGGGTCGAATTACGGATCGGGTCCAGAACACGGTCGATAAACACGGCCTCGCGGTCGAAAATGTCGATGTCAGAGTCCGTGACCTCGCCATGCACACACATAGGCAGGCCAATCTCGGCCATCTTTTCAAGCACCGGGCGCACCTTGTCGAAATCCCGCACACCCGAGGCCGAATTGGTCGTGGCTCCAGCCGGGTACAGCTTGCACGCCTTGATCAGCCCGCTGGCATGGGCGGCGGCGACGTCTTCGGCATCCGTGTCCTCGGTCAGATAGAGGGTCATCAGCGGCTCAAAGCTCATCCCGTCGGGCAGGGCGGCCAGGATACGGTCGCGATAGGCGGCGGCCTGATCGCCGCGCACCACAGGCGGCACGAGGTTCGGCATGATGATCGCGCGGGCGAAATGGCGCGCGGTTTCGGGCAGGACGGCCTCAAGCATCGCGCCATCGCGCAGATGCAGGTGCCAGTCGTCGGGGCGGCGGATCGTCAGGGTATCGGTCATGGCCCCCGGCTAGCACAGTGCGTGTAGCCGTGAAAGGCCCAGAATGCACGGCTGCCCCTTGTCAATATGCCCGAACGTCGTAACTCCTTGCAAAGCCCTGGTCTTGACGCGCGCCCGCCGTCGTGACCTCTTGTGCCCCGAGGGAGATCGCCATGACGCAGCCAAATTCCATCGACGCCGTTCAGACTATGCTGGGCGATCAGGGCTATGTCTGCGGGCGGGCCTTGGCCACGGTCGTCTTCCTGTCGCTGAAACTGGGCCGCCCGTTGTTTCTGGAGGGTGAGGCCGGGGTCGGCAAGACCGAGATCGCCAAGGCGCTGGCCGCCGGGCTGAACCGCCGTTTGATCCGACTGCAGTGTTACGAGGGGCTGGATGCGTCTTCGGCTGTCTACGAATGGAACTTCCCGGCGCAAATGGTGGCAATCCGCACCGCCGAAGCCTCGGGCGGCGCCGACCGGGGTGCCCTGCAATCCGAGCTGTTTTCGGACGACTACCTGATCGAACGCCCGCTGTTGCAGGCTATGCGCCCAGATGAACACGGCGCGCCGGTCCTGCTGATCGACGAACTTGACCGCACGGATGAACCGTTCGAGGCGTTCCTGCTGGAGGCGCTCAGCGATTTTCAGGTTACAATCCCCGAACTGGGCACTGTTAAAGCGCCGGAACCGCCCATTGTCATCGTCACCTCGAACCGCACGCGCGAGGTGCATGACGCCCTGAAACGCCGTTGCCTCTATCATTGGGTCGACTACCCCGATTTCGAGCGCGAGATCGAAATCCTCCACGCCCGCGCACCCGAAGCGGCACAGCAGCTGAGCCGCGAGGTGGTGGCCTTCGTTCAGCATTTGCGCACAGAAGACCTGTTCAAGAAACCCGGCGTTGCAGAGACGATCGATTGGGCCAAATGCCTGCTGGCGCTTGATGTGATCAACCTCAGCCCCGAAGTGATCGGCGATACGCTGGGCGCTATCCTGAAGTACCAAGACGACATCCAGAAACTCCAAGGGTCTGAGGCAAAACGTATTCTGGACGAAGCCAAAGCCACGCTCGAACCGGTGTGATGGCGGAGCAGGTTCCCCTAGATATCCCAGATGACCCCAAACTGGCGCAGAACATCACCCATTTCGCGCGGGCCCTGCGCAAGGCGGGCTTGCCCATAGGTACGGGCCGTGTTGTCGATGCCATCCGCGCGGTGCAGGCTGCCGGGTTCTCGGAAAAGCAGGATTTCTACTGGACCCTGCACGCCTGTTTCGTGAGCCGTCCCGAACATCGCACAGTGTTCGCGCAGGTCTTTCGCATGTATTGGCGCGACCCGCGGTATATGGAGCATATGATGGCCATGATGCTGCCGGCGATCCGTGGTGTTCAGGAAGACCGCAAGGCCGACGCGGGCGAAAAGCGCGCGGCCGAGGCGCTGCTGGATGGTGTCGAACGCGATCAGCCAGAGACGCAAGACACGGGCGAAGAAACTGAGCTTGAGATCGACGCCTCACAAACCGCCTCGACCGAGGAACGCGTGCGCAGTCTGGATTTTGAACAGATGAGCACCGCCGAGATCGCTCAGGCCAAGCGCATATTGGCCCGTATGACGCTACCCATAAAACCAATCGAATCCCGGCGCGGTCAAGCCAGCCATGTTGGGCAAAGGATCGACCGCGCCCGCACCTTGCGCGCCGCCATGCGCCAGGGCGGAGAGTTGCACGAAATCGCCCGTCAGAAACCCCGAACCCGCTGGCCAAATCTGGTGGTGCTGTGTGATATCTCGGGCTCGATGAGCCAATACAGCCGCATTATCCTTCATTTTCTGCACTCGGTCTCGAACGCGAAGGGCGCGGGATGGGCCAAGGTTCACGCGTTCACTTTCGGGACGCGGCTGACCAATATCACCCGCCACCTGCATCAGCGCGATGTGGACGCCGCTTTGGCCGCCGCTGGGGCGGAAGCGCAGGATTGGGAGGGCGGCACCCGCATCGGCGAATGCCTGCACGCGTTCAACCGCGACTGGTCGCGGCGCGTCATGGGGCAGGGTGCGGTGGTTCTGCTGATCTCGGACGGATTGGACCGGGGCGAACCGCAAGCGCTGGGGAAAGAGATGGAGCGTCTGCACCTTTCCGCCCGCCGTCTGATCTGGCTGAACCCACTGCTGCGCTGGGACGGGTTTGCACCTAAGGCGCAGGGCGTGGCCGCGATGCTGCCGCATGTGGACAGCTTTCGGGCCGGGCATTCTATTTCCTCGCTCGAGGATCTGGCCGAGGTCATCTCGAAACCCGATGACATGGGTGAGAAAGCGCGGCTGATGACCGCGCTTTCGAGTTAGGGTTAACTCAGCTGTTCTTCATTGCACTTGCGGGCCATTTCCATGGCCTTGTAGGTGCCAGTCAGATCCACGGTGAAGGCAAATTCCTTCTCGGGGAAGACAAGCATCACCTTTTGCTTGGCAATGTCTTCAGCGAATTGGGGATCATTGGACAGAACGTAACCGCCCGAATACCCCTTGGTGATGTTACCCTTCATGCCGGTGGCTTCACCGATATAGAGGTTGTCGCCCAGCAGAATTGCCACAGCCTCGGTATCGCCGCGCTTGATGTCGGTTTTTTCTTTGGTGAAGACGCCCACATAGCCAACGCCGCGATCTTCGGTTAGCCCCATCTGAACTACGTTTTCGGAGTCATCGATAGCCTCAATCAGGCAGGATTTCTTGTCCTGATCAATGAATACCTTCCAGCCCTCGACCTCGCCATAGCGCAGGAATGTATCTGCACTGACTGCCGTGGATGCCAAAAGTCCGATTGCTGTTCCGAGTGCAAAAATGCGTTTCAACTCTTTGTCTCCCTTGTGAAAATTAAATATGCGCATGCTGGAATGCAGCAGATGTATGTGTAGGCTAGAATCTGCTCTGTAGACAATCAATGCTTTGCAGAAAATGGTAAAAACTCAGCCAATTCGCGCCGAAGCCTGACTGCGGCGTCTGACCTTAAAGTCGGGGTTCCTTTTCATCTGGCCAAACCTGCCTATGTTGGGTCAAAGCACTATGGGAGGGTGCAATGGACAGATTCGACAACAGCCCAGAAACTGCGCTGCGCTGGTTCAGCAATGGCAAAAAGGCCGCGCTCGCCACCGTGGTTGAGACTTGGGGAAGCGCCCCGCGCCGTGTGGGCGCGCAGTTGGTCATTGGCGGCGATGGTCGGATCGAAGGTTCGGTTTCGGGCGGTTGTGTCGAAGGCGCTGTGATCGTCGAAGCGCTTGAGGCCATAGATGAAGGCGAAGCACGTCTGTTGGAATTTGGTGTCAGCGACGAAGATGCGTTTGCCGTTGGTCTGGCCTGTGGAGGGACGATCCGGGTGCTGGTCGAGCCCATCGGAAGCGTTCTGCCCGAACCCATGCTTCGTGATCTGGTCGAGGCGCGGGCCGCGCGAGTACCACTCGCCTATGAGGTCAATGTCGAGACCGGCCACCGCGCGCTGCGTCGCAACGCGTATGCCGACCGGCTGCGCATGGATCGCTCGGGGTTCGAAGAGGACGGCAAGACCTTTGTGGCTGTTCACAACCCACCTTTGCGCCTGATTGTCGTGGGTGCGGTTCATATTGCGCAGGCGCTGGTGCCGATGGCACGGATTGCAGGGTATGACCCCGCGATTATCGACCCACGGGATGCTTTTGCGTCCAGCGCCCGTTTTCCGGGTGAAAACATACTGACCGATTGGCCGGATGAGGCTGTTGCCAAGCTGGGTCTAGATTCGCGCACCGCTGTGGTGTTGTTGACCCACGACCCCAAGCTGGACGACCCGGCACTGGAGTCAGCGTTGGCCGCCGGGGTGTTTTACATCGGTGCTCTCGGCTCGACCCGGACCCACGCCAAACGCGTGGCTCGTATGACCGAGGCCGGGTTCACCGAAGATCAGATTGCCCGCATTCATGGTCCGGTTGGTCTGGATATCGGGGCTGCCGATCCGTCCGAAATTGCAGTCGCCATATTGGCACAGATGACCGCCGTGTTACGAGGCAAAGCGTGAAGTTCGGTCCTGTCCCCGTTGCCGAGGCCGTCGGCACGATCCTAGCCCATTCGATCAAGGTCGGTGACCGTAAGCTGCGCAAAGGCATCGCGCTGACGGCAGACCACATCAACGACCTGACCGAGGCTGGCTTTGGCTCCGTCACTGTCGCGCGACTTGAACCGGGTGACTGTCACGAGGATGAGGCCGCCCGGATGCTGGCCGCCGCCTTGGTTCCGAACCCAACCGAGGCGTGTTTACGCGTGACCCAACCTTTCACCGGACGCGTGAATCTGCTGGCGGATGTACCAGGCGTCGCCGTGCTGGATGTTGAGGCGTTGGAGGCCTTCAATCGCGTCAACCCGATGATCACCGTCGCGACTGTTCCGCAATACCAGCAGATGGGCGAAGGCGGCATGGTGGCTACGATCAAGGTTATCTCTTATGCCGTGCCCGGAGGCGATGTGATGCACGCGGCACGTCTGGCGCAGGCATCGATCCGTATGGTCTCGCCGATCCACAAAACTGCGGGTCTAGTGGTGACTGATATTCCCGGCGGCCCGTCGAATGACAAAGGGATTGCCGCAATCAGGGGGCGTGTCGAAGCCTTGGGGATGGAACTGTCAGACGCTCGGATCGTCCCGCATCAGGCGGAACCTTTGTCCTCGGCTGTGTCCGACGCTGAGGGGGATATCGTCATGATCCTGACCGGCTCGGCCACGTCTGACGTGTACGACGTGGCTCCCGAGGCGGTACGCGCCGCCGGAGGGCAAGTGGACCGGTTCGGAATGCCGGTCGATCCGGGCAACCTTCTATTTCTCGGAGCGCTTGGCGAGCGGCCCGTGATTGGCTTGCCGGGCTGCGCGCGTTCACCTGCACTGAACGGGGCCGATTGGGTTTTGTCCCGCGTGGCCTGCGGGATCGAAACAACGGGGCTCGACATCGCAGGGATGGGTGTCGGTGGGTTACTGAAAGAGATCCCGACACGCCCGCAGCCCCGGTCTTCGCGAAAGCCCTGAAGTGGTGGGCTTGCCCGACAATCCTCTGAACCGTCTCAGATTTTTGTTCTCAAATGAAAACCCGCGTGTTTAACTCGACCCGAGGAACAATACGAAACGGGAGGATTTCATGGCACAGATTTCGATGACTGTGAACGGCGTAGCTGTGAGCGGTGAAGTTGAGGGTCGGACGTTATTGTCTGGATTTTTGCGTGATCATTTGGGGAT